>JAJDER010000165.1 GCA_029259725.1 Planctomycetota bacterium | reverse complement strand
GCCGCGTGGGAGACCCGATCGGCCGGGTCGTCCGGCGTGCACGCGGGGGTGACGCAGGTTGCGGCGAGGAGCAGGGAACGCAGCACGGTGATGACCATCGCGGCATCGTCTCCGATGGCCCGCGGCCGGATCAAGCGCCCGCGGCGCGTCGTCGTCGACCGCGTATCCGGGCCCGGAACCGGCGCGGATCAGGTGCGGACGTAGCGGGTCCGGAACAGCCGCGAGGCGAGGGCCAGCAGCACCACCGCGATGGCCAGCACCACGCCCATGGACTGGAGCATCTCCGGGTCGGTCCAGTGCTGCCCGTACCAGAAGGTCCCCTGGTATCCGCGCAGCGACCAGTAGGTCAGCGTGAACCGGCCCACGGCCTGGGCTGCCTCCGGCATCATCATGCTCGGCATCCAGGACCCGCCGAGGGCCGACATGGTCAGGATCAGCAGCACCGACACGCCGTCGGCCTGCTTCTCGGTCCGGGCCCAGCCGGCGATCGCCGCCGCGAACGCCGTGCAGGCCAGGCAGTTGACCAGCGTGAGCACGAGCAGCGTGTCGAAGCGCGAGACCATGTCGATGTCGAACACGACGTGCGCGAAGCCGAACAGCACGAACACCAGCAAGAGTCCGGTGAAGAAGGTGGCCAGCAGCTTGCCGAGCAGGATCGAGGACTTCGGCACGGGCGCCGACAGCAAGCGCACCAGGGTGCCCTTGTCGCGTTCGATCAGCAGCGAGCGGCCGAATCCCACCAGCGAGAACAGCAGCATCATCACGGTCATGCCGCTGACGGCGTGGGTGACCTGGTAGCCGAGTTGCGCGTCGCGTCCCTCGGGGGCGACGTCGACGAGTTCCAGGGGCAGCGTCAGCTGCAGGATCTCCGCCATGCCGACTGCGTTCCCGCCGGCGGCGTCACCGGCGTTGCCGGCGTTCTCACCGTCGCCGTCCGCCCCGTCGTCGTCCGCCCCGTCGCCCCCGCCGAACGCGGCGTCCTCGTCGAAGCTGCCGTTGGCCTGGGCCTCGTCGAACATCGCCTCGACGGCGAAGCGGAAGCCGTTCACCACGGCCTCGATGCGACCGGTCAGCTCCGGCGGCAATCCGCTGGCCTCCAGGCCGCGCTTCGACATCTCCCAGGCGAAGTCCTCGCCGCCGGCGTCGAACAGCGCGCCGACCAGGCTCATCAGGACCAGCTGCTCTTCCAGGTCGCGGCCGGGGTCGCGCAGCAGGATCAGGTCGGCGCCCTCGGCGTAGCCTTGCGGGATGACCATGCCGTACGGGTCTTCGCCGCTCGAGATGCGCTCGCGGACGTCGGCCTCGTCCCAGGGTGCCGAGTCCGGTCCCGGGCGCACGACGTCCAGCGTGTCGCTGGCCAGCAGCGCGGTGACGAGAGCGGCCGACTGCTCGGTCCGGTCGAGGTCGAGCAGCGCGAGGTCCACGCGTGGCATCGGCGCTCCGCCGCCGCCGACCCGGCCCATGATGAAGCCGAACACGGCCACCAGCACGAGCGGCAGCAGGAACGCCAGCAAGAGCCCCACGCCGTCGCGCGAGAACTCGCGCAGGTCCTTGCGCGCGATGCACATCGCCGCCGAGAGCAGGCCCCTGGGCTTCATGCCTCGTCCCTCAGGCGATGGCCGGTGAGCTCCAGGAAGGTGGCCTCCAGGTCGGCGCCCGGCAGGCCGGCGCGCTCGGCCAGCTCGGCGGGCGTGCCGGTGTCGAGCAGGCGTCCGGTGTCCATGATCGCGACGCGATCGCAGAGCCGTTCGACCTCGTCCATGGAGTGACTCGTGTAGAGCATCGAGTGGCCCTTGGCCTTGAGCGTCTCGAGCGCCTCGAAGATGTGGTGACGCGATTGCGGGTCGACGCCGACGGTCGGCTCGTCGAGCAAGGTGAGTTCGGGTCTGTGCACCAGGCCGGCGGCGAGGTTGAGCCGGCGCTTCATGCCGCCCGAGAAGGTCCGCACGCGTTCGCGCGAGCGCTCCTGGAGACCGGCCAGGGCCAATCCTGCGACGGCCGCCTCGCGCGGATCCTCGACCCCCAGCATCTCGGCGAAGAAGACCAGGTTCTCGAGCGCGGTCAGGTCGTCGTACACGGCGAGGGATTGGGGTACGAGGCCGAGGCGCGCGCGGTCGGCGGGGCGCTCCACCGGATCGAAGGGTGCGCCGTCGAAGGTGAGCGTGCCGCCGGCCGGGCGCTGCAGCCCCGACAGGCAGGCGATGGCCGTGGTCTTGCCCGCGCCATTGGGCCCGAGCAACCCGAAGACCTCGCCCCGACGCACGTCGAAGGCGATGTGATCGACGGCGAGTCGTGCGCCGTACGCGTAGGTCAGGCCGTCAACGGCGAGCAGGCTGGGCGGGGCGTCTTGCATGCTGGGCATTCTGCGCCGACGGCCAGCCGGATGGCGAGCCCGGGTCGGTGAGCAGCCCGAGGCGCCCGGTGGGTGGCGAGCGGCCGCGCCCGGCCCCGGGCCCAGCCGGCACTAGCGCTCCCACACGTACATGCGGATCTCGCCGAAGTGCTCGGTCCGGCCCCGCAGCGCGAGGCGGGCGGCGATGCGGCCGTGCGCCTCGGGCTCCCACGCGGTGGGTCGGTGCAGCACGATCACGTCGCCTTGTCCGCCCGCCCTGGCCACGATCGCGTCGAACGCGGCTTCCGTCTCGGGCACCCGCGGATCGCGCTCGGTGTAGTAGCGGAACAGCTCACCACCTCCGCCGATGGCGAACAGCTGGGTGTCCTCTTCCAGCATCGCCGAGGCGGCGCGGGCGGCGTCGCGATAGCCCTCCTCGGGCACGTTGAACCAGGAGAGCGCGATCAGCGCGGGGATCAACAGGATCACCGTGAGCCGCGCGAAGCCCTTGGCGAAGGCCGGCCACCAACTGGTCTCGGCGCCCATCTGCGCGAGACCGTGACTCGCCAGCAGCCACAGCAGCGGGAGGATGAACAGGAAGAACCGCGGGTAGAGATCGTAGGGCCGCACCACGAGCCACATCAGCAGCAGCGGCGCGAAGACCAGCAGGCCGACCAGGCGTCGCGCCGGCCCCGAGCGCACCGATGCGAGACCCTGTCCGATCTCGACGAGGACCCACAGCACGACGGCGCCCGCGAAGGGGCCCGGCCCACCGACGACCTCGAACAGGGCCTCGAACGGGAACAGCCACTGGAAGCTGCCGTCGCGGCGGATGCTCAGGTAGTACAGGACCTGCGGCAGCACCGGTGCGAGCAGGAGCATCGACAGCACCGTGGCGCCCGTCAGCGCGAGCCAGGTGCGACGGAACGCCGCCGCCGTGACCGTCGTGCGTCGCGCGCGGAGGGTGGACTCGAGCACCAGGTGCGCGGCCAGGGTCGCCACGACGAGGCCGACGTAGAGGTGACACCAGACGCCCAGGGCCGACACGATCGCGAGGGCCCAGGCACGCCCGCGCCCCGCGCCGCGCAGCAGGTCGAGGTAGAGCAGCACCGCGGACGTCGAGCCCAGCACGAGCCCCGCGTAGCCCCGCGCCGAGGCCGCGGCGGTGACGAACGCCGGGGAGATGGCGAGCAGCGCGGTGGCCAGTGCCGCGGCGCCCGGGCCGACCAGACGGCGCCCGAGGCGGTAGCCGACCGCCAGCGTCGCCAGGGCCATGAGCAGCGCGGGCAGGCGCGCGGTGACCTCGGAGACGCCGAGCAGCCCCTGGCCGATCCGGGCTGCCAGCGAGAAGCCCACGTGGTTGTTGAAGAAGCTCTGGCTCGAGACGGTCTCCCACCAGCTCCCGGTCTCGATGAAGTGCAGCGCGGAGAAGATCTCGTCGTACTCGAAGCCGCGGCCAAGTTGACGGCCGGCGAGGATCGACAACGCCACCGGCGCGAACACCAGGGCCGCGAGGCGCCCGCGGCGAGGCAGGAACGCGCGCACCACCCCCGGGGGTTGCGCGCCGACGAGCACGTCGGGCGGCGCGTCGGCGGGGCGGGAGGCCCGGGCGGCAGCGAGCCGCTCGGGCAGCGCGCGCCACAGCCACGCGTAGGCCAGGGGCAACCACGCCGCGCCGAGCAGGCCGAGCGCCGCCTTCGACAGCATGCGGCGCAGGAACGCCACCGAATCGGGGCCGATCTCACCGTCCTTGCTGGCGCGCTCGGCCAGCGGCAGGGCGACGTGGGCCAGCGCGCTCTCGGGAGCGAACAGGATCCACGCGGCGCCGACCAGACACAGCCCGGCGATTCCGGCGCAGGCCAGCACCACGGGATCTCGGCGGGCCGCTGTTCGGTTCGGGGACGGGTGCATCGCTCCCACGCTGCGCGCCTCGTGCGGGCCGTTGTCGACGCGGATCCTAGCAGTTTGACGCGCCGGGCCGGCCCGGCTACCGTCGCCCGGCCCACCCCCGGGGCGGGTCATCGGGAGGCAGCATGGCGCGCGTGACCTTCACGCCGAACATCCAGCGGCACGTGCAGTGCCCACCCGGCGACATGCCGGGCGGCACG
>JAJDER010000164.1 GCA_029259725.1 Planctomycetota bacterium | reverse complement strand
CGGACGGCTTCCCGTAGGTCGTCTTCGTGATGCAGGCGCTCCAGCTGCACGTCGACGTCAGGCTGACGCTGGGCGCGCGCCGCGGGGGGCGCGCCGCGGCGGTCACGCTCACGCTCGACGATCATCTCCCGCCGCTGCCCGGGCCGCGCCGGGACGGCACGGCGACCGCGGACCCCCCAGGGGACGACGTGGCCACGATCCCCACCGATGACCGCAACCTCGCCGTGCGCGCCGCGCTGCTGCTGCTGCAACACTCGGGCGCCGCCGCCGACCACGGCGTCGACATCCGGCTGGTCAAGCGCATCCCCTCGGGCGGCGGGCTGGCCGGCGGCTCGAGCGACGCCGGTGCCGTGCTGACCGGATTGAACACCTTGCTGGGCGATCCGGTGTCGCCCGCGGAACTGGCCGGACTGGCGGCGCAACTCGGCAGCGACGTGCCCTTCTTCCTGGTCGGCGGCACGGCCCTGTGCACCGGCCGCGGGGAGATCGTCGAGCCGCTCACGGGCCCACGAGCCTTCCAGGTCGAGTTGATCCTGCCGCCCTGGCGCCTGCCCACGCCGCGCGTCTACATGGCTCTCGCCGCGCCGCCCGCCACGCCGATCGACCCGGGTCTGCTCGCCCACCTGCGCGCATCGCTCGCCGATGCGGACGTCGCCACACTCGAGTTCCTGTATCGCAACGACCTGGAGCCGGCCGCGTGCCGCGTGGCGCCCGCAACGTCACGCTGGCTCGACGAGGGTCTGCATCTCTCGGGGAGCGGCAGCACGTTCTTCCGCTTCGGTGAGCCCAGCGCCGCCGGCCCGGCTCCCGCGCCCGGGCAGCCCCGGCTGCCGCCCGGACTGCTGCGTCGAGGCGATCCCGCGCCGGCTTTCTTCCCGACGCGATCGAGAAATCGCTAACGATCGGCCTCTGCAGTTGGAATATTCGTCCCCCAGCGGGTCCACCGTGCAGCGTGGAGGGGCAACTGTGGACGTCACCGAGATCCGGGTGAAATTGGTCGACCATCGGCAGGAGCGGCTCCTGGCGTTCTGCACGGTGACCTTCGAGCAGGCCTTCGTGGTCCGCGACGTGAAGATCATCGACGGACCGCGCGGTCCGTTCGTCGCGATGCCGAGCCGCAAGGTCATGGACCGGTGCTCGCGTTGCGGCAGCAAGAACCACCTGCGCGCCTCGCACTGCAACGAGTGCGGCCAGCGGCTCGATCCGAACCGTGCGCCGACGGACGCGCGCGGCCGACCGCGGCTGCACGTGGATGTCGCCCACCCGATCAACCAGGCCTGCCGCGACGCGATCGAGAAACAGATCCTCGTGGCGTACGAAGCCGAGCTCGAGCGCAGCCAGCAGCCCGACTACGTGGCGCCCACGCTAGGTGACGACAACGACGAGTTCGGCGCCGACCCGTCCGTCCTGCTCGAACGCCGGCGCGAACGCGCGGCCACGGCGCAGAAGCAGCGCGGCCAGGACGGCATGAGCGAGTTGCAGGCCGGTTGACATGACGCCGCGCAGGCTCTCGGTGGCCGGGGCGGGCGCCGTGGGCACCGCGCTCGCGCGGGGACTCTCGCGGGCCGGCTGGCCGCTGGCCGAGATCGCCTGCCGGAGCGCCGATCGGGCGCTGGAGCGGGTCGGTTTCCTGGGCGCCGGGGAGCCGGTGCCGTTCGCGGAGATGTGCGACCCGGGGCGCGCCCCCGATGACGGGCCGCTGCTGCTGCTGGTGTCGGTGCCGGATCGGCACATCCACGCCTGCGCGGCCCGGCTGGCCCAGCGTGACTGGCCGATCGACACCGTGGCGCTGCACCTCTCCGGCGCGGTCGAGGTGGCCGCCCTGGAGCCCTTGTCCTCCGCCGGCCTGGCGGTGGGCGGTCTGCACCCGCTGAAGAGCTTCGTCGACGCCGACCGCGACGCCGACTCCCTGGCTGGAACCGTCGCCGCCCTGGAGGGCGAGGCACCGGCCCTGGCCGTGGCCCGCGATGTGTCCGGTGCCCTCGGCCTGCTGCCCTTCGAGCTGACCCCCGGAAGCCGCCCGGCGTGGCACGGAGCCGCCACGCATGCCTGCAACCACCTGGTCGCCCTGGTGGATCAGGCGCTGGACCTGATGGAGTCGGCGGGCCTCGATCGGGACGGCGCGAGGGCCGCCCTGGTGCCCCTGTTGGACTCGACCGTCCGCAATCTCGAGCGGCTCCCGCCCGGAGGAGCCCTGACCGGTCCGATCGTGCGTGGCGACATCGAGGCCGTGAATCGGCACCTTCAAGCCGTGGAAGGGGCCGCCGCAGACGTCGGCGCCGCGTATCGTGCCCTGGCCCGCCGCGCCGTGCGGCTGGCCCGCAAGCATCGCGATCTCGACGAGGACACGGCGGCCGAGCTCGTGCGCGCGCTCACCGAACCGCCCCGCTGACCCATGCCGCACCTGCTCGTCGGAACCCTGCTCCCCCGCCGCCCGGCCGAGGCCGCGCCCGTCCTGCAACAGCCGCCCCAAGGGGTCGACTATGTCGAGCTGCGGCTCGACGCCCTGGATGAACCCACGCCCGCCGTGGTCACCGAGCTGCTCGCGCTGCCGCGGAGCGTGCCGGTGCTGGCCACCTGCCGCAGCGCGCCGGGCCTCGAGGACACCGCCACCCGGCACGCCCTGCTGGCGGCCGCCGGGGAAGCCGGCGCCGAACTCCTCGACATCGAGGACAGCGAGCTGGCCGGCTTTCCGGCCTCGGTGCCCGGCAGCCGCATGGCCTCGTGCCACGTGTCCCGGTTCCTCCCACGCCTCGATGCGCTGGCGCGCCGCGTGGCCGGTCACGACACCAAGTTCGCCAAGCTGGCCGTGGGCGCCAAGAACCCGGCCCAGCTGAGCGTGCTGCTGCAGCTCCAGGAAGAGATGACGGAGGAGACCGGCGGGCGTTTCAGCCTGGTCCCCACCGGACCGCTGGCCGAGGCGGGCCGGGTCATGGCCGCCGGGCGCGGCGCGGCGCTCGGCTTCGGAGCCCTCGACGGCGACCGCCGCGGGCACCTGGATCAGCCCACGGTGGAGCGACTGCACGGGGTCTTCCACATCGGTGTGGTCGCGCCGACGACGCGCTTCTTCGCCGTGATCGGCAACCCCGTCGCCCACAGCATGTCGCCCGCGTACCACAACACCGTCTTCCGCGGTGCCGGCACCGACGCGCGCTTCGTCGCGCTCGAGGTGAACCGCGTGACCGACGTGATCGACCACGCCGAGGACCTGCGCCTGGACGGGTTCGCCGTGACCTACCCGCTCAAGCAGGAGGCGCTCGACCTCGCCGTGACCGTCCTGCCCGGCGCCGAGGCGGTGGGCGCGGCCAACACCCTGGTGCGGACGCCGGCCGGCTGGCAGGCGCGCAACACCGACTGGAAGGCGGCCTGCGAACTCATGCCGCGCCTGCTCCGTCGCTGGCGGCGCGCCCATCCCGATCGGACGCCCAAGGTGCTGCTGCTCGGGGCCGGGGGCGCGGCCCGGGCGGTCGCCGTGGCGCTGCTCGAGCAGGACGTGGAGCTGGCCGTCTGGTCCCGCCGCCTGAGCAATGCCCGCTCCCTGGCCGAGGCCCTGTCCGGGACGCTGCCGGCCCTGGCCGTCCCGGATCCCGGCCACTACCCGGCGGACCTGGTCATCAACGCCACCCCGATCGGCATGGCCGACGCGCCGCCGGCCGAGATCGTGCTGTCCCCGGACTGGTTCCGCCCTGAGGGCTTCGCCGTCGACCTCGCCTACGGGAACCCCGAGTCGCCCTTCCGTGCGGCCGCCGCTGCCGCCGGCGCAAACCTGACGACAGGGGAGGATTTCTTCCGGATGCAAGCGAAGCGGCAGGCAGCGATCTTCACTGCGGGCGGTGTGCCGGACGATGTGTGGAAGCGGGCCGCGCAGGCCTGCACCGGATGACCCATCGGATCGAGCGAATGGGATAGGATGGTGGATCCTCTCCTGCAGTCCCCGGCTCGTCTCTCCCACCCCCACGCATGCCGCCACCACGGGACACCGCACGTTGCGCACCCTGAAGATCCTCTTTGTCTCGCTGAACAACACCATCTTCGCGGACGGCGCGCGGCTGCTCTCGGCCAAGCTGCGCCAGATGGGTCACGACGTGCACTTCGTGTGCCTGACGCTGGACGGCGAGAGCTACTACGACGAGTCCGTCCTCAAGCAGTTCTCGGACCTCGTCGATCACCACGCGCCGGACCTGATGCTCTACAGCTTCCTGTCCGACAACTTCCTGCGCGCGGTCAAGGTCACCGAGCGCATCGATCGGGATCATCCCGGCGTGACCCAGGCCTGGGGCGGCGTGCACTGCACGATCGCGCCCGAAGAGGCCATCAAGCACGTCAAGATCGTGCTGCAGGGCGAGGGTGACCTGGCGCTGCCCGAGTTCGTCGAGAAGTTCGCGAACGGCGAGGACTACTCGAACGTCGAGAACATCTGGGTCCGCGACGACGAGGGCAACGTCAAGAGCAACCCGATGCGCTCGCTGCTGGTCGAACTCGACCAGATGCCCTGGCCGGACTACGAGATCGAGAGCCACTCCATCCTCGACCAGGGGCAGATCAAGCCCATGGATGTCGAGTTGCTCGAGAAGTACCACAACAACGCGCCGCTCGGCTTCTCGACCTACCCCGTGCTCTCCTCGCGCGGCTGCGCCTTCCGCTGCAGCTTCTGCTACAACGCGACCTACAAGCAGATCTTCGCCGGCGAGAAGTCGGTGCGCTTCCGCAGCCTGATCGACGTCGTCGACGAGTTGCGGCACATGAAGGACCGCTTCCCGTTCTTCCGCTCGTTCTTCTTCAGCGACGACGACTTCTTCCTGCGCCCCGTGCGCCAGCTCGAGGAGTTCGCCGAGTACGCCCGCGAGAAGATCCCGGACCTGCTCTTCGACGCCTGGTGGGGCTCGACCGCCACCCCCGCGTCGCTCAACAAGCAGAAGCTCGACATCATGTACGAGATCGGCTTCCGCGTCGTGGCGGTCGGTGTGCAGACGGGCAGCGAAGAGTTCAACAAGCGCGTCTACGACCGCGACTTCCCGAACAAGCTGTTCCTCGAGAAGTCCTGGATGATCGACAAGTACTACGGGCGCCGGATGGTCGTGACCTGCGACTTCATCGTGGACAGCCCCTACGAGACCGATGCCGACACGCTCGAGTCCGTGCGCCTGATCGAGGCCATGCCGCCCTGGTTCAGCCTCGCGGTGTTCACCTTCGTGTTCTATCCGGGCTCACCGCTCTACAAGCGCGCCATCGAGGCGGGCGAGATCACCAGCGACCCGGGCCTCTACAACGCCAAGAGCTTCCAGCCGTTCGAGCACAAGGATCACAGCTACGTGAACCATGTGATGATCGCGTTCGGCTGCATGAACTTCATCATGCCCAAGTGGCTCAAGCGCCTGCTGATCAGCAAGACCATGGTCTGGATCGGCAGCAAGACGCCGCAGGGCCTGCTCGACCTGATCGACTGGAAGCCGATCTACAACCGGCTCTGGGCCTACAACCAGGGCCGCGCCCTGGGCCTGATCGACCGGCCGCGCCGCTGGTGGAACCTGTGGAACTTCTTCGGCGGCAGGCCGAAGATCGATCACAGCGCCGCCAAGGATGCCGAGGTCATGCAGGAGCGCAAGGACATCGACCAGTGGACCAAGGGGCAGCTCACGAGCTGATCCTGCGCGTGGTCGAGGTGCTGGCGTTTGGTGCAGGCGCGGGCTTCCGGGTGAGGGGTGACACACCCTCGGCTCGGACCGGATTCGGGACAGGCCAGGGGCCTGTCCCTGCATAGGGTCTGCCGCCGAGGGTGTGTCACCCCTCACCCGGGGCGGGTGGCTGCGCGGACGCCGCGTCGGAAGTGCACGGCGGATCAGGGCGTTCGCGTTGCGAACGAACGGAACCTCGGGCGTGACTCCCACACGGCCGTGACACGGACCGCAGGTGGAGCCGCGGGGAAGGGCTTGCGTGGGGCCGCGGTCGCGCGGGTCGGCGCGGCGGGGTTCGCGCGGTCGCGGGACTTGCGGCTCAGTTCACGACGATGTGGACGGGGTTGGTGGCCTGCCAGGGGGCGTTGGCCTCGCGGTCGGCGAAAGCCTGGAAGTGCGCCACGACCCCGGTCAGGGACGGGTTCTCGGGGACCTCGAACTCGAGGGTGACCGGATTCTCGAGCGTGAGCGCCGTCACCGGAATGAACAGGAAGGCCGTCGTCGGGTCGAGGTACAGCGGGCCGTCGACGAGTCCCGGCAGGGTGAAGTGCGCGGGCACGAGCGATCCGAGCAGCCACAGGAACTGGCCCGGCGGACCGTAGACCTGGAGCTTCTCGTCGGGAGCCGGCTCGGGGTCGGCCAGCGGGAGCATGCGCAGGAACGAGATCAGCGGGTCGGGCACCGTCACCGTGAGCGCGGGATCGAGGGGCGTGGGGCCCAGGCCGCTCAGCGTCAGGTCGCCACCGCCGTCGATCGCGAAGGGCGCCGGCTGGCCCGGGAATGCGCCACCACCGCCCGCGCCCGGGAGCAACGGCGAATCGTCGTGACCGGCCACGATGCAGGTCGCACCCGGCTCGATGCGCAGCGCGGGGGCCCCGTCGCCCCCCGTGCCCCCGGCGAACGTGGACGTGCCTCCGGCCCCGCCCGAAGCGTCGAGGTGTGAGAGCCTCACCGTCGATCCCGACTCCACCACGATCCCGGGCGCCCCGTCCTCGGCCAGCAGCGCGGCACCGAAGCCGGCCCCCCCGATCGTGTTGCCCTGCCAGGCCCAGACGTCCGACGCACGGATGATCAGCCCGGGTGACGCGCCGGTGCCGTCCCCCGGCTTGCCCTGATGGAGACCGCCGCCCGACAGCACCGTCTGGCAGTTCTCGATGAGGAAGGTCGGGCTCGCGCCTCCGGCCACGCCGGCCACGCGCATCCGGTGCAGCAGGACGACGCCCTGGCAACCGAGCAGGTGCAGGCTCGGGACGCGCAGCCGCGACAGGGTGGCGCCTGCGGGCGTCTGCACCGTCACCGGGCCCGTGACTTGCGGCTTCACGTCGTCACCGACGATCGTCAGGTCGCGGTCCAACGTGAAGCCGGCGTAGGTGCCGGTGGAGACGTGCAGCGTGTCGCCGTCGGCGACCAGCGGACTCGCGAGGGCGTCGGCGATCTCCAGGAAGTCGCCGCCGCCGCCGGCATCCACGCTCCAGGTCATCTGGGCCGACAGCACCGGGCCCGCGATCAGCAGCGCCAAGACGATTCGTCCCGCGTACCGGACGTGCATGGTCCCTCCTTCCGGCCCACGCCCGAGCCGGGGCGTGAGTGGGACCCAGCATACCCGCCGCGGCGGGTCAGGGCCCGGCGGGCGGGTCAGGGCCCGGCAGGCGGGTCAGGGCCCGGCAGGGATCGGGCCCGTTGGGCGGGGTCCGGCCTCGTCGGGCGGCGTCACGGCGCTCCGCGAGTGCTTCCAGCGGTCGTGGGTCCAGAGGTACTGCTCGGGATGGGCGCGCACGGTCCGTGCGAGCGAGGCCGAGAGGCGCCGGACGACATCGACCTCGGCCAGATCGTCCGGGAGCGACGGGTCGGCCGTGATCGGGGGCTCGAGCACCAGCCGGTGATGGACCCGGTCGCCGCTGAAGTCTCGGATGATCGCCATCGGCACGCACGCGACGCCGCAGCGACGCGCGAGCACGCCGGGCGCCCGGAAGTGGGAGGCGGGCTGATCGAGGAACGGGATGCGCCATCCGCTGCGTCCCGCGCGCTGGTCGTAGAGCCCGCAGACCACGCCCCCCTCGCGCAGCCGGCGGAACAGCCCGCGCATGTCGTGCTTGTCGATGGCCCCGGCGATCGAGACGTCCCGGATCCTGGCGACGCGCTGCTCCAGCTTCGGGTTGCGCCGCGGGTGGGACACGATCCAGGCCGGCCTGAACCGCCGCGCCAGCATCTCGGGCAGCAGTTCCCAGGCGCCGAAGTGACCGCCGCAGAGCAGCACGCCGCGCCCGGCCTCCAGGGCCTGATCGAGGTGTTCGGCGCCCTCGACACTCCAGCACGCGTCGTCACCCCGCTCGAGGCGACGGCGGAACACCCGCAACTCCAGGGCGATCCGGGCCAGGTTGCCGACGGAAGCCGCCACGATTCTCTCGGCCTCCGGGAGATCCACGCCCAGGCCGACGACCGCACGTTCCGCGCCGCGGTGATACCGGTCGCCGGTCAGCCGCGCGCCACGCCGGCCGATCCACGCCAGGACGTTCGGCCCCGAGTCCCCCGGGAACACACCCAGCACATGCCAGACGGCACCGATGCTCGCGGCCAGCAGGCGGGAGCGCCAGGCGAGGGGCGCGTCGTCGCGCTCGGCGGGGTCGAGCGCTTTCGCTTGGGCGGGTTGTTCGCCTGAGGTCTGTGGCTGGGCGGAGAGCGACAAGGTGGACCATCTCGGTGTAAAGGATCGGAGACGTCGCAATTTGGCACTCGGGGCCTCGAGTTCCCAGTGAAACCTGCCCCTCCCGATCCCCCACAAGGACCGCCCCTTGGTCCGCCCGCGGGGATCGGCGAGACTCGGCCCCGGCCGCGGCGCCGGGCTCCCCCAGGCGCTCCGGAGAAGGGAAGCCCATGTCCGAAGACCCGCTGTCCGTGATCGTGCGCCCGCTGCCCAAGGTCGTCTTCTTCTATCTGACCTGGATCGCGTCGGGCCTCTTCGCCCTGCTGCCTGAACTGCCCGGGGCCGACCTGGCCTGGATGGCGGTGTTCTTCTTCAACCTGCTCGTGATCTCGTTCGACTTCAACGAGGAGCGCTCGATCATCTTCGTGCTCGGCGTGGTCGTGGGCGGGCTGGTGATGCTCTACGCGGGCTGGCTGGGAGCGGTGAGCGTCTGGTTCGCGTCGCTCGCGCCCGAGATGAACCGGGTCTTCCACGCCATGGTCTTCGGCGGCTTCACGCTCATCTTCGCATCGGTCTGGCTCAACGCGCGCTTCAACTACTGGGAGTTCCGCCCGACCGAGGTGATCCACCGCTACGGCATCTTCCCCAAGATGAAGCGCTACAGCACCGACGGCCTGCGCTGGGAGAAGTCGGTGCCGGACATCCTCGAGCGCATCCTGCTCGGCGCCGGGCGCATCATCATCACGACACCCCTCGAGGACGCGCCCATGGTGATCGACCACGTGCTCCGTATCGGCACCGTGGACGACCGCATCGCCAACATCATGGGCGTGCGGCGCGTGGTGGCGACGACGATGCCGGGGAGCGAGCCGGCGAGGGCGGCGACCGAGACGAAGCCCGCCGCCGATCCCGAGAGCAAGGACCGGGAGCAGACGTCGTCCTGAGGGCACCGCGGATCGCGGTCCGGACCCCGTCAGGGCTGGACCGTGATCGCGAGCCCCGGCGTCGAGACGAAATGGTCCAGGCCCGGGTCGGGCCAGAGGTACTGGGCGTGGAAGGTCATGCCGACCAGGTCTGGCCAGGCGGGGATCGGCACGCGCACCTCGGCGTAGCCCTGCTCGTCGGTCGTCGGCTGGACCAGCGCCAGCAGCGTGGAGGGATCCACGGCGAGCGCCGCGCCGCCGGCGCTTCGACCCGGAGGTGCCGCCTGGCGGGAAAGGGCCAGGTACCCAGTCGTGAGCACCGGAGCATTGGTGCAGGTGAGCGCGAAGCCGTCGTCGCCGACGACCGGCATCGGGTGTCCGGCGATGGCCAGGACGCCCGCGGAACCCGGAGTCCCGGTGCCGTGACGCGCAACACCCGTGGGCAGCAGGTCGAGCCGCGCGAGGAAGGCGTCGTTGGGTCCCTTGAGTTCGGTCTGGAAGGCGCCGGGGGTCACCGGGAAGTCGGTCGAGCGCGTCACGCCGCCGAGGATCACGCCGCCATCATCGAGCAGCGCAAGAGCTGCACGCGCACCGGTATGGGACTCGTTCTCACTTCCTCCGAAGTAGGTCGAGTAGGTGAGGGACGCCCCCGAGGGATGGAAGCGCGCGACGAAGGTGTCCTCCTCACCGAGCGGCTCCTCGCTCCACGCGCCACTCGTCGTGGGGAAGTCCGCGGACGAGGTCCCTCCCATGACGGTGACGGCCCCCGCACTGTCGATGGCCACGTTCACCGAGAAGGACTCCATGCCGAAGCCGCCGAGGAAGGTCGAGGAGACGAGCTGCGCCCCGGAGACATCGAGGCGGCTCACGAACACATCCGGGTTGATCAGCGGCGGGACCCCGTTGAAGGTCGGGTCGTAGGCGCCCGGCGTCACCGGGAAGTCGATGGAGAGCGTCCGGCCCACGACCACCACGTCGCCGTTGGCTGCCACGGCGATGCCGTTGGGATAGTCACCCTGCGCGCCTCCGAAGACGGCCGAGAACTCCAGGGCGCCGTCGAAGCCGAGAGCGGCGACGAAGGCGTTCGTGGCGAGTCCCTCGTGCTGGAAAGACCCCGGCGTGGTCGGGAACCCGTCTCCTGCCCGTCCGCAGACGAGGATCCGCTCGCGGGACGGATCGACCACCATCGCCTCGATGACGTCCGCGCCGGGCCCTCCCAGGAAGGTCGACCAGCGCAGGGCGTCGAGTTGCGGGGACAGCAGCGCCACGAAGCCGTCCGACCCGCCCCCGCCGAAGACCGGCTGAGCGGCTCGCCCGGTGACGGGGAAGTCCGTCGAAGGCGTCGGCCCCGCGACGACGATGTCACCGCTCGGGAGGACACCCAGCGCCCGTCCGCTCTCGACCACGGACCCACCTGTCCCGCCCAGGTACGTGCATGCCTCGATGGACTCGAGGGCCGGGCCGAGCACCGCGACGTAGGCGTCCGGAGTGTCGATCGGGTCCTCGAAGAGGACTCCCCCTGTCGCAGGGAGGTCCGGTGATGTCGTCCGTCCCGCCACGACGATGCGACCATCCTCGGTACGACCAACAGCCTGGATGTTGTCACCGAACGAGGCGCCGAGGTAGGTCGAAATGATGAGCTGTCCATCCGCCACTGACACGGACGTCACGACACCATCCTGCTGGCCCTGTGAGTCAGGCATCACCACCCCGCCCGACGTCGGGTAGTCCGTACTGTCGGTGGCCCCGACCGCGATGACCTCGTCACCGACGACGGTCAAGCACTCGACTCCGTCGTGCTCGAAACCACTCCCGCCCAGAAGTGTCGCCCAGTCTTCATCCCCGGCGCCCGCGGCAAGTGAACCGGCGACCAGCCCTCCCCAAAGGGCACTCCATGCACGACTACTGCTGGACGGGCACGATGGAAGCAACACTGGGGACTCCTGCGCTGTCGACGACAGCGAGATAGTAGTGACCGGGTGGCGCCAGGAAGTGGTCTTCCACCTGGAACTGGATGTTGATGTCGGGTGCCAGCCCGGCGCTGCTGAACGCGAGTTCGACGTAGCGCTGATTGTCGTAGCCCTGCCGTCGAATGATACCGGCGCCAGTGTTGCTGGGGGGCCATGAGCCGCCATTGCGTGTCCGCCCCCGTTCCGAACACCTCTTCCGGCTCGTAGCGCTCCGGACGCAGGCGATCGGCGCAGTACCCGGCGTCATCGAGACCTCGCCCCCCCACGACGAGGATCGACCCGTCCAGCAAGACGACGGAGTTTCGGCCGGATGGGCGTCGAAGGTGTCGCGCGCGAAGTTGAAGCGCTCGGGGACCGCCAGCGTCAGGTCGCGGAGACCCCGGGGCTCAGTCGTCATCGAGGAAGCCCCCCTCGCGCAGCGCCGCCGCCAGCGCGTCGGCCACGACCTGGTGACCGGCGGCCGAGAGGTGGCCCCGGTCGTAGGGCAGCCAGCAGGTGTCCTTCACCTCGCGCAGCGCGTCCAGCACGGTGAGGACCGGCACGTCGATCGCCGCCAGCCGGTCGCGCAGGAACACGTGCGCGTCCGACTCGTGCTCGATGTTCAGCTCCCAGTGCACCGGCACGAGCAGCACCACGAACTCCACGCCCGCCGCCGCCGCGTGGTCGCGCACCGACGCGAGGTGTTCCATCGCGTGCTGCCAGAGCCTGCGCTGGTCCTTCAGCTCGAGCTCGTGCTGGCGCTTGCCGGCCAGCGCGAGCAATTCGTCGGGCAGGTCCGGCTCCATCGGTTGCCGACGCGCGCGCCGGGCGACCCAGCCGCGTTCGCGCACCGAGTCCCGCAGCGCGTAGCCCAGGGCCGAACGCGTCAGCCAGCGCTCCCCGGGCACGGGCACCTGCACGCGCGCCTCGAGATCCAGTTCGTTGTCGTTGCCGACGTAGAGCCCCACGATCAGCAGGTCGGGGTCCACGCCCGCAAGGCGATGCTCGGCCCAGCGGCTGTAGTGGAACGTCGAGTAGCCGTTCACCCCGGCGTTCAGCACCTCGACGGGCGCGCCTTCCTCCGCGACGAGTTCGGCCGCCAGGCGAGCCGCGTAGGTCTGCTCATCGGTCACGCCGGGCCCGAAGGTCAGTGAGTCGCCGAGGACGACGATGCGCCGGCCCACCGGCCCCGGGTCCCCGCCCGCCGCGCCGCTGACGCGCCGACCGTGGGCATCGATGTGGATCGGGTGTCGCACTTCGCCTGTCTGCGCGTCGTCCGTCCCGGCCACGACGGCCTGGTCCGGGGCGATGACGAAGATCAGCTCCTCGTCGCCCAGATAGATCAGGCCGTTCTCGGGCGGACCCCAGCCCAGGCGCGCCGCGACGATCTCGGCCACGCCGAGCAGGAGGCCCAGGCTCACCAGCGCGAGTCCGAGGCGGCGCCCCCGCGCGGACCCCGCCACCGGTTCGGGATCAGCCACGCCCGAGGCGCTTCGCATGCAGGTGCCAGCGCTCCTCGAAGTCGTCGGGCTTCAGCGCGAGGTTGCGCTTGAACTCGGTCATCGACGACTTGCCTTCCCACGCGCGCTTCAGGTACCCGAAGAAGCCCGGGCGGTGCGCGGCGTCGTCGCCATGCAACGAGAAGTGCACCAGCGAGTAGGCCTGCCCGTACTTCTGGGCGACATGCGCCGAGGCCAGGAAGTCGCCGGTGTCCATGGTCAGGATGCGGTTGAGGTCGTAGGGCTTCTCGGCCAGCGCGTGCGCGCGGAGGTGCTGCAGCGACGGCTCACCGAGCAGGAACAGGGCGGTCCCGTCGCGCCCGACCCGCGCCGACTCGAAGTACACGGCCAGGCCTTCATCGAGCCAGGCCGGCACCAGCCCCTTGGCCTTGGTCGTGCGCTGGGTCGTCATGTGCAGCAGCTGGTGCGTGCCCTCATGGGCCAGCACGCGGTTCGCGGCGCCCAGGCTGCCGGCCCGGCCCTCGGCACCGAGCGTCGCGTCGACGTAGAGCGTCCGGCTGCCCGGTTCGTAGTACCCGGAACGCCCGCCGGTGGGCTGCGGGTACGACGCCGTGTCGGCGTGGACCTGGACGAACATCTCCTCGGTCACGTCGTGCAACTCGAGCTCCGCGCCGAGCAGGCCCTGATAGGCCGCGAGCAGGCGTTCGAGATCCCAGGCCGCGTCGATCGCCGCGGGCAGCGGCAGGTTCGTGCGCAGCTCGTAGTGTCGCGTGCTCAGCACCCAGCGATCACCCCAGTCCTCGACATGCGTGGCGAGGTCGTCGGTGTCGACCCACTTGCTCCCGTGCTTGCGCTGCCAGACGTCGCGCCTGTTGCGGTGCCCGAGGAGCGTGTTGGCCGCGTCGTGGTCCGGCTGCTGCACCACGATGCCGAGCAGCAGCAGCTCCGCCTCGCCGTGCAGCCCGGCCTCGCGGGCGACCCGGGCCAGGTCGAGCCGCGCCTCGAGGTCCGCCGGCGCCACCTCGATCAGCGCCTTCAGCAACGCGGCCAGGGCCTGCGACGCCGAACGCATGGAGTCGATCTCGTCGCGCGCGTAGCTCTTGACCTTGTTGCGCACCAGGATCGCGACCTCGTCGGCGCTCTCGAACACGATCCGCCCCGAGATGGTCTTGCCGCCGGCGAGCACGATCTCGTCGGGCACCTCGTCGCCGTCGCGAGGACCCGCCGGATGCATGCCGGCCGCGGACGGCGCCAGCGCCACGAGCAGCAACGCCACGGCGACGCGCGTCGCCCGGGCCATCCCTAGTACCCGCCCTCCACCACGTCCGCGGTCATGCGGAAGAGGCTGGTCAGGTAACCGTTCTCGAACTCCTCGCCCACGATCAGCGTGCCGAACACCGAGACCGGCTCGTAGGGGTAGTACTCGGCGCGCTCGCCGTCGGGCATCTCGATCATGACCCACTCGTTGTTGCGCGGCGGGATGCCGAAGCAGCAGAAGAGCTGGTTGGCCAGCAGCGAGAAGGACTTCACGCCCTCGTTGTCGACCTCGATCGGGCTCATGAAACCGAGCATCTCGACGCGCTTGCCGTCGAGAGCCTTGATCTCCGCGGGGATCTGGTCCCAGTCGACCAGGAGTTCCTCGAGCGACTTCTCGGAGTCGCGCAGCTCGTAGGGATCGGGCAGGCGGTACTCGAAGGCCGTGAGCGCCTTGAAGCTGACCCAGTCGAAGCCGGGCCGCGAGGACTTGCCCTCGAGGCCCTCGTCCGCGAAGAGCGCCGCGTCGTCCATGGACACGTTGCCGGGGTTGCCCACATAGCGATCCGAGAAGGGCACGGTGCCGGCCGGGCTGCTCTCGCCCGGGCCACCCTCGTCGCCGTTGCTCGCGCCGCCGTTGCCGGGCCCCGCGTCGGCCGCGCCCATCGCGCCCATCGCGCCCGAAGCGCCCACCGCGCCCACAGCGCCCACCGCGCCCGAAGCGCCCGCGGCACCCGGGTCGCCCGTCGTTCCCGTCGTGCGCTTGGCGCCAGGGGCCGCCACGGGCGCATCGAGGAGTGCGCCCTGCGGAGCACCGGCTTCCGGACCCGCCTGCTCGTCGCCCTGCCGCCCGCGGCCGGCGCCGCCCTCGTCCGAGGGCTGGCGGGCGATCCACCAACCGCCCGCCAGGACCGCCACCATGAGGATCAGGACACCGAGGGTGCGCATGGGGAACTCCGTTCGGGATCGACGTGCCGAGAGAGGCCGGGGACACTAGCCCGGCGGCGAGAGGTGACCGGCGACGTCGGTGCGGTACGCCTTGGCCGCGGGGACGAGCCCCGTGAGCGCACCCAGGACCATGATACCCAGCGGCGCCGCCAGCAGCACCGGATGGACGGCCCAGACGTCGAGGACGACGCCCGTCTCGCCGCGGATGACCGCCGAGGCGGTGCCCACGATGAGCACGTAGACGACCAGCCCGCCCAGGGCGCCGAGCGCCGCGATGGTCGTCGCCTCCAGCACGATGACCGAGAACACGGTGCCGCGCCGCGCCCCGAGCGCGCGCAGGATCGCGAACTCCCGACGCCGCTCGTTCATCGTGTTGTAGATCGAGGCCAGGACCGAGCCGGCCGCCACCACGACCACCAGGTAGGCCACGATCTCGAGCACGCGACTCATCCAGCCGATCTTCAGGAACAGATCGGCCATGATCGCTCCGATGGGCGCGGCCAGCGTGGCCTCGTCACCCTGCTTGTTGATCTCGGGGCCCAGCGTGAACCCGGCCATGGGACTCGTGTAGCGGATCAGCACCGCCGAGACCTCCTTGTGCTCGGCGGGGATCGCCTGCCCCGGCTGCGCCACGAAGATCTCGCCCTGCCCGAAGAGCATGTGCCCGGTCATGCGGAACACGCCTTCGATCGGGATCCAGACGACGCGGTCGGTGGGACTGTTGGTCGCGTCCAGGATGCCGACGACGACGTACTGCTCGTCGTGGGCCCGGGGATCGTCGGCACCGTGGGCGGCTTCGGCGAAGGCCGCGACGCCCTGCGCGCCCTGCGCGCCCTGCGTGCCCGCGCCGCCGTGATCGTCGTGATCGTCGTGATCCTCGTCGTCGCCGTCGTGAGCGGCGTCGCCGTGGCTCGCGCCTGCCGCGCCGTCGCGCCCACGACGGGCGGCGCCCCCGGCGGTCACGCCGTGGGAGGGGTGGAAGTGCGAACCCAGCTTCAACCCGGCCCGGGCGGCCACCGTGGAGCCGATCACCGCCTCGCGTCGGCCGGGATCGAAGAGCCGCCCCGCCGCAAGGGTCAGCGCCCCGCCGTCCGGCCCTCTCACCTCGGTGAAGCGCTCGGGGACCGTGCCGACGATGCGGAAACCGCGGAAGCTGTCACCCACCGCGTAGGGCACGGCCAGCGCCACGCGCGGGTCGTCGCGCATGCGCTCATACCAGGCCCAGCCCAGGTTCCCGGGGCTGGTCTCCAGGTGGAACACGCTGTTGAGCACGAGTTGGAGCGGGCTGCCGCGCGCGCCGAGCACGGCATCGAAGCCGTCGGCGCCGCCGGTGAAGGCGCGCTCGCTCTGGGCCTGGATCGCGAAGGTGGCCATGACCAGTCCGCAGGCCAGGGCCAGCGAGCCCGCCGTCACCAGCGTCGACAGGGCATGCGTGCGCAGGCTGCGGCGAACGAGCGCGGCGAGTCCTCCGGCCAGGACCACGGTCAGCGGCCCTCGCCCATCGCGCCGCGGGTCACCCGATCGCCGCGCCCCGCCCGATCACCAGGCCCAGCGACGTCGACGCGTGCGGCGCGGTTCACGTCGGCCAGCTCGGTGACCCGGTCGAACCGGGCCAGGATCTCCGCGTCGTGGCTGACCAACAGCAACGCCGCGCCCTGTTCGGCGCACACCTCCCGGATCAGCGCCAGGGACTCCTGCGCGCGCAGCGAGTCGAGATTGCCGGTGGGCTCGTCGGCCAGGACCAGCCGGGGGCGATTGGCCAGGGCGCGCGCCACGGCCACGCGCTGTTGCTGACCGACCGAGAGCTGGCCCGGCTTGTAGGCCGCGCGGTCGGAGAGCCCGACGCGATCGAGCAGCTCGCGCGCGCGCGCCTCGTCGATGCCCTCGCCGAAGAGCATGCCCAGGGCCACGTTCTCGAGTGCCGTGTAGCCGGGCAGCAGGTTGAAGGTCTGGAACACATAGCCCAGCGACCGCGCGCGCAGGCGGTCGCGGGACGCCTCGTGCATCGCCACCAGGTCGTGGCCGTCCAGCAGGATGCGCCCGGCGTCGGCCGCCAGGATGCCGGCCAGCAGATGCAGGAAGGTGGTCTTGCCCGAGCCCGACGGCCCGCGCAACGCGACCTGGCCACCCTGCTCCAGCCGGAACGTGGGCACGTCGATGACGAGTTCGGCCACGCCGTCCGGCGTGACGTAGCTCTTGGTCAGGCCCTCGACGTCGAGCAGCGGCGAGCGTTCCGTGTCACGAGACATCGAGGCGGGCATGCCGGAATCCGGGGTCGGGAGGCGGGGCTCGGACGACGGGGCTGCGGAGCGCGAACCGGAAGTGGCGCATTGTGACCGGGCTCGGGGCTCGACGCACGCTCGAGCGCCTTCCGATCGTCTCCGGGGCGGCTCCGGGGCGGCTCCGGCCGGCCACGGGCCGGGACCCTGTCAGGGAGCAAGGTCAAGCAGGACCGCGGGATCGCCGGCCGTGAGCTTAGAATCCGCTCGCGTGTCCCATCGAGCCCCCACCACCGACCCGAGCGCCGAGGACTCGAGCGCCGACGGCGCGGCGGCCACCCACCGCGTCGGCCCCGGTGCGTGCGTCCTGCTCGGCGCCGCCGCCACCATGGCCGCGGTCACCCTGCCCGATGCGATCCTGATGCCCGCCGTCGACCGAGCCGCACCACGAGCGGCCGGTCTGGCCACCCTGGGCGTGCTGCTCTCGGTGGGCTGGTGGCTCGCGGCCGGGCGCACGCGCATGCTGGGACGGCGCCAGGTCCTGCTGATCGGAGCCGCCGCCGTCGCGGGCGGCTTCGCGGCGGCCGCCCTGCTGCCGCTCACCACGCCGCTCCTCGACACGTTCCTGCGCACCGGCGGTGCCCGGCTCTACTACCCGGCCATCGTGCTCGCCTCGGCGCTCGTGAGCGCGCCCCTGGCCGTGCCCCTCGGTGCGCTGGTCGGCATCGTCACGGCGACGCCGCGGCGCTGGATCCTGCCCCTGCTGCTCTTCGGGGGAGCCTCCGGTTTCGCCCTGGCGCCCTATCTCGGCGAAGTCCTGCTCGGACGCCAGGCGACGCTGCAGACCTGCGCCATGCTGGCCGGCGCCGCGGCCGTGATCATGGGCGAGGTCGCACCCCTGGCCGTGCACCCACGCCGATTGCCCGCGGGCGGCGCCCCGGCCTTCCTCGCCGGCGGCGCGGGCCTCGCGCTCACCTGGCGCCTCGTCTTCCTGGCCACCGACCGCGGCACCCTGGGCCTGCCCTTCTTCCTCGCGCTGATCGCCCTGGGCGCGGCGTTCGGCGCCGTCGCGGGCGGGCTCGGACGCGCCCCGCGCTGGCCGCTCTACGGCATCGCCTGTTGGGCCGCCGCCGTGACGCACCTGCTCCCGATCGCCCCTCACGTGAGCGGCTTCGGCGGCAGCAGCCTGGTCGCCGACATGCTCTACCTGGCCGTGTCGGCGCTGCCCTGGGGCCTGGTGCTCGGCGCGAGCCTCACCTGCGGCCTGCCCGAGGGCGACGCGCCCGTCGGCCCACGCCTGACCTGGGTCCCCCTGCTGCTGCTCGCCCCCGCCCCGGCCCTGCTGCTGCTCGGCCTCCCCGGCGCGGCGCCCCGCGATGTCGGCCTGATGCTGGGTGGCCTCGTCCTGCTGGTGCTGCTCGTCCGACGTCAGTGGCCGCGCCCCGACCTGATCGTGGTCCTCCCGCTGCTGCTCCCGTTGGTGACCCCGCCGCTCGAACCGCCCGCCGCCGGACTCGTGCCCCTGGCCGACCGACACACGTCCGACGGGCTCGTGGCGCGCTACTTCGACCCGCTCACCGCCCGCGAGGCCGTGGCGGTGGACGGGCGCGCCTTCCTCGGCCGCAGCGCCGCCCAGGAACGCCGCTTCGTGCACCTGCCGCTCTTGCTCGGCGGCGGACCGCTGCAGCGCGTGCTGCTGGTCAACGACCTGCACGGCGAGGAGACCCGGGCGGTCTTCGACCACGACGTGATCGGCGAGCTCGAGTCCGACCACCGGCCGCCCTTCGTGTGGTCGCTCTCGCCGTTCCCGCTCCCGCCGGAGTTCTCGCCGGGCACCGCATCCCAGCGGGACACACCCGACGAGCGCCCGTCGCTGTTCCGCGAGGTGGCCAGCGAGCGGCAGTTCCTCACCGAGCACACCGAGCCCTACGACGCGATCCTGCTCGCCCCCGATCCGCGCGCGCGGCGGCGGGTGAACCAGCTCGGCACCAGCGAGTTCTTCGAGCTGTGTCGCGACCGCCTCGCCGACGACGGCGTGTTCTGCCAGTGGTGGGACCTGTCCGCCGTGGACGTCTCCGACCTCAAGTCCGTGGTGGCCTCGGCGCACCAGGTGTTCGAGCACGTGTACGTGATCCTCGATCACCCGCGGACGCGACACGGCGTGGCCGGGATCCTCGGGCGGCACCACCCCCTGGTGGTCGACGTCGCCGCCGTGAACACCGCGATCGCGCTGCGCCCGGCCGTCGAGGCGGACCTGTCACCGCTGGGCCTCGACGGGCTCCTGCTGGGCTGCCTCGTCGTGGCGGACAAGGGCGTGCTGCAGCTGATCGCTCCGCGCGAGGACGGCATCACCGACGACCGGCCGCGACTCGGCGCGCGCGGCGGCGTGCGCACGTTGGCGCGCCCGACGACCCTGCGCGTGGGCCTCTCGACCTGGGCCGGCCGGCGGCACGACGCGTTCGAGTGGCTGGCGGTGCCGGAGCAAGATCGCGAAGGGCTGGAGCTGCACGTGCGCGACATCCACCGCGGCTGGCAGCACCTCTACGGCACGGCCCAGACCCTGGTGGCGCAGCTGGCCGACGAGTTCGGGGCGGTGCCACCGTTCGATCTGGAGTCGCCGGGCGAGTTCCCCGACGACGAGGCCGCGGCGCTGCTGCAGTGCCTCTCGTCGCTGGCGGACTGGGACTACCTGGCCGCCGAGATCTCCGCGCGCGCCGAGCGACTGGCCGGGAACGGACGCATGCAGGCGGCCGAGGCGACGCTGCGCGAGGCCATCGCACGGGACCAGGGCTCGGCCGACTTCCGCGCGCAGCTCGGCGCCCTGCTGGAGCGGACCGGCGAACCCGGCGAGGCGTTGACGCTGTACCGCTCGGCGCTGTTCTTCGACCCCGAGCACGAACAGGCCGAGGAGGCCGTCACGCGGCTGGAAGCGCAGAACGTCGTGCCCGAGGCCGCGGACGACGCCGCGAGCGGGAGCGGGGGCGGCTGACAGGTCCCCGTTTCACGGGTACCATTCTCCGCTTGGCCCTCCCCCGGCTGCCTCGGGCACGCCGCGCCTCACTGACGAGAACGAGCCCTTGCACGCCGCTCCCCCGCGCCCCCACGGCGCGTGGCGTCTCCGCCACGCTCCGCTGGTCGTCCCCGCCCTGATGCTGGTCCTGGCGTCTCGCTCGTCGGGGCAGGTCGTGGAGCCCCCTCCCGGCTGGTACGACGGCGACACCCACGGGCACGTGAACTTCCTCAACCCCACGGTCACCCTGCCCGAGCTCTGGATCGAACAGCAGGAGAACGGCCTGGACGTGCTGTGGATCCAGTACTGGAACCCCGCCCAGGACGACCCGGCCTGGTATGCCGAGTTCGCGCCGCTGGTCACCGGCAGCGAGGAGGCCATCACGGCCGGCGACCCGCTCCACGCCATGCAGGCCGGCGTGGAGGTCTCCGGTTTGGCCGCGTCGCAGTTCGGGCACCTGCAGGCCCTGGCCATCGCGGACGGCGCCTTCCCGAACACCTCCTCCACCACGCCCGTGATGGCCTTCTTCCACGAGCAGCCCGGCGCGGTCAACGGCTACGCCCACGTGCGCTGGCCCCTGACCTACGAGCTGCATCCGCCGCTGGCGCTCAAGCACTTCGGGGCGGTCTTCGCGCCGATGGAGCTGACCATGGGACTGGTCGACTTCCTGGAGGTCCATCAGCTCGCCGCCGAGTTCAGCATGGACGTCCGCGGCATGTACTACAAGCTGCTCAACACCGGACTGCGAGTGGCCCTGTCCGGCGGCTCGGACAACACGATCATCCACGACGAGGTCGGCGGCAGTCGCAACTACGTGCTCCTGGGCAACGAGCCCCTCGACGCGATGACCTGGGCCGCCGGTCTGAAGGCGGGGCGCAGCACCGTGTCCATCGGCGAGACGGTGTTCCTCGACCTGCAGGTCGAGGGTGCCCGGCTCGGCGACCAGCTGGATCTCGCGCCCGGCCCGGTGGACGTGACCGCCACGGTGATCGTGGCCGACGGCGTCGCCGGCAGCGGCAGCGTGGACATCGTGCTCGACGGGAACGTGATCGAGACGCTGCCCTACGACCTGCCCGCGGGCGGCGCGTTCGCGGTCGATCTCGTCGTGGACGTGCAGGCGAGCGGCTGGCTCGCCGCGTTCATCGACGACGTCGCGCTCACCGGCGCGATCTACCTGATCGTGGATGGCAAGCCCATCGCCAGCGAGTTCGACGCGGTGTACTGGCAGACGATCATGCAGACCCTGCGCGACAACCTGCGGATCTTCGCCACCGGCACCGAGACGGCCTCCATCGAGCAGGACCTGGAACGCGCCGTCGAGGTCTTCACCGCGCTGGCCGCCGTGGATGCCGAACCGCCGGCGGGAGTGCGCCGCGTGGGCGTGTCGTCCCAGGCCTGCGAAGGGCCGATCGCGGCGGGTGTCCTCGGCATGCCGATCGAGGACGACCCCGACTTCGCCATCACCTGCCTGAACGCGCCGCCGGATGCCCTCGGCCTGTTGATGATCGGCGCCCAGAGCGCGCCTCAGGGCGTGCCGTTGCTGGGCGCGAAGGGCTTCGTGTTTCCGGTGGTGACCGGCCTGCTCGTCACCTCGGATGGCGGCGGCTACACCAGGCTGCCCGCGTTGCTCCCGACGGGCTTCGCGGGCGCGACGTTCTACGTGCAGTTCCTGTGGAGTGCCACGCCCGAGTGCGGAGCCGCGAGCCCCACCGGATTCAGCGCCAGCGACGCGCTCGAGATCACGATCCAACCCGCCGGAGCCTGAGCACGACGGCGCGCCCGAGCTGCACCCGGCGCGAGCTCGCTCGGCGAGGTCCCCGCCGCCTGGCCCCCGTGGCCGCTACGGCTCGGAGACGGGGATGCCCAGCACGCGCCAGGTGTCGCCGGCGGGCGCCTGGTTGCGCGAGAGCAGGCCCAGCAGCCACCAGTCGGTGTGGCTCCGCTCGGCGGTGTCGTCGATCCAGCCCCAGAAGGGGCCGACGTAGGCCCAGCCCCCGTCGTCGTCGGCCACGTTCGTGTAGAGCGGGAAGAGCCACTCGCGAACGAACGGATCGTCGGGCGCCAGACCTCGGCGGCTGTAGAGCGGCGACCAGGTCTCGTTGCTGAACAGGGTCAGGGCACGCAGCTCGCGCGTCTCGCCCACGTCGTCGTAGCCGAGCAGCGAGACGATGCCGAGCAGGTTGACCAGCTCCAACCGGCGGCCACCGCTGTGGTCACCCATGCGGTCATCGCTGCGGTCACCGTCGTCCGCCGGATACCCCCAGCCCGCCTTGTACACGTGCGCGAGGCCGAGCAGCGGCACCAGGGTCAGCTCGTCGACGCCCCGCTCGGTCTGCCAGTCGCACAGCGGGAAGACCGTGGTGTGGACGGTGTCCTCCAGCTTGGAGGCGCGGCGCGAGAAGATCGGGATCAGCGCGTAGTCGTTGCGCCAGGTGTCCGACTCCTTGTAGCCGTAGAGCAGCGAGTAGAAGCGCGAGGTCTCGTTGAGCGTCGTGCTGCCGTAGTAGAAGGGCAACAAGGCCGTGCTCTCGGAGTAGGGCGGGTCGGAGGTGGTCCACCAGAGCGGCAGCGCCCAGGCGCCGGAACGCTGGGACTCGGCCTCGGCGCCCACCAGACCGAAGGCACCCCACCAGCACCACGAGCTCCCGTCGGCGGACTCGGCATCCCAGTAGACCGGCGGCAGGACGACGCGATTCTGGCGCACCTCGCTCGGCGCGTCGAGCAGCGGCGTGCTGCAGGAGGCCAGGAGGACCCCGAGCACGGCCGGGAGAGCTGGGCGCAGGGCGGCACGAAAGGCGGGCAAGGCAGGCTCCAGGACACACGGCTCGGCGGCGGGCGGCGCATGATAGTCGCCCGGTGGTCGCGGTGCGAACCGCGCGGGCCGAGGTGGCGGATCGGCGCTGCACGTCGGTTTCCGGCCTCGCAGGCCCGAAACGCGCCGGCGCCGCGGACGGCCCGCCTCTCGATCGAGCGCCGCCGCGACCGCCGCCCACACGAATCGCGGCCGCCGGTCTCAAGACGCGACGCCACCGTGGCCGAAGGAGTCCCCGCGACCAGGAGAATGATCGATGCCCCAGTCTTCCGATGCCCACGACCACCAGGTCCCCGGCCCCGCCGAGGATGGTCCCGTCGTGTCCCATGCTGCCGCCGTCCCCGTGAACGCCGAGGAGGCGCCCGTCTCGCGCCGCCGCCGCCTGCCGGGCATGCTCGAGGCGCTGGTGGCCTGCAGCGTGCTCATCAGCCTGTCCGGCGTGGTCATGCCGGTCGTGGCCGAGGGAGCGCACACCGCCCGCGTGCAGGACGCGAACGCCGACGTGCAGGCCATCGCCGAGGGCCTGCGCGGCTACTCGCGCGACACCCTGTTCCTCCCCACCGGCTCGCGCGGCCGCACCAACCTCTCCTGGCTCTACGGGGCCGGCGAGATGCCCGCCGACAACAGCTTCGCCGAGGGTGGCGAGGCCCGGTCCCTGGACGACTTCCTGCTCCGCGACGCCATGGGCGGCGGCAACTGGAACGGCCCCTACGCCTCGAATCTCGGTGCCGATCCCTGGGGCAACGCCTACCTCGTCAACGTCGACGGCTGGCTCGATCTGCGCGAACGCGCCCTGGTGCTCAGCGCCGGCCCCAACGGCCGCGTCGACACCTCGCCGTACGCCCGCACGGCCGGCGGCGACGACATCGTCTACCTGATGGACTGATCGTCCGGGCTCGCCCGGCCGCCGCCCCTCCTCCCGCGGCGGCCGACGATCCCCGGATTCCTCGGAAGACGCGGGCGGCCCGATCCGTCCCAGACCCCGAGAGAACGCAACCCACGACAGATGCATTCCGCCGAGGGGCCGGACGACCGAGCGTCGCCCGGCCCCTCGGTCGTTTCGGGGGCCCGGCTCGCACCGGGGCGCGCCCAGCGTCATACTGTCGCCCTTCCGGGAGCGACTCCCGCTCCCCGTGGAGGATGACGATGCGTCAGAGCCTGCTGATCGTGGTGTTGCTGGGAGTGGTCGGCTGCACCGCGTCGGACCCCATCATCGCGGCCAACGACGGCATCGCGCGCCCGCCCACGACCCTGGCGGCGGCCCAGGACCTCGACTTCACCGAGACCTCCGAGGTGCTCGTGCGCGGCGAGGTGATCGGCTACGTGAAGACGCTGCTCGAGCTGCCCGAGGGGATCGAGGACAAGCGCGCCTGGCCCACCGGCACGCTGCTGGTGCAGGACCTGGAGCTGGAGTGGATCGGCTTCGTCTCGCCGCGCGGCGCGGCCTATCGCTTCGACGAGCAGGGCAACGCCACGCCCGTCGGCGTCGGCAGCAGGCTCGGCAGCGTGGGCCGCATGCTGGGGACGACCGAGTTCCCGAAGCTGCGCTCGGTGTCGCCGGGCGTCGGGAGCTGAGCGCCGCGGCTACCGCCTACCGAGCCGGCTGCCGCCCTTCCACGAGCGAACCCACCACCCCCGGATCGGCCAAGGTGGAGATGTCGCCCAGGTTCTCGGTGTCGCCCGCCGCGACCTTGCGCAGGATGCGGCGCATGATCTTGCCGCTGCGCGTCTTGGGCAGGGCGTCGGTGAACTGGATCGCGTCCGGTGAGGCGATCGGGCCGATGACCGTGCGGACCGTCTGGACCAGCTCGGCGCGCAGGACATCGGGATCCTCGCCCTGGCGCGCGGCGGAGACGGTCACGAAGGCGTAGATGCCCTGGCCCTTGATGTCGTGCGGCATGCCCACGACGGCGGCCTCGACCACACCGGGGCAGGTGTCGAGCGCGGACTCCACCTCGGCCGTGCCGATGCGATGCCCGGACACGTTGATCACGTCGTCGACGCGACCGGTGATGCGGTAGTACCCGTCCGCGTCGCGCTTGCAGCCGTCACCGGTGAAGTACCTGCCCGGGAACTGGCTGAAGTAGGTCTGGAAGAACCGGTCGTGGTCGCCGTAGACGGTGCGCATCATGCCGGGCCACGGACTCGCGAGGCACAGCCGGCCCTCGACGCCGTTGCCCTGCAACACGTCCCCGTGCTCGTCCACGATCTCCGGGACGATGCCCGGCATGGGGAAGCAGGCCTTGCCGGGCTTGGTCGGCGTGGCGCCGGGCAGGGGCGAGATCAGGATCCCGCCGGTCTCGGTCTGCCACCAGGTGTCGACGATCGGGCAGCGCCCCTCGCCCACCACCTGGTGGTACCACTCCCAGGCGTCGACGTTGATCGGTTCGCCGACGGTGCCGAGCAGACGCAGGCTGTCGCGCTTGCGGCTGGTGACCGGTTCGTCGCCGAAGCGCTCGAGCGCACGGATCGCCGTGGGCGCCGTGTAGAAGAGCGAGACCCGGTGCTTGTCGACCACGTCCCAGAAGCGGCCGGGGTCCGGGTAGGTGGGCACGCCCTCGAACAGGATCGTGGTCGCGCGGTTGGCCAACGGCCCGTAGACGATGTAGCTGTGCCCGGTGATCCAGCCGATGTCGGCGGTGCACCAGTAGATGTCGTCCTCGCGGTGGTCGAAGACCAGCTCGTGGGTGTAGGCGACGTAGGTCAGGTAGCCGCCGGTGGTGTGCAGCACGCCCTTGGGTTTGCCCGTCGAGCCCGAGGTGTACAGGATGAACAGCGGGTCCTCGGCGTCCATGGACTCCGGCGCGCAGGTGTCGGCGATGGCCGCGTCGGCGTCGAGTTCGTGCCACCAGTGGTCGCGGTCGGTGTGCCCCACCGTGTTCCCGGTGCGGCGCACGACGATGACCTCCTGCACGCAGGCCACGCCCTCGATGGCCGCGTCGGTGATGGCCTTGAGCGGGATGGTCTTGCCCCCGCGCACGCCCTCGTCGGCGGTGATCACCGTGCGGCACTCGGAATCCAGGATGCGGTCGCGCAGCGACGTGGCGGAGAATCCGCCGAAGACGATGGAGTGGATCGCGCCGATGCGCGCGCAGGCCAGCATGGCCACGGCCAGCTCGGGGATCATCGGCATGTAGATGCAGATGCGGTCGCCCTTCTGCACGCCCCGGGCCCTGAGCACGTTGGCGAAGCGGCAGACCCGGCGCAGCAGCTCGGCGTAGCTGATGGGCTCAGCGTCGGTGGGCTCGTCGCCCTCCCAGAGGATCGCGGTGCGCTCGCCGTGGCCGGCATCGACGTGACGGTCCAGGCAGTTCACGGTCACGTTGAGCTTGCCACCCTCGAACCAGCGGATGTTCGCGGTGTGGAAGTCCGCGTCGACCACCGTGTCCCAGGGCCGGTCCCAGGTCAGGCGCCCGGCGACCTCGCCCCAGAAGCCGGCGGGGTCGGCGACCGAACGCTCGTGCAGCGCACGGTACTCGTCCATCGACCTGACGCGTGCGGCCGCCGAGAACGCGGGCGGTGGCGGGTAGGCGTGCTCGTGCGTCTCGGTGCTCATCGGCTCCCTTCCCGGACGGGGCGAACCGCCGTGCCGCGGCGGGCGAGCGACGATACCAGACGTCGCGGCCCGTGCACCGACCGGTCCGCCGCCCCGCCCGCTCAGTTCCCGGCGGGCGCCGAGAACGGCAGCTCCAGCTCGCGCAGCTCGCCCGGTTGCAGCCGCACCTCCACGGCCGGGAGCAACTTCGCGCGCGTCTCGTCCATCCAACTGGGGATCACGACCAGGTGCAGCAGGCTCCCACCCCGGTCCCGGGCGAAGAAGCCGCCCGCGGCGTCCACGTCCGCGAACCACCGGATCGGCCGCCCCTGATGATCGCGGCCCCACGCGTATACCGACAGGCCGTGGTCCGCCGGAAGCCGCGGGTCGGTCACCACCCGGCCGGTGACACCCCCACACGCCTCGGTCCCCAGCACGATTTGGCTGATCCCGTTCGGGGCGACCCGCACGCCGGCCCGCGAGAGGTGTCGGCGCACCTCACAGGACACCTCGAGGGTCCGCTCCGACACCGGCACGCGCGGGAACGTCGCCCAGCCGTCCGCGTCGGTCACGGCACGCGGGTTGCCGGTCGACCGTGGCTGCCGCCCGTCCAACGGCACCGACGGCGTGATGTCGACCATCAGGCCCGGCACGCCCTCGTCGGTGCGGTCGTCGAGCACGCGCACGCGCAGCTCACCGGTGTGGATCGCCAGGCCCACGTGCGTGGCGTCTCCCGGCGCCGCGGGGATCGTCTGGCCGGCGCACTCGGCACCGTCGGCCAGGACCGTCAGCGTGGTCGTGTGCTCGTCGACGCCGGTGAGCAGTCGCATCGCGAACTTCCCGTCGGACCCGGTGGTCACCTCGCTCGGCTCCACCGGACCCGCGGCGCGCACGACCACGCCGGCCGCCCGGACGCCCCGGTCGGTGACCACGCCGGTGACCCGAGCCGTCGTCGGCAGCTCCAGGGCGACGGACCGCGTCTCGCCGTCCACGCCCAGGGTCACCTCGACTTCGGCGACACCATCCTCCGCCACGGTCCCGATCGCGTAGTGCCCGGGTCGGAGCTCGCCGAACACCAGCCCCGCATCCGGGCTCGACGACCCCGTCGCCACGCGCCGCCAGCCGTTCTCCTCCTCGACGTCCAGGAACACCTCGTCGGCGCGGAACCCGGCGGCGTCCCGACAGCGCACCCCGAGACTGCAGCCGCGATGAGCGCGCAGGTCGAGGGTGAACCCGGCCACGGGCGGCTGCTGCGCGGCGTCCAGCTCGAGCAGCCGCGAGCGCCCACGGGGCGCTCCGCCAAGGCGTGCCGAGACGAGCCAGTCCGCCGCGGGGACGTGGGCCGCGTACCGGCCGGTCTCGTCGGCCACGACGTGGCGCGGCGACCACCCGTCCCCGATCGGCAGGAAGCTGACCACGGCTCCGGCGACCGGCTCGGTGTTCCCGTCGCGGACCACGCCGGTGACGGTGAGCGGGGGCGCGAGGCGGATCTCGGCGGAGAGTCTCTCACCGGGTTGGGCCGGGGGCAGCATCGCGGCGGCGCCCGAGCCGTCCGCGGCCAGGATCTCGATGCGGGTCCCCAGGGGGCCGATCCCCGAGACCGTGACCTGTCCGTCGGCGCCCACCGTCGTGGCCAGCTTGCGCTCGCCCTGGCGCTCGCCGAGTGACGGCCCGACCAGCACCGGTCCGAGAACGCGGGCCGGTCGGAGCGCGCGCACCACCGGAGGTTCGACCTCCTCGCCGGAGCCCTCCGCGTCCGCCGGCGGCAGGATCACCCGCAACTCGGCGCGGGCCTCCGCCCGCAGGTGCACCGTGAGCGGCCCGTCGAGCGCCGAGACTCCGTCGACGCAGCGGCCCTCGCGCCCCGGAGCGGTCGCCAGCAGCGTCCACTCGACCGAGTCCAGTCCACCGAAACGGAAGCGCCCGTCCGCGTCCGTGTGGACCACGGCCTCGGCGAATTCGACCACCTCGATCGCCTCGACCAGCGCGTCGGAAGCCCAGCCCGGCCGGTCGTTGCTCTCGTCCCAGAGGTCGGGGTCGAGCAGATGGACCGCGGCACCGCGGACCGGGCGACCCTCGTCACCGATCACGGTCCCGCTCAGCGCGGCGCCGTAGGGCCAGGGCCGCTGCGTGAGATCGATCTCCCACGAGAGCGGGCCGAGCGGGTCCGCCCGGAAGTCGAGGGGCTCGACCACCAGGGCCTCGATCGCGCCTTCGCGACCGCGCGCGGGCTCGGCCGCCCGATCACGCCGGGCGACGGCGCGAAGGGACCTGGGCTCGCCGGACGCAGGCCCGTCGGAAGGGACCGGCAGGGGAGCGACGTGCTCGCCCGACCGGGCGTCGGTCTCGGGCAGCAGCGTCACCGCGACGACGCCGACCAGGACGAGGGCCAGGACGAGGGCCAGCGCGATCGGCACCGCGAGGGCTCGTCCGGCATGCGCTCGTCGCTCGTGCGCTCGTCGCTGCCCGTGCATCGCTCCTCCGCTCCCCGGAACCGCGGACCGGCTCCAGGTTACGTCGAGGGTTGCTGGATGTCGCCCGGCCGTGCCTCCGCTCGGCGCCTTGGCGGTAGGCGGGCCCGCAGGACGCGGCAACCACCCCGGCCCGCGGGATCGGCTCAGCAGCGCAGGCGGCGCGCGTTCGCGGCGGCCAGCACCGGGCCCAGGGTGGCCGGGTCGGTGTGGGCTGCCGCTCCGTCACGCGCCAGGAACACGAACACGGTCGGCGGGCCCGCGCGGGGCAGCCCGAGGCGCGCGAGCACATCGCCGTCGGTGTCCGGGTCGAGCCGCTGGACCACGCGGCTGGGCAGATACGTCGTGCTGGCCGCCTCGAACAACTCGGCCGTGCCGGTCGCGCTGCCGTCCCCGACCACGATCAGGTGCAGCGGCGGGTGCAGCAGGAGTTCCACCGCGCGCCCGTAGGCCGCCATGCTGTAGCCGTAGCGACGGTAGTCACCGGCGTGCAACTCGAGCGCCCGGCGCGCGAGTTCGGCGAAGATGGTCCGGCCGGTGAGCATCGAACCGCGCAACAGCACCTCGGCGGCCGCCGCGCTCTCCAGGATGGCGTGGTCGCGCCGCCGCGGCAGCTTGCCGCTGCGGACGCGATCGACGTTGGCGAACTCGCCGGCGCTCGTGACGTGGTCGCTGGCGATGCGCTCGAGCAGATCCTCGAGCGCCGGCCCGTAGCGACGGTCATCGGTGTACTGGAGCACGTGCTGCAGCGCGCGGGCCGTCTCGACCTGATCGCGCAACAGGCCGCTGCCCTGGCTGCCGGTCTCCCCGTAGCTGTGGCGCATGCCGCGCCCGGGGCGCCAGAGCCGATCGAGCAGCGTGCGCGTGGTCGAGAGCGCGAGCGCGGTCACGTCGGGGCGACGCAACACGGCACCGGCCTTGAGCAACGCCGAGATCGCGCGGGCGTTCGCATCGGCCAGGAAGCGCCCGTCGGGCACCGGAGCCGGGCGCTCGGCGCGACCCGCGGCGTCGAGCGCGTAGTACTCGTCGTCCGGGGCGAGGCTGGCGTGGAACAGGCCGACCTCGGGGTCGCGCAGGTCGCGCTCGAGCAGCGCGACCACGCTCTCGCCGACGGCGAGGTAGTCTTCGCGGCCGAGCACCTGGCCCGCCTCGATCGCGTTGCGCAACAGGTCGGCGTTGGTCTCCAGGCGCTTCTCGGTGTTCGGACGAGTCCAGTCGGAACGCGCGCAGTAGCGGAAGAAGCCGCCGCCCACGCGGTCGTGCAACTCACCGGCGAGCATGTGGTCGAGGGTCGTCTCCACCACCTCACGCAGACGCGGGCGGCGGTCGCCCGCGGCGCGCCGCTCGCCGTCGGGATCCAGCGCGGCTTCAGAGAGCCGCAGGATGGCGAAGTCGAGGGCCTCGGCGTGCGGGAACTTCTGGCCGCCGCCGAAGCCACCGTGCCGCGGGTCGAAGTGGGAGAGCAGCGCCTGCTCCAGGGTCGGCAGCAGTTCGTCGTCGAGGTCGCCGCACTGGACCGGCGGCGCCGCCGGGGGCGGGTCGTCGAAGCCCGCCTCGGAGCAGCGGCGGACGGCGTGGTCGATCAGGGCCACGAGGCGGGCCGGCTCGAGGAAGGTCCCGCCCGACAAGGTCTCGCCGTCCGTGCCGATCAGCACCAGCGAGGGGAAGCCCCCCTGGCCGTAGCGCGCCGCGAGTTCGGGCTGCGACTCGACGTCGGCCCGCACGCACACGACCCGCTCGCTTCCCGCGGCGGTCCCCACCGCCGTCGCCACGGCCGCGTCCGCCAACGTCGTCGCTTCGAGCATGGCGCCGTAGCGCGACCACGAGGAGTTCAGGAACAGCAGCACGGGACGCCGCTCGTCCCGTGCCACCAAGAGCGTGTCCTCGCTCCACTCGAACCAGCGAACTGACATGTATCCTTCTTCGGCTGTGAGCCCCAAGGGCTTTTCACGAAAGGCGAGAAACCGGCCCTCAGATCGAGGGGAACTTGCCCGCCAGGCGGGCGCTGACATCCGCCGCCGCCGCCCCGTTGGTGGCCAGCAGGCCGCGCGGGTGGTTCAGGTGCGGGCCGCCGTAGCCCAGGGGCGCGCCGTCCAGGTCCAGGAAGGCGCCGCCCGCCGCGTGCAGGATGGCCTCGGGCGCGCAGGTGTCCCAGAGGCTGATGCGGCTCGTGGTGGCGATGTAGAGGTCCGCCTCGTCGGCCACGATCTTGCCGACCTTGTAGCCGACGCTGCCGACGCTGAAGGTCTCCGCCGGCTCGATCGCGGCGATGGCCCGTTCCAGGTGCTCGTCGCGATGCGCGATGGACGCGATCACGCGCAGCTGCGGCCCCGCGACGCGGGTCGAGCAGTGGACGCGGTGGCGCTCGCCGTCGGAGATCTCCTCGGCACCGTCGCCGACGATGCCCAGGAAGGTGCGGCCGGCGCGCGGCACGTGGACCGCCCCCACCTTCGGGCGTCCGTCCACGAGCAGGCCGATCATGACCGCGAAGCCCTCGCGCCGCTTCACGAAGTCGCTCGTGCCGTCGAGCGGGTCCACCACCCAGCAGCGCTCGGCCCGACTCCAGGAATCGTCCTCGACGGGCGTCTCCTCGGACAGGATCGCGTCGCCGGGAAAACGCTTCGCCAACTCGGCGACGATCAGGTCGTTGCTGCCCCGGTCCGCGGCGGTCAGGGGCTCGCCGCCCTTGTCGGTGACGTCGAGCTCGCCGCCGTAGAAGCCCATCACGATCTCGCCCGCCGCCAGGGCCAACTGGTGCGCGAAGTCGAGTTCGGGCCAGTGGCTCACGCGCCCTTGATCTCGCCGGTCTGCAGATCGAGTTCGGGGACCGCGTTCCACATCTGGTCGAGGTCGTAGTAGTCCCGCCCCTCGTCGTCGAACAGGTGCAGCACGACCCAACCGTAGTCGTAGAGTGACCAGCGACCCTCCGGGTCCTCGCTGTTCGCCCGCGGCACTCCCGCGCCGATCTCCTTGAGGCCCAGCCGGATCGCGTCGCGCACGGCCCGGGCCTGACGACGGTTGTTGACCGTCGCCAGCACGAACCACTCGGTGATCGCGAGCTGATCGCCGACGTAGAGCGCGCGCACGTCGCGCGCACTCCGTTCCTCGGCGATGCGCGCACACTGCAGCGCGATCTCCTGCGTGGAAGGATCCGAGTCCAACCTGCCGGTGCCGACCGCGCTCCGACCGAGCGGAGTGGGATCGGGCTGGATTCCGCCCGTCGTCAAGGTGGCCTTCAGACCACCAGCAACGGTGCGATGACGACCGAGACGACGCACATCAGCTTGAGCAGGATGTTGATCGCCGGGCCCGAGGTGTCCTTGAAGGGATCGCCCACGGTGTCGCCCACGACCGCGGCCTTGTGGGCATCACTGCCCTTGCCGCCGTGCGCGCCGCCCTCGATGTACTTCTTGGCGTTGTCCCAGGCACCACCGGAGTTGGCCATGAAGATGGCCATCATCACGCCGGAGAAGAGCGCACCGGCGATCATGCCGCCGAGCGCCGCCGGGCCGACCAGGAAGCCCATGCCCACCGGAGCGGCCAGGGCCAGCACACCGGGCAGGACCATCTCGCGGATCGAACCCTGGGTCGAGATGGCCACGCAGCGCGCGTAGTCCGCCTCGCCCGTGCCTTCCAGCAGCCCCGGGATCTCGCGGAACTGTCGGCGCACCTCCTCGATCATCTTGTTCGCCGCGCGGCCCACCGCCGTCATGGTCATGGCGCTGAACAGGAACGGCAGCATCGCGCCGACCAGGGCGCCGGCGATGATCTTGGGCTCGACCAGGTTGAGCGTGAAGGTGCTGTCGTTGACCGAGACGCGCTCCACGTAGTTCTGGAACAGCGCCAGGGCCGTGAGCGCCGCCGAACCGATGGCGAAGCCCTTGCCGATGGCCGCGGTCGTGTTGCCCACGGCGTCCAGCGCGTCGGTCTTCTTGCGCACCTCGGGGGGCAGGCCCGCCATCTCGGCGATGCCACCGGCGTTGTCGGCCACCGGACCGTAGGCGTCGACACCGAGCGAGATGCCCAGGGTCGAGAGCATGCCGACGGCGGCGATCGAGATGCCGTACAGGCCGGCGAAGTTGTAGCTGAGCACGATCGCGACCGAGATCAGCAACACCGGCGCCCAGGTCGAGCCCATGCCCACGGCGAGGCCCGTGATCAGGTTGGTCGCGGCGCCGGTCTCACTCTGGTCGGCGATGCCCTGCACCGGCTTGGAATGCTCCGAGGTGTAGTACTCGGTGATCTTGCCGATCAGCATGCCGAGCACGAGGCCCGTCACCACGGCCAGGAAGATCTGCTGGTGACCCACCACGCCGGTCTCGGTCGTGTACTGGATGTTCAGGTCACTGGTCATGAACCAGGCCAGGCCGGTGAAGAGCAGCGAGGCCACGATCAGACCGCGGAAGAGCGCGCTGTGCAGGTGCGCCTCGTCCTTCGACTTCACGAAGAAGCGGCCGACGATCGAGCCGACGATGCCGAACGCGGCCAGGTACAGCGGCAGCAGCACCAGGTCGGACCCGGCACCGGCCAGGTCACCGGTGTTCCGGGAGGCCGCGACCGCGCCCAGCGCCATGGTGGCGATGATCGAGCCGACGTAGGACTCGAACAGGTCGGCGCCCATACCGGCCACGTCGCCCACGTTGTCACCCACGTTGTCGGCGATGGTCGCCGGGTTGCGCGGGTCATCCTCGGGGATGCCCGCTTCGACCTTGCCCACCAGGTCGGCGCCGACATCGGCCGCCTTGGTGAAGATGCCGCCGCCCACGCGCGCGAAGAGCGCGATGCTGGAGGCTCCCAGGCCGAAGCCGAACAGCGGCGCCGGGTCGCCCCACAGCATGTACAGGCCGGTGACGCCGGCGAGGCCCAGGCCCACCACCGACAGACCCATGACCATGCCCGAGCTGAAGGCCACGTCGAGGGCGTCGTTGATCCCACCCGTGCGGGCCGCCTCGGTCGTGCGCACGTTGGCGCTCGTGGCCGTGCGCATGCCCAGCCACCCGGCGAATCCGGACGCGAAGGCTCCCGCCACGAACGCGATCGCGGTGTTGCCGCCGTCGTCGTAGAAGAAGAACAGCAGCGCGCCGACGGCCACCACGAACACCGAGAGCACCTTGTACTCGGTGTTGAGGAAGGCCATGGCGCCATCGCGGATGGCGGCGGCGATCTTGACCATCTTCTCGTTGCCCGGGCTCAAGCCGTTGATGCGCGCGGAGAAGAAGAAGGCGACGACGAGAGCCACCGCGGCGACAGCCAGGGTGGAGACGTCGGAGAGAAGGGATGCCATGGTCGGGATCACCCTTGGGGGTTGGTTTGTGGCAGCAAAAGGCGGAACAGCATAGGTGTGCCGGAGCTTCAAGTACAGGCCCGGGGGCCGCCGCGAGAGGACTCCGGGGCCGTGCCGTCGAGGCGGCTCAGGGTCGCTGCACGACCCGGGAGAGGGTCATCCCGGCGATCCGTTCCTCGTCCGGCCAGCTCGCCACGACCTCCAGGCGGCCGTCGAACCAGCGATCCCCGACAGCGAGCCCCTCGGGCCAACCCTCGAGCAGGAAGGTCAGCGTGCCGTCCACCCGGCCGGCGTCGAGCAGACCCGCGAGCGCCGCGTAGCGGTCAGGCAGGGGGCCGTAGGGTTCCCGGATCAGCTCCGCCTCCTCGAACTCGAGCCAGCCCATCGGACCGACCAGCCGCTGGATGCCGGCGGCCACCACGGCCTCGCGGGCGCGCTGCAGACCCCGGGAGGCCCGCTCTTCGCGACGTTCCGCGGAGCCACCGGAGAAGTCCGGGGTGAGCCACGAGGAGTGATACGTCGTGCGCGGCAGCGCCTCGGGCGTGGCGAGCCAGATCAGCGCCGTGAACATCGGCACGACGAACACGCCGCTCACCAGCCCGATCCGCAGCCCGTCCCCCCCGAAGAGCCGGTGACGCAGGGCCAGCGGCAACGCCACCAGCAGGAGCCCGCCCGCGGCCATGGCGGTCCAGCGCTCGGGACGCGGGTTGTCCTCGGTGCCGGTCAGGTCGCCGAGGGTGAGCAGCAGCACGGCGCCCCAGCCGACGACGAAGGCCGCGCCGAGAACGCGCTCGAAGGGCAGCGACCGCGTGGCGAAGAGGCGCACGGCCAGGATCACCACCAGCGGAACGAGACCCACCAGGTAGCGCAGCTTGGTGTCCGGCCAGAACAGCGCCGCCGCGGCGAGCACGCCGGTGACGAGCACCAGGGCCGCGAGGCGCACGTCGCGCTGGCGGCGCGCTTCGACCATCAGCGGCAGCGCGCCCGCCGCCGAGACCGCCAGGGCGCCGGGCAGCACCAGCATGCCCGTGCTGAGCAGGTACAGGGCGTTGGGCAGCAGCCAGGCCCTGATGCTCAGCAACAGGCCCAGGCCCGGCGCTGGGAAGCGCGCCACGGCGATGCCGCCCTCCATGCCCAGCACGGGTTCCACGCCGGCCCGGTAGAGGAAGTACGTCGCGTTGACGGAGTAGAGCGGGTCGTCGAAGAGCTGCACGTTGCGGATCCACCACGGCAGCTGCACCGCCGCGGCCACCAGCGCCACGAGCACGCCCGAGAGCGCACCGCGGCCGCGGTATCCCGGCGTGCTGGCCCAGGCCCGCGCCAGCAGGGCCACGGGCAGCAACAGGGCCGCCTGATGGTTGAGCAGCCAGAGCAGCCCCAGGACCAGGCCGGGGAGCAGCACCGGCCGGCCCGGCTTCGCGAGTCGATCCGCGAACAGGAGCACCAGCGCCGCCTGCGTCCCGTAGAGCGAGCCGTTCCCGCCCGCGTCGATGGCCAGGAAGCCCAGGGCCACGGTGGCCATCGCCACCGAGGGCAACCCGTCGGGAGCGCCCGAGAGGCCCTCGCACAGCCGGTCGGTGGTGCGGCCCACGAGCACCAGCAGGGCCAGCGCACCCAGCAGGGCGGCCAGCTTGAGCGCGGCGAAAGGCGACCCCGCCAGCGGGACGAGCACGGCACCGATCAGCGGCCAGAGCGGCCCGTGCTGGTCGGCGTGATCCTGCACGGGCACCGGGCCGTCCCCGATCACGAAGGCCGTGCCGCGGTCGAAGCCCGACGCGAAGCCCTCGCCGGCGACCAGGCTACGCGTCACGCCCACGTCGAGCACGACGTCGCCCCGCGGGTGCTCGTGATCCGTCATCGAGACCAGCCGCAGGAACACGCCCAACCCCACGGCAATGAGGCACAACCCGATCTTCACGGCTCCTCCGGCTCGATCAGCTCACGGCGACGCTCGGTCGACCAGCGCTCCCGATAGGGATCGTGAGGGCGAGGATCCTCTCCCGACTCGGCCAGTTCCAGCAGCACCTGGAGCGGTTGCAGCACCGATTCGCGATCCTCGGGGCCGACCTCGCTGCGGCCCAGGACCGCGACGGCCTCCTCGAGGTCGCGGCGCGCCGGGACGGTCTCGACGTCGGTCACCAGCCGACGCACGCCGCGTTCCACCAACAGGCTGGCCAGGATCATGGACTCGAGCGGGTCGGCGGAGGGCGCGAGCCGCAGGTGCTCGATGGCCAGCTCCTCGGGCGTGGCCCCGAACGCCAGCTCGACAGCCCGAGGGAACCAGGGGTCGCGTTCACGTCGGTCGTAGAGCAGGCGACCGGTGGCGGCGTGGATCCGGCCCGCGTCTCCCAGTTCGAGACCGTCGTCGAGGATCTCGAGTCCGCGCGTGATCAAGAGCCCGTGTCGCTCCCGGTCCGGCGCGCGCCGCGCCTCCGAGACGATCAGCTGGTACGCCAGGTGTTCGCGCACCGAGTCGAGGTCGGGATGGATCGACAGCAGCGCCCGTGCCAGCGAGGCGATGCGCTCCCCGTCACCGGCGCGCTGGCTGCGCATCAGGTCGGTCCAGAGCACCGCGGAGAGGATCGCCTTGACCGGGCCCAGGGGGCGCAGGGCGCGAGCCACCGGCTCGTCCGCACCGGCGCCGCTGGTGGCGGACCCGGCCGCATCGAGGCCGCGGCCGATCCAGGCGGCGAGCGCGAGGAGCAGGGCCGCGCCCAGGAGCTTGCCGGCGCGCCACGTCACGGCAGGGCCTGCCGGCGTGAGAGCGCGGTGCCGATGGCGGCCACGACCAGGAGGCTCAGGCCGATCGACCAGAACCACAGCGGGCGGCTGGGCACGGGCAGCGCCAGGACCAGCAGCGCGACCAGGCACGCGGTCTCGAAGCGGAACGCCGCGCTGCCCGCCAGGACGGCCAACGACGCGAACAGCAGGCTGCCCAGGGCATCTCGCGGAAGCGGCAGACCGGCGCGCCCCAAGGCCCGGCGCCCCACGACGAGCCGCGGCGCCGACACGACGCGCAGCTCCGAGGTGGTCGCGACGGTGACGTACAGGTCCCCGGGTTCGTCGGACGGCACGGGCAGCGGGACGATCAGGCGGCGCTGCGGAGTGACCCGTCGATGCACCACGTTCGCGCTCGCGCCGCGGTGCGCGCTGAGGGTCACGTCGCCGGCCAGCCCCTCCCGGAAGAGCAGGTCCAACTCGAGGTCGAAGGTGCCACCCTGCTGCATGAGCAACGGGAAGCGCCAGGTGCGCTCCCCGTTCAAGGTCGCGCCGAGTTCGCCGCTCACGCGCTGCGGCATGGAGCGCTCGCCACCCACTTCCCGCGCGCAGATCGCGAGCACCACGACCAGCACGGAGCCCCCGCTGACCTGTCCCACGAAGCGCCCCACGACCCAGGCCAACGACGAGATCGGGCGCAGGCCGACCAGCGCCTCGTAACCGCCGGCGCGATCGGCGGTGGGCAGCCCGGCCATGAGCGGCAGGATCAGCACGGCGCCGAAGAGCAGCAGCAGCACCTCGTACACGTCCTCCGCGAGCTCCGGCGAGGGCAGCCCCAGGACGAGCAGGCCGACGACCAGCCCGAAGCCCGCGGCGAGCAGCAACGACCGCAGCCCGAGCATCCGCCGGAAGGTCGCCCCCGCGACCAGCGCCATGCCGATCACGCGGTGGGGTCCAACCACGCCGCCAGCCCCGCGCGCCCCTCCAGCTCGGCGAGCAGCGGGCCGGCCGGCCCCGAGCGCACCACCCGGCCTTCGCGCAGCACCATCACGTGGCTGGCCAGTCCGGTGAGATCCTCCACGCGGTGCGTGGACAGGAGCACGGTGGCCCCTTCGGCGAGCCGCTCGCGCAGGTGGGCGCGCAGGTCGTGGAGCACGAGCGAGTCCAGGCCGGAGAAGGGCTCGTCCAGCAGCAGGACCGGCGGCCGGTCGAGCAGCGCCTGGGCCACGGCCACACGTCGCCCCTGGCCGAGCGAGAGCGAGCCGAGGCGACGATCGAGCAGGTCGCCGATGCCGGTCAGGCGCGCGACCTCGACCACGCGCGCGTCGGCCTGACGCACGCGACACAGTGCCGCGAGCTCGTGCAGCACGGCACCCACCGGAAGCGCCGCCGGCCAGCGCAGTGCCTCGGGCACCCAGCCGATGCGCCCGCGCAGCTTGCGGCTGCCGGCGGGCAGGCCGAGCACCCGCGCTTCGCCGGCCAGGGGGACGGCGAGTCCGGCCAACACGCGCAGCAGGGTCGACTTGCCGGAGCCGTTGGGGCCCACCAGGCCGAGGCACTCTCCCGCGGCGACCTCCACGTCGACACCCTGGAGCGCCGCGTGACGACGCCCCGGGAAGCGGCGGTAGGCGTGCACGAGCGAGCGGGCGACCACCACGGACATGGGCGGGAGTCTAGCAGGCCGGGTCGGTAAGCTGCGCGCCATGTGGACGCTGCGCACCTCCCAGGGCCGCCCGATCCTGCTGGCGAGCCTGCCGGCGACACTCGGGAGCGGTGACGAGGCCGACGTGGTCATCGCGCATCCGTCGGTCGACGTGCTGCACGCCGCGGTGTCGTCGGCGCGCGAGGGCGGGCTCCAGATCGCCGCCATCGGAGACGCCGCTCTCGCCATCGGCGGGCAGACCACGCATGCCGGCCATCTCGTCGCGGGGGACGAACTCCTGCTCGGCGAGGTCCGACTCGTCGTGGAGTACCGACACGACGAGGCCGGGATCGTGGCCGAGCCGCCACCGTCGTCCTCGGGCGGCGCGGCCGGACACGCGTCCCCCCCAGGCACCGGCGCACCCATGCCTCCCGGCGGCACGACCGGACGCCCACCTCCCCCCCGTCGGGAGCAGGCCGGTCGGGAGCAGGCCGGTCGGGACCGGCACCTCCGGGTCCGCGACCGGCGCCTGCAGTACAGCCGTGTCGAGACGCGGAAGGGCCTGCTGCACGTCGATCTGGAGCAGCTGCCCCCGGCGCTTCGCGCCGTCTTCGTGCTGGGGGTCCTGCTCGTGTGCGCCGGCCTGGTCTACGCGGTGGCGTCGCTCATCGACGCCCTCGCCTGAGGGGCGCGGGGAGCGAACCGTCGAGGTCACGCCCGCTCCGGTCCTTCGCTACACTTGCGCCTCGTGGCTTCCCGGAGACGACCCCATGCCCCCAGCGTTCGCCGCCCTCTTCGCCCTGGTTGCCGTGCCGTTGCTGGCCGGCTCCGCGCTCGCTCCCGAGGGCGTGGTCAAGGTCAAGCGCACCTTCGACGGTGACGAGAGCACCGAGTTCTACGGCAGCTCGGTCAGCGGCGCCGGCGACGCGAACAACGACGGCTTCGCGGACGTGATCATCGGCGCGCCCGGCTACTCCGAGAACACCGGCCGGGCCGTGCTCTTCGACGCAAGGCGCGAGGAAGTGCTGCACGAGTTCCTGGGCGAGAACGCCGGCGACCGCTTCGGATTCAGCGTGAGCGACGCCGGCGACCTGACCAGCGATGGCTTCGGGGACGTCGTCGTGGGCGCGCCCGGCTACGACGAGGGGCGCGGCGCGGTCTACCTGATCGACGCCAAGAAGGGCGAGATCATCCACAAGCTCGAGGGCGACGACCAGGGTGACCTGTTCGGCTGGTCGGTGAGCACGGCGGGCGACGCGAACAACGACAGCTTCGCCGACGTGATCGTCGGCGCACCGGGCAAGCCCGACAAGAAGCTCGGCGCCAAGGCCGGCCGCGCGTACCTGTACGACGGCAAGAAGGCCAAGCTGCTGCACGAGTTCAAGCCCCAGACGCAGGACGAGGAACTGGGCTGGTCGGTCGCCAACGCAGGGGACACGAACGGTGACGGCTTCGGTGACGTCATCGTCGGCGCGCCGGGCGGCGCCGAGAAGAAGAAGAAGCCCGCAACCGGGGTCGCCCGCGTCTACCACGGCAAGAAGGGCACGCTCCTGCACACGCTCGTCGGTCAGGAGGAGGGCGATCGCTTCGGACATGCGGTGCACGGTGTCGGCGACACGAACAGCAGCAGCTTCGCGGATGTCGCCGTCTCCTCGGCATCCACCCGGGGCTACGTGGTTGTCTACGGCGGCAAGAAGGGCGAGGAGCTGCTGCGCTTCGAGTCCGAGAGCGACGGCGAGCGCTTCGGCTGGTCCATCGGCGGCGAGGTCGACGTGGACGGCGACACCTTCTTCGACGTGATCGTGGGTTGCCCCGGGCCGGCGGACGGAGACGACAGCACCCAGGCCAACCCCCGCGTGATGGTCTTCTCCGGGAAGGAAGGCGAGGTGCTCATGAACGCCGAAGCCCCGGGCAAGCAGGACAACTGGGGCGCCACCGTGAGCGGGGCCGGCGACATCGACTCGGACAGCTTCGGCGAGGTCATGGTGGGTGCCGACGGCTTCGGGCAGAAGAAGGGCCGGGTCCGGATCCTGTCGTGGGACGATTGAGTGGCTGACGGAAGCGTCAGCGTCCCGGCGGGTCACAGCGCGGATCGTTGCTGCGTCGAGCGTGCCGCTCCAGGAGGCTGATCATGATCGTCGTTCGCCCCACCCGACGTCCGCACCCCGGGATCCTCCCCGCTCTCGTCGGTGCCGTCCTGCTCGGGTTGCTGTCCGCCGCCGCCCCGCCCGTGCCCTCCGTGCCCCCCCTGCCCGGCGCGGCGGCCGCCCCGGAGGACGACGAGTTCCTGCTGCACGCGTTCGCCGGCAAGCAGGCCGGGGAACGCTTCGGCGCCAGCGTCAGCAGCGCCGGGGACTTCGACGGCGACGGGTTCGACGACCTGATCATCGGCATGCCGGGTCACGCCAAGAAGGGCGTGGACGCCGGGGCGGTCACGATCATCTCCGGCCGCAAGGGCAAGGAACTGGCCACGCTGTACGGCAAGCAGGGCGACCTCTTCGGGGCCTCGGTGAGCGAGGCCGGCGACCTGAACGCCGACGGCTTCGGTGACGTGGTCGTCGGCGCGCCCGGCGCCGACGACGGCAAGGGCGCCGCGTACCTGCTGCTCGGCAAGAAGGCCAAGCTGCGACTGCTGGTCGAGGGCGAGCAGGAGGGCGAGCAACTCGGCTGGTCGGTGAGCGCCGCCGGCGATGTGGATCAGGACGGCTTCTTCGATGTGATCCTCGGCGCGCCGTACCACGACGGGACGGCCGGTCAGGACGCAGGGCGCGTGATCGTCGTCTCGGGCAAGTCGAAGAAGGAGCCCGAAGTGCTCTGGAGCTGGGAGGGCGGGAGCGAGGGCGAGCGACTCGGCTGGTCCGTGGGCGCCACCGAGAACGTGCTGCTCCCCGCGCCCGACGAGGACACGCCCGAGGACGAGCGCCGCAGCAACAACAACCGCGACCTCGTGCTCGCCGCTCCCGGCGCACGGCAGGAGCCCGGCGGTCCGCGCGTCGGCGCCGTGCGCATCTTCGACGGCCTGAACGGCGAGCTGCGCTTCGAACGCTTCGGGCGCAACGAGGACGGCGGCTTCGGCCATGCCGTGCACGGCGCCGGCGACGTGAACTCGGATTCCTGGGCCGACGTGATCGTCGGCTCGGACGGCGTCCCCGGCGAGGCCCTGGTGATCTCCGGCAAGGACGGCAAGCCACTCATGCAGCTCACCCACGAGCGGAGCGACCTGCGCTTCGGCCATGCGGTGAGCGGCCTGGGTGACGTGGATGACGACGGCTACGACGACGTGCTCGTCGGCATCCCCGGCGACGCCGCGCTGGTCGAGGGTGGCACCGCCCCCGACGTGCTGCCCTCGGTGCGCGTGTACTCCGGCCACACGGGCACGCTGTTGCTCGAGATCTTCGGGGACTCCGCCGAGGACGGGCTGGGCGTGTCGGTGGCCATCGCGGGCGATCTGGACGCCGACGACAACGCCGACATCATCGTCGGCGCGGACCAGTTCGGGATCCGCGCCGGCTACGCACGCGCGTATCGCGGCAACCAGACCCGCCGCTGACGCGCTAGCGCGCCGCCTCCACCCGCGCTCCGGCCATCATGACCAGGGCCGCATCGGCGCCCAGCTCGTTCTCGATGCGGATCGCCGTGCTGAGGATCTGGCCGGCGCGCTCGGCGGGCACGTGCAGGGTGAAGTGCCAGAGCAACGGATCCTGCTCGTCGCGGCGCGCCTCGATGGCGAGGTCGGGGTGCTTGACGACGGTGACCGACACGCGTTCGAGCGGGGTCTCACTCTTGCGCTGCCAGAGCTTCATCGGGCGCTCCGAGCTGGCACCCGGTTCGACGACCCCGAAGAACAGTGATTGCGCGGAGGTTGAGACCACCGGCGCGACCATCGAGTTGCAGTTGAGGCTCAGCTGCGGCGCGCGCGGGTGCGTGGTCGTGACGACGATCTTCGACGACGGGTTGACGCGGGCGGTGATCGGCCCGGTGGTGACCGTGACCTCATGGATCACACCCTCGACACCGGCGCTGTACTCGGCCGCATACAGGTCCGACGTGAAGCGCACGTCCTGGATGGCGAAGGGCGTGCCGTCGCCGGACTCGAGCAGCATCGTCATCGACTCGGTGTCGCCCAGATCCAGGTCGCGGAAGAGCACGAAGGCCGGCTCGGCACTGACGCCGACGAGCACGGTGCAGGCCACGGGCACCTGGACCAGGGGACGGCTGGGCTCGTTGGTGGTGATCTCGAGCGACTTGACCAGGTCGCTCGGGCGCGGGCCCTTCGGCGTCATGGTCACGGGCAGCTCGAGCGTGGCGCCAGGGGCGATGCGGCCGTCGCCCGGGGCGAGGGGCGCGGTGGTGCAGCCGCAGGTCGAGGTGATTCCGATGTCGAGCGCAGCGTTGCCCACGTTGGTGAGGCGCAACGTGGCCGAGACGCTCTTGCCCCAGTAGACCTCGCCGAGCTCGAGCACCGACGGTTCGACGACGAGGAACGGCCCCTCCACCGGGCCCGCCGGTCGACCGACCTCGGGCGGCGCCGGCGCGGCATCCGACGGGACCAGCTGCGCGGCGGTCGGCGCGGCCAAGGGCAGCGCGAGGGCGACGAGCGAGAGGGCGAGCGCCCGAGCGAGTGCGACGACACGACGAAGCAGGGCTGGGCGAGGCATGCCCTGAGTCTACGTCCCGGAGGACGCCGGGTCGGCGTCGGTGTGTGAATCGGGGGCGGGATCCGCCGTGTCCGCGACCTGTCGCCAGAGGCCTTCCAGGGTCTCGGCCGAGAGCTCCCAGGACCAGCGGTCGGCCGCCGCCCGGCCGAGCTGCACGACCCGATCGCGCTCCGGCCCGGGGGTCACGGCGGCCATCAGCGCCGCGCCGAAGGCCGCCGGATCCTGCGCCGAGGCCAGCCAGCCGCCGCCCCCCACCGTGTCGGGCAGGGCGCCGGTGTCGGCCGTGACCACGGGGACGCCGAAGCGTTGGGCGTCGACGACGGGGATCGAGAAGCCCTCGGTGATCGAGGGCACGGCCAGGACATCGGCGCCGGCCAGCACGGCGGAGAGCGTGGCGACGTCGAGCACGCCGACGAGACGCACGTGCTCCTCGACGCCCGCACTCCGCGCACGTCGTCCGACGGCCGCGGCCTGCGCCGGCTCCAGGCGCCCGGCCACCACCAGGCCGAGGTCGCGGCCCGAATCCTGGCGACGTGCCGCGGCCAGGGCGTCGACGAGCCGGCCGAGGTTCTTGTGCTTCACCGGCGCGCCGATGGCGAGCACGTAGCGCTGGTTCAGTCCGGCCCGGCGGCGAAACGCAGCCATCGCATCGGGCGTGTCGGGGGGCTGCAGGTCGGGCGTGCCCGCGTTGGGCACCACGGTCACCGGCACGCGCGGCGCGACCCGGCGCAGACCGGCGGCCGTCGAGGCCGAGACGGCGACGACGTGCGCGGCGCGCTCCAGGTTCGGCGCCAGGCGGTGGCGTCCCCACCACCGCCGAAGTCGACTGGTCCCGGCGTCGGCGTCGAGGAAGCGCAGGTCGTGCACGGTCAACACCACTGGCGCCGCCGCCACCCGCGGCACCGGGAGCGCCCCCGCCGCCAACAGCACCGCGCCGGAGGCGGCCAGGGCGGCGTCCCAGCGCCGGCCGCTCCGCGCACGCGACGCCGGCGTGGTCGAGCCCTCGAAGGGCTCACAGATCAGGCCCGGCAGGGGTTGCAGTCCCGGACGCACGAGGTGCACCACCTCGACCTCTCCGCGCGCCGCGTGGGCGCGACCGAGACCGAGCAGCCGCGTGGCCGCTCCGGAAGGCCCGCCGTCGAGCATGGTCGCGTCGACGAGGACCTTCACCGCGCCGCTCCATCGGCGCCGCCGTCCGCGCCCGTGCGGACGACGTCGCGCCACAGGTCGATCACCGCGCGCGCGCCGGCCGCGGCGCTACACGTGAGGGCCTGTCGGCGCCCGGCCTCGACCAGGTCGCGCGCGCGGTCCTCGTCCTCGAGCACGCGGCGCAGGGCCGAGACGAGCGCCGCGGTGTCCTCCCCGTCGAAGCGTTCCACGGCCCCGGCGGCCCGGGCGGCCTCGGCTGCTCCGACGGCTCCGGCGGCTCCGGCGGCCTCGGCCACCGCGCCCTGCCGCGCCGCGATCACGGGCGTGCCGCGAGCCATCGCCTCGATCACCGGCAGCCCGAAGCCCTCGAAGAGCGAGGGGAACACGACCGCCGCCGCCAGGTCGTACAGCGCCACCAACTCGGTGTCCCGCACATGCCCGACGAAGGCGACGCGCGGCCTCCCCGCGGCGCGCTCGAGTTCCTCCGCCTGGGCCCGCAGCGCCAGGGTGGCATCGCCCGCCGGACCGGCCAGGATCAGGTCGATGTCGTGCAGCGCGGGGTCCCGCAGAGCGGCCAGCAGACGGGCGAGGTTCTTCTTGCCGCGTTGGCGCCCCACGGCGAGCAGCCGACGGCGACCGGGCTGCAGCTCGGCAAGCGTGCCTGTCGTCGTCTGCAGGGTCGGCAGCGTCAGGAACAGGGGAGCGACCCCGTGGGGCACGACCGCGACGCGCGACGCGGCGGCGGGATGCAGCGTCACCAGATCGTCGGCCGTGCGCCGCGACACGCACAGCAACCGCGCGGCCGCCCGGACGGCGAGCCCGAGCCGCACGCGGTGGCTGAGTCGGCGGTCGCCGCCCCGGCCGGGCGCGGCCCAGGGGATCTCGTGCACCGTGGCCACTCGAGGACAACCGGTGCGCAGGGGCAGCGCGACCACCGGAGAGTGGTAGACGTCGCAGCGCGCCGCGGCCAACGATCCGGGCACCGCGCGCTCGCGCCACAGCCACAGGCGCCCCGCGCTCCCCGCCGCCGGCAGGTGGCCCTCGACGACCACGCGCCCATCATCCCGCCAGGGGTGACGCGCGCCGAAGTCGCCGCTGAACGGAGACGCATCCGGGGCGAGCAGATGCAGCTCCAGATCGGTATCGGTGGCGAGCACCGCGTCGATCAGGGTGCTCGCCGCGCGCTCGGTCCCGGTCGGGCAGGGCCGGCCGAGGATCGAGACGTCGAAGGCGACACGCACGCTTCAGCGCTCGCGATCGCGCGCGAAGTC
>JAJDER010000163.1 GCA_029259725.1 Planctomycetota bacterium | reverse complement strand
AGCGCCGTGGTTGGCGAAGGTCCGGATGCGGAGCGGGTTGCCGGCCTTCTCGAGGGCGGTCATGACCTGGTGGATCGTCTTCATCTGCGTGCCTCGCCTCCCGCCTCCCGGCTCGCGGGGGCCCGGGGGTTCAGCCACTGTCCTTCCCGCTCGTCTTCCTCCGTCGACACGATCTCCAGCACCGTGCCGTCGGCGAGGCGCACGGCACGGATGTCGTACCGGGCTCCGTCGTCGCTGGCGGTGAACAGGAGCCACTCGTCATCGGGTGACCACTCCGGCGAGTACCGGGACCCGGGCCCGGTCGTGACCACGCGGCGCTCGCCCGTCGCGAGGTCGAGCACCACGATCTGCGACGCCGAGTCCGACTCGGCGTGGAACGCGATGCGGTCTCCGGAGTGGGAGTAGGTCGCCGAGTACTCGTCTTCAAGCGCGTCCGTGAGGCGGACCTCGACGCCACTCCGGACGTCGAGCCGGTAGACGTCGATCCCGTTCTCGCCCGCTCGGGCCATCAGGATCCCGGTCCCGTCCGGAGACCAGTCGCTCGGGCCGAGCGAGGAAGTCAGCGGCGCCGTCGTGATCTGGCGCAGTGCGTCGGCTTCGAGAGCGTGGACGTAGAGGTGACCCGGGAACGGCCCGAGGCTCCCCAGCTCGAAGCCACGGGTGGACATGAAGGCGAGTTCCGTGCCATCGGGGGACCACACCGGATTCACGTCGTAGTCGAGGTGCCGGGTCACGTTCCGACTCTCACCGCCGGCGAGAGCCCTCACGTGGATCTCCAGGTTGGAACCGTGGCGGACCTGGAAGGCCAGGTCCTGTCCGTCGGGCGACACGCGCGCCGCGTTGGCGCCGCCGTCGGGCGTCCCGAGCCCGGTCACGCGCCGCGTTTCCCCGGTGGAGCGATCGAGCACGTACAGGTCCGAGAGCCCATCGCGCTGAGCGGTGAAGAGCACCTCGGCCGTCTCGATCGACCAGCGGTCGGGCTCCAGCCGCTCGCGCGGCGACGCCGCACAGGCCACCAACACGAGGGCGAGGACCATGCCGATGGCACGAACGGGTGAGCCGCGCAGCGTCCATGTATCACGCACAGGCGATCCCCGTGGCCGCGATCGCCGCGGCTGCCGCGAGCTTGTGCCGGGCCTGCCAGGGTGGCCCGATCGAGCGACCCATCTCGCGCAGGAACGTGTCCAGCTCCTCGCAGCCGAGCGTCGTGGCCGCGTCACGGAACACGGCGTCGCGGTCGTACCAGCACACCGACCAGCCGCGCGCCCCGGCAGCGGTCGCGAGGGCCTCCCGATACATCACGGAGTCGGCCATGGTCTGGGCGCGATGGTCGGTGATCCGCTCCTCGGTCGTCGGCGGAAGCTCGGGGCACACGCGGATCGTGATGCTCGCGATCGGCATCGGCACCGCGGCGGCCAGCGCCTCCAGGCCGTCGCGCGCACCCCGCGCGGCGGACGCGCGCACACGCTCGACGAGCGCCACGGCGTCGGCGAGCGAGATCTCCCGCGCCCACGGGCTGTCCAGGTAGCGGCCGACCGCCCACGAGCCTTCGTGGTGGTGCGGGTGCGTCGGCAGGTCCCGATCGGTGAGGTCGATGCCCCGACGATCGAGGAGTTCACCGTCGGGCGCGACGGTCACGAGCACGGCCGAGCGACCGTGTTCGGCGACGCCGACGGTCGCGCCTCGCTGTGTCCGACCTCTCGCCACGCCTTCCTCCGTCACCAACTCGCCCGCCGCGGTCGAAGCCGTCGCCGGTCATGCCAGGCGCTGCTGTCGCTCCGTCGCGCGGCGTCTCAGTCTAACGCGACGGCCGCCGCCGGAGGTGGCTTGCTCCCGGCGAGGCGGCCTCCGAGGAAGCCCATCGGGATGTACGCCACCACGAGGTCGGTCACGTTGAACCACAGGGGGCCGCCGAGCATGTTCACCGCCACCACGCCACCGACGAGGAAGAACACGCCGATACCGAGGGCGAGCCGCATCGGGTGGCTGCCCGCGAGCCTGGCGGCGACGAACGCGCCGAAGAGGGTTCCGAGCGCGTGAGCCAGGAGGGGGAACACGAAGTTCGCGGGGGTGAACAGCTTCATGCTGTCGCGCAGGCTCTCCATCGAGGAGACGTCGGCGCCCTCGGGGAGCGGGATCACCGACGGGCCGACGTTGACCAGTGCCATGTTGACCAGGCTGCCGGCGACGCAGCCGCCGAGGACCGCCAGGATGTTCCGTGCGATGGGGTTCATGGGACTCCTCGTGTGGGCCTGTCCATGGGTCGTGGGGGTGGTGCCTCACCGCTCCGGGCGCGGCACGTGCTGGTCGATCAGGATCGGGTTGCCGTCCGGGTCGATCAACGTCAGGCTCGCGGGGCCGGTGCCGTCGGCGTCGGCCGCCGTGGTCAGCTCGAGACCGCGGCTCTCGAGCAGCGCCTGGATCTCGCGCACGTCCATGAAGTCCTCGAGGCCCTCGGACGTGTGCGTCCAGCCCGGGTTGAACGTCAGCAGGTTGCGCTCGAACATGCCCTGGAACAGGCCGACGGTCGTCGTGCCGTTCCGGAGGACGAGCCAGTTCTGCTCCTGGACGCCGCCGGAGACCGTGAAGCCGAGCTTCTCGTAGAAGGCCTTCGAGGCGGCGATGTCCTTCACGGCGAGGCTGACGGAGAATTTGCCCAGTTCCACGGATCCGGCTCCTGATGCGGGGGGAGTGGCCGGGGCCGGCGCGACTCGTCCGACCCGCTGATAGGATCCCAGGCCCCGGCCCGGAGCGCTTGCCAGATCTTGCGAAGCTCACCGAAGAAGGCGACCCCGCCGACGGTGCCGTACGTCGACCGCGTGAACCGCGCCATCGACGCCATCGTCACGGGCCTCGACCAGCCGTTGCGGCTGGAGGAGCTGAGCCGGACGGCGGGCTTCTCGCCCTACCACTTCCACCGCATCTTCGCCGCGCTGATGGGGGAGACGATCGGGCAGTTCGTGAAGCGGCTGCGGCTCGAGCGCGCCCTGTCCCTGATGACGCGCGCGCCGCGGCGCTCGCTCACCGACGTCGCCCTGGCCTGCGGGTTCGCGTCGTCGTCGGACTTCTCGCGCAGCTTCAAGCAGCGCTACGGCGTGCCGCCGAGTCGCTTCGACCTGGCGGCCTGGCGGGAGCGGCATCGCGAGGGGGTCGAGGAGACGGTGCGAGACGCCGGCGTGACCGCGCACATCGAGAAGCTGCCCGCGGGGGAGAACCCCGACGGCTTCGAGGTGCAGCTGCGCGAGCTCCCGCCGCGCACCGTGGCCTACATCCGCGTGCTGGACCCGTATCGGGGGACCGGCGTGTTCGACGCGTGCGAGCGGCTGCTCGCGTGGGCCGACGCGCGCGGCCTCGGAGACGGCCAGTGGCTCGGGTACATGTGGGACGACCCCGAGGTCACGGCGGTGGAAGACTGTCGCTACGACATCGCCGTCGAGCTCGCGGAGGGCGCAGGCGCGGCGGATGGGGTCGCGGCCGATGGGCGCGCAACCGGCGGCGTCGCGGCGGAAGCGGTCCGGCGGCTCCCGGACGGCGAGGTCGGCGTGTTCCGCTTCCCGGCCATGCGAGTCGCCCAGATCGAGATCCGCGGCGGCATCGACCTCGAGCTGCGCGCGCTCGACTGGTACTACGGCACGTGGCTGCCGACGAGCGGGTGGATGCCTGACGATCAGCCGGCGTTCGAGGCGTTCATCGGTCGGCCCTTCGCGCTCGGGTACGAGGACTTCGCGCTGTACGCGCAGCTGCCGGTGCGGCGGGAGGGGTAGGCGCTCACTCCGACGTCGTCGGATCGATGATGGCCCGGACTTCCGAGACCCGGTTGGCCGGGAAGTCGCCGAGCTCGGCGTGCTTGCGGACCGCGTCTTCACTCGGAGCGATGTAGACGCAGTACACCTTGTCGTCGGTGACGTAGCTCTGCACCCACTGGACGGACGGACCGAGTTCCTGGAGCACGCCGCAGGACTTCTGCGAGATCGCCTGGAGCTCGGTGGGTGTGAGGCTGCCGGCGCCCGGGATCTCACGCTCGATGACGTACTTGGGCATGTCAGGGTCTCCTGTGTTGGTCCGGTGCGACGGCCGGTCAGACCGCGTGCGTGCCGGATTGGTGTTCGTCGTTCCGCATCGCCATGCCCCCGAGAGGCTGCATGCCGAGCTGCTCGTAGAAGGGCGTCAGCTCGGGATCGCAGTGGAGGTTGATGGACTAGAGCCCCTCGAGCTGGCCGAGGACCCGACGGACGAGTTCCGTGCCGATGCCTCGCCCGCGATGCGACGCCAGCACTTCGAGATACGGGATGTACGCGGTCAGCACACCGTCGGAGATGGCGGTCGCGAAGCCGACGACCTGACCTGAACGGTCGAGCGCGAGCGCGACCTGCGTACTCGAGCGGAGCAGCTGCAGGTGGGTGTCGGCTGCGGGCGGGTGCGGCCAACCCTCGAAGAATCCCACCAGCTGTTCGGGCCGGAGAGTTCCGACGGCATCTGCGTACCGGACCATGCTTGCCCCACGCGGTCTGGAGAGGTCGCCGCCCAGCGGAGCAGCGGACGCAGTGTACTCGAGCTCGGCGTACTACGAGGCGGGACTCGCGTCCACGCTCGCCGGTCTCGGACTGTGCCTCCCGGAGGAGGACTCCCAGGCCGCCCTCGACGACCTGGCCGCCGCGTACTTCGACGCGTTCGTCTCGCCGCGGGGCGGCCACCCGCCGATCCAGTCGCTCGCCGAGGGCAGCGGCTACGAAGGCGAACCGGCGCGCGCCCATCTGGCCTGGGCCTTGCCGATGCTGCGCAGCCGAGAGGCCGACACCGGGTTCTACGGGCGGCTGTGCGGCGTCACCGCCGCATTCATCGACGTGGTGCTGGAATCGCGCCCGGGATGAGCGCCGAGGCGTGGGAGCCGCGGGGGCGCGTTGCGGGGCAGTCGCTCACGTCTTCCTTCCCGAAGCGTTGAGCGCGACGGCGGCGCGGACGAGGGCGATGAAGGCCTTCTCGTCGAGCTCGTCGCCCTCATGGAGGTCGATGGCGCGCCTCGTGTTGCCTTCGAGGCTGGAGTTGAACAGCGCCGCCGGGTCTTCGAGCGACGCCCCCTTGGCGAAGGTGACCTTCACCTTGTCCTTGTAGGTCTCGCCGGTGCAGAGGATCCCGTCGAGGGACCACACCGGCACCCCTGCCATCGAGTTCGATGGCTTCCTCCACTTCACGTCCTCGACCGCCTGCGGCTCGGCCTGGTTGATGAGCGCTCGGACGCGAGCGAGAGTCTCCCGTCGCCAGTCGGCCGACTCGGGCGGAGCCTTGCGCGGTGTGGGCGCCTTCGCGGTGACCCGCTTCGCGGCCGCCTTCTTCTTGACCATGCTGATTCGCTCTCCGCCGGCGCTAGAAGCAGGTGTCGCCGGGCAGCTTCGAGGCCTGCCGGATCCAGCTTGCCACGAGCTCCTCGTCGATGTCGTCGTCCTCGTGGATGTGGAGGTAGCGCACGGCCTCCAGCTTTGAGGCGACCGGGGGGACAGGGCGCAGCGACGAGCCGCGGAAGAAGGTCACCTTGAGGTACTTCGTCATGCAGTGGAAGGCGAGGAACCAGCCCCGGTCCTCGACGCCATAGAAGGGCGTGTTCCACCTCACGGCCTTGCGGACGTCAGGGACGGTGCGCACGACCAGGGCGTCGAGGCGGCGCCCCACGTCGCCTTTCCAGCCCGGCATGGCGGCGACGTAGGTCTGCACGGGGGCATCGCCGTCGCCCTTGGCGACCTGGGGGTTGCCGCCCGAGAGGAGCTTCGGCTTCGCAGCGACCCGCTTGGCGGCGGCCTGCTTCTTGCCCGTTGGCGACGGCTTGGATGCCTTGCGAGTCATGGCGCGCACCTCCCCAGCGGCGGGCTGCACAGCACGTCCGCTGCAGCCGGTTGTCAGGCGACTCTAGTTGTCTTCGCGTTTGTACGCGAAACGCCGGGGGCTGCCCCCCTTCATGAAGCCGATCGTGGCGTTCGGGTCACCCTCGGCGCGATGTAGATCAGCCCGCCGTCGCGCTCGACGATGCGCAGGTACTCGAACGCGGACAGCTTGCCACGCGAGACCGTGCGCGACACGCCGAGCATCGCGCCGCCGAGCGGCCGGCTCCATCGCTCCTCGATCGACCTCGAGCCCTTTGTTCCGACCCACGCGCCGACCAGCCACGCCATGTCGCCGATGGCGGCCGTGCTCGGAGCGGGCATCACGATGTCCTCCGCATGGCCGTAGAGCCCAATCGACTCGGACGTCCCGAACCCGGCGCGCACGAGCAGTCCGTCGGCCGTGATGCGGAACTCCCTCCGGATCAGCCCGTCGGGCGCGTTGTCGGATCCGCGCACGAAGTCGACCTCGTACGCGAACGCCCCGTCCTTCCACGCGCCACGGTAGCGCGAGGTCTTCCCTGGCTCGGTGACTGCGGTGATCGAGCCGTCAAGCGCGACGCTCACATCGCGGTGCCCAGAGCCATGGCCGCGCGCCAGGATGACCTCCCTCCTCGATGTGCATCGAGAACATCGAGCTCATGGGGGGGCCCAGCCACTCGAGGGCGCGGCCTTCGGTGCGGTCCTCGACGTAGATCCATTCGCCGTCCAACGCGCGCAAACCGTCGACCTGCGCCGAAAGCGGGCTCGTGGCAAGAGGCACGCCGAGGGTTGCGTAGTCTCGTCTCGAGTGGCGATCAAAGAAAGCGTTGCGGCGTGTAGCTCAAGCACGTGGAACGCAGGCTGCAAGCGCTTGTCAGGCGTCACGTCCACAGCGATCAGCCTGTGGAGGACCGCTCTTCGCTGCGCCGACCACCGCGCCCAATGCAACACCGAGCGCGACACCGATCCCTACGTCACCAAACGCTGCGCCGAACGCAGCACCAAGAGCGGTGCCAATCCCGACCCACTTTCCAACCGTAGTCTTGGCCGACGGATCCACGCTGATTCTCCTTGTGTCTGCTGCAATGGCTCGTGAGGCCGCTGCACTCCTCATCCCTGTACCAACGCCAGGCACGCACCCACCGGGTCCCGGACAACGGCAGATGCGTAGGTCCCATCTGTTTCTTGCGTCGCCTTGATGATCTCACCGCCGCCCTCTCGCACACGACGAACACTCTCGGAGAGATCGCCCACGGGGAGGTCCATCAGCCAGACCGGCGGCAGGCCCAGGTTTGCGCCGCGTGCATGACGGACTCTCGCCGCCGGATTCCCATCCTCACCGAGCATGTTGTAGTCGGTGTAGGCCTCCATCTCGATGTTCTGCGCCGACCAGCCCACGACCTGTCGATAGAAGTCACGGGTCGCCGGCGCATCCGAGACCGTCAGGGTGAGCCAGGAAATGCAACCCGCACGCTCCGCAGCGTCGCGCGCCGCGCCGCCCTCATCCGGGGGAATGGAATCGGCAGAGACGACGGGGATGACCCCGAACGCCGCCCCATGGGAATCGAGCAGGACAGCCCACTGACTCTTTTCGCCGTCGTCTTTGAAAAGCACGTCCCCGCCCAGCTCCAGCGCACGCGCGACACTGGTTGCGACATCGGCGACCTGGATGTGCGGCATCCATTGCAGCGGTAGCTTTTCGTACTCCTCACTGCGAGCGCCCAGGCCGATGATCGGCCTGCCTCGGTTGTTCAGCAGGTCGTCCCGCCAAAGTGGAGTCTCGCCCGTGGTCAGGACACGTGAGTAGAAGCTCAGTTCGCGATCGTGTTCTGGGACGGCGATATCGGCGCTGAGGATCCCGCCTACGCCTGGGGCAAATGGGTTGCTCATGGCTCGTGCCCTGGTTGCAGGGCGTTGGTCGGCGCGCGAGGTTCTTCGGGCGTTCTAGGTGCGACCCGGTCGGCCTCACGTGGTCGGTGCTCAGCGACGGCCGCGAAGTGACCGTTTGTCTGCAGCACCTTGTTAGGCATCGGTCGTGACCGACGAGGGTGTCAGAAGCGAGGCTAGCTGGTTTGCCAACTCCACTAGGTGGCCGCCGTCATAGATGACGAACTGACCATATCGAAGTTGAAGGAAGACGCCTGTCTCGGTTTGAGCAACCGCAGCCTCAATGGCGGGATCTTCCTTGCTGAGGATGATGAAGGCCTTGTTGGCAAGTCGCGGTACGAATCCGAAGGCGCCTAGTATCTCGCTTGCTCGGTCAGGGCCTACTGCTGGAGTGATGCTTCTTTCTACGGTCTTCCAACCCCACATGTTCCAGCCTCCTTCAGTTCTATGCTGACGTTGGTGCCGCTGAGCTGCGCGGCTGCCCCTCAGTGTACGCGACGACCGGAGCAACGACGCGGCGGTCAACCGCGTCGGCTGCAGCGGATGGGGTGAGACGGCCGGTCCCCCGACGCAGTCGTCCATGCGGCGCTGCATGATCGGGCTGTTCAACTCGCACTGACCTTCCCCCGGTTGAGTGGACACCGGGTCACGCTGCATCAGCAGGCTTGTCGTAGTCTGCCTCAAACTCGGCAGGCGGTCGATCCCCGAGTGTCGAGTGCCGCCGCTTCCGGTTGTAGAAGAGCTCGATGGAGTCGTGGATCGCAGACCTGGCCGACGCGCGCGCCCCACAGGTGTGCCTCGAGCTGCTGGAGGGTGAGCTTCATGCCGGCCCGGCCTCGGCCTGGAAGTAGCGCCGCCTCGGATCCTGCGGCCCGGTGCCGATCTCGCGCACCAGCCCGCGGCCGACCAGGCGCGCCAGGCGCGTGCGTGTCGCCCGCGGCGTGAGTTCGATCTCGGCCGCGATCTCGCTGGTGAGCCACCCCTGCCCGTCCGCGAGGCAGGCCAGGATCCCCTGATCGGTCTCGTCCAGGAGCGGCGGCCCGACGGTCGCCGTGGCGATCGTGACCCGGAAGCGCGTGGCCAGTTCCTCGAACACCGGTTCCGCGAGTCCCGCCTCGCGGCAGGCGGCGCTCATGCGCTGGATGCCGCTGCCCCACTGCTCGATCAGGCCCAGCGCGTGGAAGACGCGGCCGATGACGCGGTTGCGCAGCTTGGAGACCCCATGCCGTAGGTCCTCCACCGTGAGCCCGAAGGGCAGGAGCCCCGGGTTCTCGACCTCGAGGCGGTCGTCGAAGCTCGACAGCCGCAGCGGCGCACCGCGCTGCGCATAGTCGGTGTGGACCACGGCGTTGACGACCGCCTCGCGCACGGCCACGGGGGGCAGGCTCCAGCGCTCCTTGCGCCGCACCGCGCCGATCTCCGCCCCGTGCAGGGTGTGCTTGTGCACGAAGGCGATGGCTTCCTCGACGGCTTGCACCGGGAGCGCGTGGATCTCCGCGCGATCCACGATGCGGCTCTTGTCCGTGCCGCCGAAGCGGCCAGCCTGGATCCAGGCGTCGAGGAAATGGCGCTCGCGATCGACGCCGAAGAGGATCATGCCGCCGACGGTCGGGACCTTGCGTCCCTGGTGCCGGGTGACCAGTCGCAGGGTCTCGAGGTCGCGCCGGGCGAGCTTGCGCACCGCGGCGAACGACTCGGAAGCAGCTCGGAAGTCGAGGGCTCCCGAGTCGAGCCCCGGCATCGGCTGCTCGTCGAAGGCCTCTCCACGGGCGAATCGCCCCAGCTCGCCGATCAGCTCGGCATCCGCGATCCGGTTCGTCGAACCGACCCGGACGTAGGTGCCGCCGTCCAGGCCCTTGCGCTTCAGGTAGTGGGGACGGCTCGAGCTCGGATGGACCTGCACCGCCAGAATCTGTGTGCGGCGCCAGGGCAGGATCTCGATCTCTGGCACGAGCCGGGGGGCGATGCGGTCGCTGATGAGGTTGGCCAAGCGCTCCTCCAGGGCCAGGGGATCGGCGACACCGCGCACACGCCGGCTCCTGTCCTCCACGCCCAAGAGCAACGTCCCGCCCGCGGTGTTGGCGAACGCCACGACCGTCCGCAGCACGCCGTCCGGCGAGGAGAGGTCGCGCTTTCCGAGTTCGCGCTCGCGGCGCCGCGTCCTCTGGTGCGCCTGAAGGACTGCGTCGGGAGACCGGCCGACCGGAGGCCGATGAGGAGCCTCGACGGGAGTGCGGACAGACGCCTGCGGGCACGAGACGATCAGTCAGGACGCCGGCGCTGAAGCGCCAAGGAGGAGATACCGCATGACTGCTTGACCGGTGGGGCCGTCTCACAGAGGCCTGTTAGCGAGCACCCAAGCACGCCTCCATGCCCTGCGCGATCGCCTGGACTTCTGGCACGTGCCCGGGGTGACACTCTCTGAACGAGTAGAAGACCTCATCGCCATGCTGATAGACGCCGATACGGATCTCTGCGCCATCTCGGACCCAAACGGTGAAAAGAACGTCATAGAATCCCCCAACAACCTCCTGGGTGACTCTGTAGCCATACCTGTCCTCAAGACAGAAAACAGCTTGAGTACTGGAGGCACTGACATCACCTGTGACAACAAACGACGCCCTCCGAGGCATCGCGGGCTTCAAGGGCACCGAGCATGCCACGAGGCCGACTAGCCCTACGCCGAAGCAACTCCACCACTTCATGGGACGCTCGCCTCGCTAACGGTGTTGCCGCTCAGCTGCGCGGCTGACCCTCAGTGTACGTGACGAGCGGAGCAACGACGCGGCGGTCAGCCGCGTCGGCTGCAGCGGCTTGTTAGACAGGTTGCGATGTACGAGCCTGGGCACGGTGCACCTGTACTAGGTAGAGCGACACAGTACCTGCAGCATGGACAGCGAGGGCAGCCCCGATGTGATCCGTGCTCTTGACGCCACCAGCAAGACCATGACGGTCACCCGCCGCATTGCTCAGTTCCGCCACGCCACTCGCGACCTGGACTAGCCCTTGGGCAACCTGATGAATGCCCTGAGACCCACCGACACGTTCCAGCGCGAGGGCCACGCGAACCTGCTTGTAGAGGCGTACTAGCTGCCCTGAGTTGTCGGGTTGGACTCCAAGCTCCACGAGGATGGTCTTGCACGTGGACTCAAGGAGGGTGCGCGCTGCTGTGACTGCGGCCGCCGGATCTCCTGGCAGGCGTTCTGCTGCGGAGAACCACTGGTTGCGAACCGCGCGGACGCTTACGCCGGCGAGGGTGACTCCAAGTGGGGCAACACCGTCTGCGGCGGCGAGTACGCCGAGCAATTCCAGCCGCTCATTCTGACCTGGAATCGAGCCCTTCGCGGGCGGCGGATTGTCACACAGGTCATAGAGGAACTGACGCTGCTTCTCGGGTGCCATGCGATAGAGGCAGTCAGCGAAGTAAGCGCCTTTGGTTGGAGGGGAACTAGGCGGAACGGGAGGAGCGTCTGCTTGATACTGCACGAAGATGTCGTGCAGCTCGCTGAGCGTGTAGCCTGCCCGCCCGTACGCAAACGCATCTGCAAACCTAGAAACGACTGTTCCTGGAACGTCCTGCATTTCCCCTCTGTCTAACGATGTTGCCGCTCAGCTGCCGCGGCTGCCCCCAGTGTACGGCATGACCGAAGCGACGATGCCAGGGCAGTCGCGGTCTGCTGCAGCGGCCTGTTAGAGGGCTCCGCTACCACAGCCTCCGTGCCCAGAGGTAGAGCCGAAGACTGTGTAGGTGCTGGCCCCAGTGGGAGTTGTAGGAGTTCTCAAAGTGCCAGAGGGCATCGGCCTCGCTCGTGTTACGCCAGCGCCATGCGAAGTCCGCCAGGTCCCCGGCGATGTCGGCGATATCATCCACGGCATCCCCGACGACGAGCTGCGCCTCACCGACGTTTTCAGACAGGGGCATTGCGGTGTTGTAGTAGCCGTAGTCGGGAAAGCGCCCAGAGACAGCGGCCCGACGATCCTTGTTGGGCCAATCGGGCGGGTCGGGATACTCAGTCTCGTCAAACGTGAAGTGAACGACGTGCCGGGCAGATGCAAGTGCATCGAGGGTACGAACCAAACTGGACTCGTCGCGCTCTTGGTTGCCGGAGCCGGTCCGTACGAGATCCAGGAACTGGTCAACCAGATCCAAAAGTGATTGGCTCATGCTGGCGCTCCTGGCCTGCCCCTCTAACTAGTACCTCGACTGCCGCTCGTCGGATTCGGCGGACCCGTCGAACTGTCCCACCGCGCAGTCTAACGGCTCGAGGTCGGACATGAGGTGTTGCCGCAACTGTCGCCCAGGCCTTCGCTCGCTGAGGTGGGGGCGCCATGCACGCTGCGGCCGAGGCCGCGCGCATGCAGCCCAAGAAGGGTCGTCCTTCAGCCGGGCCCCGTCGAAGGGTGAGGGAGCAGCCTCGGTGCCCCAGGCCGCCACGCCCCAAAAACCCCAAGAAACCTCGTAACGTCGCCCCCGTGCTGTTTCATGGGGGAGTGCCGGGCCCGCGCACCGTGTCATCACGAGCGCCACCCCGGGACGGAGACGGACGATGAGCGCCACGATCACCTGCACCGCCTGCGGCACGGTCTTCCGGCCGGGGACCACCCCCGGCGGGATGTGCCCGACGTGCCTGCTGGCCCGGGGTGCCGGATCGGGAGTCGGTGACACGGCCGGCGGCACCGGGACCGGAAGCATCGGCGGAGGCACGGGCGCCGCCGGGGCCACCGCGACCGCCGCTGCCGGATCCGGCCGTGGCCGCCCCGAGCCCCCGACCCCCGCCGAGCTCGGCCCGCTCTTCCCGCAGCTCATCATCGAGGAGCTGCTCGGCCGCGGCGGCATGGGCGCGGTCTATCGCGCGCGGCAGAAGGAGCTCGATCGCTCCGTGGCGCTCAAGGTGCTCCCCGTGGACACGGGGCGCGACCCCGACTTCGCCGAGCGCTTCCGCCGCGAGGCCCGCGCCCTGGCCGGCCTGAGCCACCCGGGCATCGTCGGCGTCCACGACTTCGGGCTCAGCGGCGACGTCTACTGGATCCTGATGGAGTTCGTCGACGGCATCACGCTGCGCGAGCTCATGGCCGACGGTCCCGTCGTCCCGTCCCAGGCCCTGTCGATCGTGCGGCAGCTCTGCGACACCCTGGCCTACGCCCACGGCCGCGGCGTCGTGCACCGCGACATCAAGCCCGAGAACATCCTGATCGACACCTCCGGCGTCGTGCGCGTGGTGGACTTCGGCCTCGCGCGCCTGCTCGACCAGCGCGCCGACGAGCTTGCGCTGACCATGACCGGCCAGCGCATGGGCACGCCGCACTACATGGCGCCCGAGCAGTGGGAGGACCCCGCCTCGGTGGACCATCGCGCCGACATCTACGCGCTGGGCGTCGTCTTCTACGAGCTGCTCACGCACGAGCTGCCGGTGGGGCGCTTCGGGCCGCCTTCGCAGAAGGTGCACGTGTCGGTGGGCCTCGACCGGGTCGTGCTCAAGGCGCTGGAGCGCGATCGCGAGCGCCGCTACCAGGCCACCGCCGACATGCGCACCGACGTGGACACCCAGATGCACGCCGGCACCGACGCAGAGGGGCGCGCCGGCACGTCCGGCACGTCCGGCACCGCCGGCACCGCCGGCACGTCGAACGACAGGTTCACCGGGGTGTTGGCCGGGATCGGCTTGAGTCCGGAGGACCTGGCCGAGGTCGGCGAGCTGGGCCGCGGAGTCGCCGATGTCGCGGACAGCCTCGCGCGCCGCGGCGCCACCGGGAGCCAGGGCACCGACGACACCGAAGGCGCTGACGACACGACCTTCGAGGGCTTCTACGTCGGCGTCTTCGGCCTGGAGGGCGCCGAGGAACGCCTGAAGGCTCGCGAGGCGCGGGCGCTCCTGCCCGAGGCCGAGGGCGGCGCCGCGCTGCGGGCCAGGCTGCTGTGGCTCTCCGGCACCCTGTTGGCCACGCTGGGCGGCGCCGGCGCGTGGCAGGCGCTCATGTTCCTCGACTGGCCCGGCACGATCAGCTACCCGGCGCAACGCTGGCTGCTCCTGTGGGGCGGGCTCGCCCTGGTGACCGGTCTCGTCGCCACGCGCGTCGCGCGGCGCACGCAGGTGCTGCTCGAGCGCGAGGCCGGGCAGCAGGCCCATCGCACCTGGCCCGAGCGCAGGTGGCTGCTGCTCGGCCTGGCGTTGCTGGGCATGCTCTGCCTCTGGGTCGGCAACCAGGCCGGCCTGGGCACCATCCCCCGGCGCGTGCTGCACACGGCCGGGCCGTCCCTGTTCCTGCTCGGGGGCGTGGGGCTGCTCGCCCTGGTGTTCATCTGGGTGTTCCCGCGCCGCACCGGCCGACGCGCCGAGTTCGTGGTGGCCACGCTGCTCCTGCTCGCGCCCTGGGGCTACCTGCTCCACGTGCGGTCCGAGGAGATGCAGCAGAACGAGGCCATGCTGGCCGAGATCTTCAGCGGCACGGTGCCGCTGCGCGACGGCGGGACGGTGCCCGTGCCGCCCACGGGCCTCGACCTGCAGCGTCTGGCCGCCGGCGGCCAGGTCGACGGCGACAGGCTGCTGCTGGCCTGGGTCCGGGGCTCCTTCGAGGCGCGCGACCTGGCTTCCCGCGAGGAGGCCACCCCCGCGCGCTGGACGGTGGACTTCGCCGAGCCGGCACGCTCCCCGCCCGACGTGGCGCTGGTGTTCGACGCCGAGGCCCTCGTGGACGGCGTGCGCACCGGACGGCTGGCGCGGTCCTTCGTGCAGCTGGGCTCCCCGCACAGCACGGTCCGCGCCTCGCTGGACGTGGACCTGCGCGAGCTGCTCGGCGAGGCCCTCGACCGCGACGCCGCCCGGATCGTGCCGATCCTCACGCTGCGGGTGGTGCGGCAGCCGGCCCAGGGCGTGGCCTCCATGCTCGAAGGCGAGCTGTCCGGCGGCACCGTCGCCGAGTGGGTCGGCGAGGCGCACACCGTGTTCATCTACCCCAAGTACCCGGCCGACTACCCCCAGCCGCTGCGCGACCTGGAGGCCGAGGCCGGCATGCGCCGCGCCGTCACGCCGGATCGGGTGGTCTTCGACTCGCTGGTCCAGGACGCCGACGGCGAGCGCGCTGTGCGGCTGCGCTTCGACTCGATGTACCTGTCCGGCGCCCTGCCCGCCGCGCTGGAGATCGGCCTGGCGCCGACGGCGGAATGGATGGCCGCCCGCGGGTCCACCGGCGAGCCGGTGCCCCTGGCCACCGGTGGACAGATCCTCGATGTCGGGCCCCACGGCAGGGCGAGCGTGCAGGCCGGCGGCGCCACGCGGTACGTGGAGTTCACCCTGCATCCCCCGGCGGAGACCGCTGCCGTGGTGGCCGCCGGTGCCGACGCGGACGCCGACGCCGATGCGGACTCGGAGACCAACGCGGACGCTGACGCCGATGCGGACTCCCACCTCACCGAGACCTTCCTCCTGGACCTGGGCTCGGGGCGGATGCAGGAGGTGGACCTGATCTTCCGCGGCTCCCGCGAACAGGCCCTTGCCACGCCGCTCATGGACCGCTTCTGGGCCGCGGATTTCCGCGTCACGGTGCCCGTCACCGTCGACTGATCCGGTCTCCGCAGAACTTCTGCTGCCGTGAAGCGTCGCGCGGCCGAGCGGAAGGAGTGCGATTTCAACCACGCAGGGCCCGTTGCGGCGCTGATCCGTGGTCCGCGGCGCTCCCGTCGGAACAAACCTGGAGCGCGACCTGCAGTCCGCCTTCAAGTCCGGGGGGCCCTCGTCCGAAAGATGGTCCCGGCGCAACCTTCTTTCTCCGGAGTACTTCCATGATCCGCAACCGCCACCGCGAGACTGGCTTCACGCTTGTCGAGCTCCTCATCGTGGTGATCATCCTCGGCATCCTCGCCGCGGTGGTGATCCCGCAGTTCAACACCGCCGCCGCCGAGTCCAAGGAGTCCGCGCTGGCGAGCAACCTGGCGACGATTCGCCAGGCGGTCGAGATGTACAAGGTCCAGCACAACGACGCCTACCCGGGCGCCACCATCGAGGTCCAGCTGACCACGTCGACTGATGTCAACGGTGCGGCCGGCACCAAGTACGGTCCCTACATCCGCAACTCGTTCCCGAAGAACCCCGTCCAGGGCGCAGCGACCATCACCGTCGGCACGATCACGGCCGCGGACGATGCCTCGGGATGGCTGTACGATTCCGCAACCGGCGAGTTCCGCGCGAACAGCACCGGTTCGGGTCCGAGTGGCACGGCCTACTTCGACCTCTAGGGCTTCCGGCCCTACGCCGCGGCTCCGCGGTCGCCTGGCAAACCCGGCGATCTGACGCGCAGGCGCGACGGGAGGAGGGGTCGTCACCTCACGGTGGCGGCCCCTCCTGCAATTCCCGCGAGGCGCTCCAGGACGCGGCCCAGCATCGGCGGGTCGACGTTGCCGCCGCTGAGCAGCACGCCCCAGCGCGGGCGCGGCGCGGTGTCGCCCGCCGTGTCGCCCGCGGTGTCGCCCGCGGTGCCGGTCGCGGTCGCGGTCCCGGTCGCGGTCCCGGTCGCGGTCCCGCCCGCCGCTCCGGTCGCCGTCGCGGCCAGGGCGCGGGCCTCGCGCAAGGCCACCGCCAACGACGCGGCGCCGGACGGCTCCAGCACGAGTCGGAGCTCGTCGAGCGCCCAGGCCATGGCGTCGAGCAGCTCCTCGTCGCTGACCAGCTCGATGCGTGCGACGTGGCGCTGGACGATGGGGAAGGTCAGCGCGCCGGGCCGTCGCACGCGGAGCCCGTCGGCGATCGTGCGCGGCGGCGGCACGGTGATGCGCTCGCCGGCGGCGAGGCTGCGCCGCGTGTCGTCGCCATCGGCCGGCTCGACGCCCACGATCTCGGCCTCTGGGCAGAGCGCGGCGAGGACGGTGGCGCAGCCGGCCATGAGTCCGCCGCCCGAGACCGGCGCGTAGAAGCGATCGAGCGGTCCGTCCTCGACGAGCTCCAGCGCCGCCGTGCCCTGGCCGGCCGCCACCGGAAGCGAGTCGTAGGGCGGCACCGGCACCAGGCCGCGCTGCTGCGCGAGCTGCGCCGCCATGGCCTCGCGCTCGTCGCTGTCCGGGCCGACGGTCACGATCTCCGCGCCCCACGCCGCCGTCCGCTCGCGCTTCGACCGAGGCGCGTCCGACGGCATGACGATCACCGCGCGAACGCCGAGCGTCGCCGCCGCGCAGGCCACCGCCTGGGCGTGGTTGCCCGAGCTGTGGGAGACGACGCCGGGGCCGTCCGACCGCAGCGTCGTCATCAGGCTGAACGCGCCGCGCAGCTTGAAGGCGCCGGTGCGCTGCAGCGACTCGGGCTTGAGCGCGAGCTCGACGCCGCCGAGCGTGCGCGTCAGGGTCGGCGTGCGCAGCACATGGGGTGCGATGCGCGCGGCGGCGGCGCGGATGTCGTCGAGCGTGAGCGTGGTGGGGGCGGCGGACATCGCGCCATCATGCCGATCGGCGCCGCGACGGTCAGCGCTCTGGGCACGGGGCACGGGGCGCGGGGCACGGGGCACGGGCCGCGGGGCTCACGCGCCGGGCACCGGGCCCTCGGTTTGCGATACGCTGTCGGCCCGGACCCTCGCGCGAGGAAGAGCATGTTCCGTTCCACCTCGATCATCCTGTGCGGCCTGGTGCTCTCGCCCCTGACCTCCGCGCAGGAGCTCCCGCCGGCCAAGGCCACCGCCGCCGCGTCCGTGGACGCCCACGCCGCGGCCTTGATCGACGCGAGCACCCGCATCTGGGAGTGGGCCGAACTGGCCCTGACCGAGCACCGGTCGTCCGCGCTGCTGGCGGACATGCTCGCGGCCGACGGCTTCACCATGCAGCGCGGCGTGTCCGAGATGGAGACCGCCTGGGTCGCGAGCTTCGGCAGCGGCGAGCCCGTGGTCGCCTTCCTGGCCGAGTTCGATGCCTTGCCGGGACTGTCGCAGAAGGCGCAGGTCAGCCAGGAGGCCCGCGTCCCGGGCGAGTGCGGTCACGGCTGTGGCCACAACCTGTTCGGCGCGGGCAGCGTCGGGGCCGGCATCGCGCTCAAGCAGGCCATGCTCGAGCACGACCTCCCCGGCACCGTGCGCGTGTACGGCACGCCCGCCGAGGAACACGGCATCGGCAAGGTCTGGATGGTGCGCGACGGCATGTTCGACGACGTCGACGTGTGTCTCTCATGGCACCCGGGCGACGAGAACGAGGTCGACGTGCTGCCGAGCAAGGCGCTGCGCTCGTTCGAAGTGACCTTCTCCGGTCGCTCCGCGCACGCGGCGGGGGCGCCGTGGAAGGGCGTGAGTGCACTCGACGCGGTCGAGGCCTTCGAGACCGGCGTCAACCTGTTGCGCGAGCACATGCCCGAGTCGGCGCGCATCCACTACGTGGTCACGGCAGGGGGTGACGCGCCCAACGTGATCCCGTCGACCGCCAGCATCTGGCTCTTCACGCGCGGCAAGGACTGGCCCGAGCAGGAGCAGGTCTTCCAGCACGTCATGAAGATCGTCGAGGGCGCCGACCTGATGGCCTGGGGCGAGGAGCACGGCGACCTCGCCGCGGGCTTCAAGCCGGCGCAGGTGCAGATGTTCACGGGCCTGTACCACTACAACCCGAACCACACCGTCGCCAGGCTCATGCACCGCAACCTCGAACTCATCGGTCCGCCGGACTTCAGCGAGGAGCACCACGCCTTCGCGCGCGGGCTGCAGGAGAACTTCGGTCTGGAGCCGCTGGGCATGCACGCCGAGGTGCGCCCCTTCGACCCCGACCCCGAGCCCGAGTCCGGCGGCTCCACCGACGTGGCCAACATCTCCTGGGTCTGCCCGACCATCGATCTCTCCGTGGCCAACTGGCCCCTGGAGATCCCGGCGCACTCCTGGGCCTCGACGGCGGCGTCCGGCAGTGACGGTGGGAAGCTGGCCATGCTCACCGCGGCCAAGGTGCTGGCCGCCTCGGGCATCGACGTGCTCACGCACCCCGAGGAGGTGAGCGAGGCGCGCGCGGAGTTCGAGCGCGCGTCGGCCGGGTTCCCGTACGTGTCGCCGGTGGGGCCCGAGGACGCGCCCAGCCTGCCGAGCCACCTGCGCGCGAACTGAGCGGCGCTCAGTCCCCCGCTTGCCGGATCCGCGCGAGGCCGCGAACGAACGTCGCGGCCACGAGGGTCGCCAGGACGCTCAGGCCTCGGCGGCGTGCGCGAAGAGCGCCTCGAGCGCCGAGCCGTCGCGGACCTCGCCGTCGCTCCTGAAGACCTCGACCCGGATCTCGCCGTCGGTGTCGAAGCCGACGTCCCAGCGCTCGTCGGGGAGGGTCACGCCCACGGTGATCGTGCCCTCTTCCACGCTGGTGAGCGTGTAGTGGATCCCGGCGTCATCGAGCCGATCGAGGAACTTCGTGAGCTTGCTCAGCTTGGTCATGCGATTCGATCCGTCTGGAGAGTGGAGCAGCGGAGACGTCCGGGCAACGGGAGGCGTCGTGCAGGGTGCGGGCGGCGGGGCTCAGTGGCGGCGGACCGCGATGCATTCGACCTCGACCCGGGCACCGAGGGCCAGGCCGTTCGCGCCGAGCGCGCTCCGGGCCGGGTAGCGCCCCGCGTCGAAGAACTCCGCGTAGACCTGGTTGAAGGTGCCCCACTCGGCGATGTCGGCGAGCATCACCGTGCACTTGACCACGTCGGCGAGGGAGAAGGCGTGCGCCTCGAGCACCAGGCGGATGTTCTCCAGGGTCCGGCGCGCCTCGGGCTCGATGCCGCCGGGGACCAGCTCGAGCGTGCCCGGCACGACACCGATCTGCCCCGAGAGGTAGAGCGTGTCGCCGACCAGGACCGCTTCGGAGAAGGGCAGGTCGGTGGGCAGGACGGCGCCCGAGTTGAGGTAGGTCGGGGCGCTCGCGCGTGCGGCCGACCCGGCGGAGGCCCCCGGGCTTCCGCAGCCGGTCAGACAGGTGGCGAGCAGCGTCACCAGCAGCGTCGCGGGCAACGTCGCGGGCAACGTCGCGAACGCGGGCGTGGGCGCGGGCACGGTCTCAGTCCTCGGTCGCGGGAAGCTTCTCGCAGAACGCGACCAGGCACAAGGTGGCGATCGGGCCGAGGAAGATCGAGGCGAGGAACCAGTTGCCGCCGCTGCGATTCTTGCTCTGCGCGAGGCCGGCGTTGATCAACGCAAGCGAGCCCCAGCCCGCGGCCCAGGAGGTGTTGGGAGTGTCGAGAATGAGCAGCACGTCGGCCTCCCGAGTCGGTCGAGGACTCAAGCGAGGCGTCGTGGATGGCGACCCGCCGTCGCGCGCAGTGTACCTGCCACACGTCGAGCATGGGCTCCAGGTCGGCGTCGGCGAAGGGGCGGATCATGCCGGGTCCCTCACGGCTCTCGCTCCACCAGCTCCTCGCCCGGATTGACGAAGCGCTCGTGCTCGAAGTGGTACTGCCGATCGTAGAGCTCCTTGTAGCGACCGCCGGCGGCGAGCAGCTCCTCGTGCCGGCCACGCTCCACGATGCGGCCTGCCTCGACGACCAGGATCTGGTCCGCCGAGCGGATCGTCGAGAGCCGGTGGGCGATGACGAAGGTGGTGCGGCTGCGGCGCAACGAGGCCAGCGCATCCTGGATCGCGGACTCGCTCTCGCTGTCGAGGGACGAGGTGGCCTCGTCGAGGATCAGGATCTGCGGGTCCGCCAGCAGCGCCCGCGCGATGGCCACGCGCTGACGCTGCCCGCCGGACAGCTTCACGCCGCGCTCGCCGACGACGGTGTCGTACCCGAGCTCGAAGCCGTCCACGAAGGCGTCGACGTGGGCCAGCCGTCCGGCCTCGGCGATCTCGGCGGGTGTCGCGCCGGGCCGCGAGAAGGCGATGTTCTCGGCGACGGTCCCGTCGAACAGGAAGTTGTCCTGCATGACCACGCCCAGGTGGCCGCGGTAGTCGCGCAGGCGCAGCGTCGCGAGGTCGCGGCCGTCCACGGTCACGCGGCCGCGCTGCGGCCGGTTGAACGCCATGACCAGGCTGACCAGGGTGGACTTGCCCGACCCGCTGCTCCCGACCAGCGCCGTGGTCGTGCCCGCGTGGGCCGTGAAGGACACCTCGCGCAGCACCGGCTTGTCGTCCTCGTACTCGTAGTCGACGTTCTCGAAGGTGATCTCGCCCCGCACCGAGGGGCAGGCCTGCCGGTCCTCGTCGCCATCGTCCTCGCGCAGGGTGCGGCGGATCTCGCGGATGCGATCGAGCCCGGCCAACGCCTCGGTGATCTGCGTCCCGATCGACGCGATCTGCACCACCGGCCCGACCACGAGTCCGATGAACACCAGGTACATGACGAAGTCGCCCAGCGTCATGGTGCCGGCCAGGATCGCCTGCCCGCCGAACACCGTGAGCAGCACGCCGATCAGCCCGACGATCGCCGTGGCCACCGCGGTGGTCGCCGACACGCCGGTCATCGACGCCTTCACGTTGGCGAAGAGCCGGTCGACGCCCTCGCGGAACACCGCCTGCTCCTGGGGCTCGGCGGTGTAGGCCTTCACCACGCGGATGCCACCCAGGCTCTGCGACAGCCTGCCGGTGATCTCGGCGTTGATCTTGCCGCGCTCGCGGAACAGCGGCCGCAGCTTCCTGAACGCGCGCCCCATGGCGAAGCCGAACACCGCCAGCACCACGATGATGATCGCGGTGAGCTGCCAGTTGAGGAAGAACAGCACGCCCAGGGCGAGGATCGCCGTGACGCCGCCGCCGATGAGCTGCACCAGGCCGGTGCCGACCAGGTTCCGGATGCCCTCGGCGTCGTTCATGATGCGCGCGATGAGCACGCCGGTCTGCGTCGCGTCGAAGCTGGCGACCGGCAGGCGCGAGACGTGTTCCTGCACGGTGATGCGCATGTCGTTGATCGCGCGCTGCGCCGCGACCCCGAGCACCTGGGAGAGCGCGTAGCTGGTTCCGGCCTGGATGAAGGTCGCGAGGCCGCCGGCGATCGCGAGGGGCCAGAGCAGGTCCACGTTGTTCTGCCCGATGACGTCGTCGATGAGCAGCTTCGAGGTGCCCGGCAACACCAGCCCGGTGAGTCGATTCAGCAGCAGCAGCCCGAGCCCCAGCGTCAACCGCTTGCGATGCGCGACGATCAGCTCGCGCGCATCCTCCCAGGCGCGGGAGAGCTTCAAACGCGCAGCCAGTCCGCCTGCCAGTCCGCGATGCGCTGCTTGATCTCGGGCTGCGTGGTGAGCTTGCCGGTCAGCACGTCCTCGACCAGGCCGGGCAGTTCGGCGTCACTGGCGAAGCGCAGGGCGACGAGCTGGGGCAGCTCGATGCGGCCGATGTCGTCGTGCCGCTCCTTGCCCAGCAGGTGCTGGAGGCGCCGGCGCATCTCCAGCCGGATCAGGCGGTCCTGTACGCGGACCGCCGAGAGCCGTCCGTTGAACAGCGCGAACAGGATCGCGACGGCCACGACCAGGCCCCAGGCCGCACCGGCGGACGGCACGGTGACCAGCACCCACAGTCGGTGGACGACCTCCGCGAGAAGGACCAGCGTGAAGGCGGCGAACACCCGCGGGATCCGGCGGTGGTTGGCGAGCGACTGGGGTCGACGGGGATCGGACATGAGAGCGCCCCTCAACCGCGGCTCGGGTAGCGACCCTCGAGCGCCTCGGAGATGATCGCTCGGGTGTCGTCGGGGAAGTCCTTGCCGAGCACCCAGCGCAGGTAGTCGGGCTCGCTCTTGACCAGCTCCTGGAGCGAGCGGTCGCGGTGCTTGCCGAAGGTCAGCACGGCCTGGGCGCCCTTCCAGGCCAGCTTGCCGGTGGCGTCGAGGCTGTTGGGGTCGGTGGGGTGGAGCCACTCGTGGAGCGCGCCGACCTCCTGGGGCAGGTCGTCGTAGCGCTCGAGTTGCGCGAGCAGCACGTCGGCGGCGGCCACGGCGTCGGCCTCGGCG
>JAJDER010000162.1 GCA_029259725.1 Planctomycetota bacterium | reverse complement strand
CCACCCAGAGCTGACCGTCGGGGGCGAAGGCCAGGTCGGTGGGGGCCGAGAGGCTGGTGCCCGCGCCGAAGGTCGCGACCTCGTCGCCGGCCGGGCCGAGCACGTGCACCCGATCGCTGTCGTGACCGGCCACGTAGAGCCGACCGAGTCGGCCCAGGGCGATGCCCCAGGGTCCGTCGAGGGTGGTGCCTTCACCGAGCGTGCCGATGAACGCGCCCGCGGGGTCGTACTCGTGGATTCGATCGCCCGCCGAGGAACTCACGAACAGGTGGCCGTCGGGCCCGAAGGCCACGTCCACCGGGGCGTCGAGCAGGGGGCCGTTGCCGCCCGAGGCGTCGATCACGGCAACCAGCTGGCCCGAGCGGTCGAAGCGGTGTACGGAGTCGCTCCCGAAGCCGGCCACGAACACTCCGCCGCCGGGACCGAGAGCCATGCCGCGCGGATCGTCGAGCCCCGAGCCCACCCCGATCTGGCCGACCTCGAAGCCCGCCGGATCCACGATGCGCACCCGGTCCCCGTCGCCGTCCGACACGAGCAGCTTGCCGTCCCCCGCGAAGACGAGGCCCTCGGGATCGGGCAGCCCGGTGATCAGCGCCGGCTGCGGCGACCCCGTCACGGGATCGACGGGCACGACACCGGCGGCGATCGCCGAGGTGTAGTAGAGGAAGTGGGGCTGGAAGCCATCCTGGGGCTGGAACAGGACAGCCGCCACGTTGAGCGTGGCCAGCGCCGCGGCCAGGGCCGCCGTCTTGGCATTCATGGTGTCGAGCAGGGTGTGGGAAACGGTGCGCGGGCGGGGAACCGGCGCGGGTGCGCCGGATGGGGGCCGACGCGGCTGTGGCGGATGGGGGCCGCCACGGTGGGTCCTTCGACGGGATCTCACGTGGACTTGAACAGATATGGGCCGTGTCCGATGCGTTGTCCCGGGCCGGGGCACGGTTAGGCTGGTCCGCCCATGCGCCCGCTGCTCCCATCCCCGACGGCCTCCGAGGGCTCGCGTCCTGCTCGGGTCCTAGGCGGGTCGCCGTGAGCAGCCGCCCGCCTCCGCACCCGGTCCCCCAGCTGCGGGTGACCGTCCATCGCGCCCGGGACGGCCGGCTGGGCGGGCCGGAGGAGGACGCGGTCGTGGTCGAGGAGCCCCTCGAGGTCCGCCTCGGCGAGCGCAGCCTGCTGGTGACCATGCGCACGCCCGGGGACGACCCGGACCTCGTGCGCGGCCTGATCTTCACCGAGGGCCTGGTGGCGCGGCCCGAGGACATCGTGGGAGTCACCGCCTGCCGCGACGTCCCCGACGAAGCCCGGGGCAACGTCGTGGCCATCGGCCTGGCGGACGGGGTGGAACTGGACGAGGCGCGCACGGTCCGGGCCGGCCTGGTCAACTCGGGCTGCGGCGTGTGCGGAAAGACGACCCTGGATGCCATCCACGCGACGTCCGACCCGGTCAGCGCCGGCCCGGTCGTCGCGCCGGCCGTGCTGGCCAGGCTGCCCCAATCGCTGCGCGACGGTCAGGCGGTGTTCGAGACCACCGGCGGCCTCCACGCCGCCGGCCTCTTCACCGCGGACGGCAAGCTCCTGTCCCTGAAGGAAGACGTGGGTCGGCACAACGCGGTGGACAAGGTCATCGGCGAGGCCATGCGCTTCGGTCGGGTGCCCCTGGTCGGCACGCTGCTGATGGTCTCGGGCCGGGCCGGCTTCGAGATCGTGCAGAAGGCACGGCGCGCGGGCATCCCGATCGTCTGCTCCGTCTCCGCGCCCAGCAGCCTCGCGGTCCAGCTGGCCGAAGAGGGTCAGCAGACGCTGGTGGGATTCCTGCGCGGCGGGAGCTTCAACGTCTACTCGGGGCCCCAACGCATCGCGTCGAGACCGGTCGGTTAGGATCCGGCGTCCAACGTCCGCGGCTCGCCCGCGTCGAAGCAGATCCGCCATGGCTCCCCGACGAATCCCCGCCGCGCCCGCCGTGCCCACCGAACCGGGCCGAGTGCTCGCGACGCTGGCCGTCGCCGCGCTCGCGTGGACGGCGGTGTTGGCCGGCTGTGGTGACGCGACGCCCGTCGCGCGGCGGAACGTCGTCGTCATCACGACCGACACGACGCGCGCCGACGTGCTCGGCGCCTACGGCAGTGCGCTGGGGCTGACTCCGTACCTGGATGCCCTGGCCCGCCGTGGCGTGGTCTTCGAGCGGGCCTACGCGCCCATGGCCCAGACGCTGCCGTCCCACGCGACGCTGTTCACCGGATTGCCGCCGCGCGCCCACGGGTCGCTCGAGAACCACTATCAGCTGGATGAGCGTGTCGAGACCCTCGCCGAGCGCCTCGCCGCCGAGGGTTTCCACACGGCCGGCTTCATCGGCGCGCTGGTCCTCGAACCCCCGTCGGGCATCGCCCAGGGATTCGAGGCCTGGACGCAGCCGGCAGGCGCGAACCAGAAGGGCATGCGCTCGCCCGACCGGGCCGCCTCGGAGGTCACCGACGACGCGCTGGCCTGGCTGAACGGCACCGAACGACGGCGCGACGCCCCCTTCTTCATCTGGGCCCACTACTTCGATCCGCATCGCGAAGAGGGGGGCTACCAGTCGCCGGAGGGCTTCAAGCAGCGGGTCCCCGGCGAGGCGCTGATGACCATGCTCGAGGAGCGCGCCACGAGCGGGCAGTTCCCGCCCGAGGTGGCCGGGCGGCTGCGCTGGTTCGCCGAGGAGTGGCGCGGCTACGCAGCGGCGGTGGCCGCGATGGACGAGCAGATCGGCCGCCTCGTGGACGGCCTCGCCGCCGCCGGCCTGTTCGAGGAGACCGTGATCGTGGTGGCCGGTGACCATGGTGAGGGGCTCATGGAGCACGGCGAGTTGCAGCACGGAGTGAACATCTTCGAGGAACTCGTGCACGTGCCGCTGATCGTCCTGGCCCCCGGCGACGCCGGCGCCGTGCTCGAGGGCGCCGCGCTCGACGACGTCGTGGGCGCCCGGTGGCCCGCCGGCGAGATGGCCGGGCGGCGCGTGGCCACGGCGGTGGGCCTGGAGCAGGTGTTGCCCATGCTCCTGCTGCTGGCCGTGGCCGACGAGGATGCCGACGAGTCCCTGTGGACGCCGCTTCGCAAGGGCGCCGAGCCGCGCCCCGACCCGGTCTTCATCGAGCGTCCGCACTACACCCAGGCCCGCCTGGAGTCGCGCGGACCGAAGTACACCTGGGGCGTGCTCGCGGGCGTCGTGCTGGGCCGCTACAAGCTGCTCGACGGACCGGACGGCGTGGAACTCTACGACCTCGTCGACGATCCGGGCGAGACGCGCAACGTCTCCAGGGACCACCCGCAGACGGTGCAGCGCATGCGTTCGCTTCTCAACCAGTGGACCGAGATCCATCGCACCGGCGAGCCGGGCAGCGGCGGCAACGTCTCGGCCGAGCGGGCGGCGACGCTGGAGCAACTGGGGTACGGCGGGGCCGTGGAGGAGGGACGATGAGCGCATCACGACGTGGGGCGCGACGACGAGGCCCGGCCTGGGCGGCGCTGCTGACCCTGGCGGCCGCGACGCTGGTGCCCGGGTGCGGAGGCTCCGAGCCCGTTCCTGAGGGCCGCAGCCTGGTGCTGATCACCATGGACACGACCCGCGCCGACCACCTGGGCGCCTTCGGCCATCCCGACTCGCCCACGCCGACGATCGACGCCCTGGCCGCCAACGGCGTGCGCTTCACCCGCGCCTACGCGCCCATGGGTCAGACGCTGCCGTCTCACGCGACGATGTTCACGGGCCAGGGTCCGCGCACCCACGGCGCCCTCGAGAACTACTACGTCCTGCCCGCCGACGCGCACACCCTGGCCGAGCGCCTCGATGACCGTGGCTACGAGACCGTGGGCGTGATCGGCGCACTGGTCCTCGCGGTCGATTCGGGGATCGCCCAGGGGTTCGAGGTCTGGGATCAGCCCGAGGGCCTGTGGAAGTCCGACCAGGGGCACCCGCCCGAGCGCGTGGCCGCACAAGTGACCGACGAAGCCCTGGCCTGGGCCGTGCGCCGCGAATCCGACGCGCCGTACTTCCTGTGGGTCCACTACTACGATCCCCACGGCCCCTACGCACCACCCGAGCACTTCCGGCCGAGCATCTCGCGGGACGTCGTGTCGGGGATGGTCATGGAGGCGGCCCAGCGCGGCGACTTCGGAGAGGCCGAGGCCACCCTCGACGTCATCAGCCAGACCTGGTTCAACTACGCCGCCGAACTCGAGTACACCGACCAGCAGGTGGGGCGGCTGCTCGACGGTCTGCGCGCTCGGGGCCTGCTCGACGACGCGGTCGTGGCCGTGGCCGGCGACCACGGCGAGGGTCTCTTCGAGCACGGGCACAAGGGCCATGGCATCAACCTCTACGAGGAGCTCATGCACGTGCCGCTGGTGATCACGGCGCCCGACGGCGAGCTGGGCGGCACGGTGGTCGACACGCCGGTGCAGCTCCAGGACCTGCTGCCGACCCTGCTCACGGCGACGGGCCATGAGTTCGCCGGGGACGGGGACGTGCAGGGGCAGGACCTGTGGGCCGCCGCCCGGGCCGGGCGGGCGCCCCGCAGCGGGTCGATCTTCATCGAGCGGCCGCACTACAGCGCGGAGCGCCTCGACAGCAAGCACAACCCCCGGGGGCAGCCGCGCAAGCACGAGTACGGCCTGGTGCTGGGGATCATCGCCGATGGCCACAAGCTGCTGAAGCAGGTGGACGGCACGGTGACGCTGTTCGATCTCGTCGCGGATCCCACCGAGCGCAACGATCTGGCCGGCGTGGACCCGGAGACGGCGGCGCGGCTGCGGGGCCTGCTCGAGGACTACGAGCAGCGCTTCCGCGTGGCCGAACCGGGCTCGGGGGAATCGGTGTCCGCCGAGCGGGCCGAACAGCTGCGGCAACTCGGCTACGGCGGCGATGCCGGAGGCTGACGCCCGAGGCCGACGCGGCGCCGTCGGGAGTGCGCGGGGTGCTGGTGCTCCGTGATGCACGCCGTGCATGACGCCCATACGCGTCACAGGGGGTGATTCGGGCCGTCTGCGGCTTCCCCCGGGGGGCCGGCATGGATAGGATCGCGCCGGGACCATCCCCTGGGCCCAGAACACCGCGTTCGCGGGTGCTGACGCCACGGGGCGGACCCGTCACGTCCTCCGTCTCCGAGGCCCTCCCGTGCCGGAACAGGCGATCAACGACTACATCCCCGTCTTGTTGCTGACGGGGTTCGCGGTGTCCTTCGCCGCGTTCAACCTGGTGGCCTCGTGGCTGCTCGGGAAGAAGGCGCTGACCAACCCCGCCAAGGACTCACCCTTCGAGTGCGGCATGGTGCCGTTCCACACCGAGCGGCGCCGCTTCAGCGTCAGGTTCTACGTGGTCGCGATGTTGTTCATCCTGTTCGACATCGAGGTCGTGTTCCTCTACCCGTGGGCGGTCAAGTTCCAGGCGCTGGGCGCCTTCGGCTTCGCCGAGATGCTGGTGTTCCTGGGCGTGTTGATCATCGGCTGGTGGTACGTGATCAAGAAGGGCGCGCTGGACTGGTCCAGCAGCCGCCGTCACACCCTGCGCCGGAGCGCCTGAGATGAGCGACGTTCGCAACGGCACCACCGTGGTCAAGTCCACCGTCACCAAGGAGCTGGTCGTCCCCGAGGCGCAGTCGGAATCGGGCCTGAACGACGAGGGCGGCTTCTTCGTCAGCAAGGTCGACGCGCTGATCAACTGGTCGCGCAAGAACGCGCTCTGGCCCCTGCCGCTGGGCCTGTCCTGCTGCGCGATCGAGTTCATGGCCGTGGCCACGAGCAAGTTCGACGTCGCGCGCTTCGGCGCCGAGGTGGCGCGCTTCAGCCCGCGCCAGGCCGACGTGATGATCGTCGCCGGCACCTGCACCTACAAGATGGCCGAGGCCGCCCGCCGCGTGTACGACCAGATGGCCGAGCCCAAGTGGGTCATCTCGATGGGCGCGTGCGCGAGCAGCGGCGGCATGTACCGCAGCTACAGCGTGTGCCAGGGCATCGACACCTTCCTGCCCGTGGACTTCTACGTGTCCGGCTGCCCGCCGCGGCCCGAGAACGTGATCAACACGCTGATGAAGCTGCAGAAGAAGATCGAGACCGAGAAGACCCTGCGCTCATGAGCATCCTCACCGACCACGGCGACGCGGCCGCGGCCGCCGCGCTGCACCAGGCCTTCCCCGACACGACCATGGAGCCGCGCGAGTGGCGCGGCGACGTGACGCTCGAGGTGGATCCCGCCACCGAGCTGGACGTGCTGACCCACGCGAAGGAGCAGCTCGGTTTCGAGCTGCTCATCGACCGCCTCGGCGCCGACCGCGGCGAGGAGGCCAGCCCGCGCTTCGAGGTCATCACGATCCTCTACAACCTGACCACCCACAAGCGCCTGCACGTGCTCACCGCGCTGCCGGCGGCGAACCCCGAGCTGCCCACGGCGATCGGTGTGTTCCGCGGCGCGAACTGGTTCGAGCGCGAGATCTGGGACATGTACGGGGTGAAGTTCCCGGGCCACCCGAACCTCGAGCGCATCCTGATGATGGACGGGTTCCCGGACTTCCCGCTGCGCAAGGAGTACCCGACCGAGGGCGCCGGCGAGTTCGCGGCGCCGCGCCGCGCGCTGGGCGGGACGGTCGACGGGACCGACGGCAAGGTCGCGGTGAACCACGACCCGAGTCCGCGGCCCGAGCGCCAGGGAGACGACGCATGAGCACCGACGCGCGCGTCATGGACGTCGAGATCTCCGAGGATCGTCATTCCGAGGCGATGATGATCAACATGGGGCCGCAGCACCCGTCGACCCACGGCGTGCTGCGTCTCGTGCTCGAACTCGACGGCGAGGAGGTCGTGCGGGCCCAGCCGGTCATCGGGTACCTGCACCGCGGCAAGGAGAAGATCGGCGAGACGCTCTCCTGGCACCAGTTCATCCCCTACACCGACCGCCTCGACTACCTGGCGCCGCTGGCCAACAACGTGGCCTACGCCGTGGCCGTCGAGAAGCTCATGGGCATCGACGCGCCGCCACGGGCCCAGGCCATCCGCGTGATCTGCGCTGAACTCGCGCGCATCTCCGCGCACCTGCTGGGCCTGGGCGCGTACGCCATGGACCTGGGCGCGATGACCGTGTTCCTCTGGACCTTCCGCGAGCGCGAGGCGATCTACACGCTGGTCGAGCGCATCTGCGGGGCCCGCTTCACCACCAGCTACACGCGCATCGGCGGCGTCGAGCGCGACCTGCCCGACGACTTCTTCACCAAGTGCGCGCAGTTCGTGAAGGAGTTCCCGGGCCGCGTCGACGAGTACGAGGGCCTGCTCACCACGAACAAGATCTGGATCGAGCGCACCCAGGACATCGGCATCATCACCAAGGAGCAGGCGCTCCAGTTCGCGCTGACCGGCCCCAACCTGCGCGGCTCCGGCATCGACTACGACTGCCGCAAGGCGCACCCCTACATCGGCTACGAGCAGTACGACTTCGACGTGCCGGTGGGCTCGGTGGGCGACTGCTTCGACCGCTACCTCGTGCGCGTGGCCGAGATGCGCGAGTCGGCGAGGATCCTCGAGCAGGTGCTCGACACGATCCCCGACGGCCCGTACCTCAACCGCGACGGTGACGAGGAGCTGAAGTCGGTCCTGCCGGACAAGACCAAGGTGCTGACCAACATGGAGTCGCTGATCCACCAGTTCATGGTGGCGACCGAGTCCATCAACGCACCGACGGGCGAGGTCTACTTCGGCGCCGAGAACCCGAAGGGCGAGCTGGGGTTCTTCCTGCGCAGCAAGGGCGAGCTGCACGCCGACCGCCTGCGCATCCGTGCGCCGTCGTTCTGCGCGCTGCAGGTGATCGAGGAGGTCCTGCCCGGCCACCTGATCGCCGACGTCATGGCGATCCTGGGCAGCATCGACTTCGTGATGGGTGAGTGCGACCGCTGACGCGGCGCGGTGCGACCGAGTTGATCGAGGAGAACGAGATGTTCCCGGACGAGGTGGTGCAGCGCTGCGAGACGATTCGTGGCCACTACCCCACGCCGAAGGCCGCGATGGTCCCCGTGCTGCAGGTCGTGCAGGGGCACAAGGGCTGGCTCGATCCCGAGAGCCAGGTCTGGGTCGCGGACTTCCTGGGCGTGACGCCGATGGAGGTCCACGAAGTCGTGACCTTCTACCCGATGCTCTACGCGACGCCCATGGGCAAGCACGTGATCCACGTGTGCCGCACGCTGAGCTGCGACTTCTGCGGTGCCAAGGAGCTGTGGGCGCACCTGACCGGGAAGCTCGGGGTGCAGCGCAACGGCACCACGGCGGACGGCAGGTTCACGCTGCGCGCCGCGGAGTGCCTGGCCAGCTGCGGCACCGCGCCGGCGATGCTGCTCGACGGCGAGCGGCACGAGGACCTGGACCTGGCCAAGGTCGACGAGCTGCTGGGAGCCGTGTCATGACGCTCAAGCACAGCAAGGTCCTGTCGGCGCGATTCGACAAGGAGAACAGCCAGGCGCTGGCGGGCTACCGCGAGGACGGCGGCTACGAGACCTTCCTCTCGGTCATCAAGCAGAAGCAGCCCGACGAGGTCATCGACATCGTCAAGCGCTCCGGCCTGCACGGTCGCGGCGGCGCGGGCTTCTCCACCGGCACCAAGTGGAGCTTCGTCCCCAAGCAGACCGACAAGCCGATCTACCTCTGCGTGAACGGCGACGAGTCCGAGCCGGGCACCTTCAAGGACCGCCAGGTCCTCGAGTTCGATCCGCACCAGTTGCTCGAGGGCGTGGGCATCACCTGCTTCGCCGTGCGGGCGAAGGTCTGCTACGTGTACCTGCGCGTCGAGTTCGCCAAGGGCATCCGCGCGGTGCAGCACGCCATCGACGAGGCCTACGCGGCCGGCCTGTTCGGGCAGGACATCGACGGCAGCGGATTCAGCCTCGACGTGCACCTGCACACCGGCGCGGGCGCGTACATCTGCGGCGAGGAGACCTCGCTGCTGAACTCGATCGAGGGCGCGCGACCGTACCCACGCAACAAGCCACCCTTCCCGGCGGTCGAGGGCCTGTGGGGTTGTCCGACGGTGATCAACAACGTCGAGACCATCGCCAACGTGCCGCACATCCTGAAGCACGGCGCCGAGTGGCACGCCGGCCTCGGGCACCCGGAGGATCCGGGCTCGCGCTTGTGGTGTGTGTCCGGCCACGTCGCGAAGCCCGGCTGGTTCGAGCTCGAGACGGGCTACCCGCTGCAGGAGCTCATCGACGGCCCGTGCGGCGGCATCCGCGGGGGCAAGCAGCTCAAGGCGATCATCCCCGGCGGCAGCAGCTCCAAGGTGCTGCTCCCGGACGAGGTCAGGAAGGTCACCATGGACACGCCGGGCATCCGCGCCCTGGGGTCGTCGCTCGGTTCGGCCGGCATCATCGTGCTGGACGAGGACACCGACATGGTCGACGCGTGCCTGAACCTGATGAAGTTCTACGCGCACGAGTCCTGCGGCCAGTGCACGCCGTGCCGCGAGGGCACGCCCTGGATCGTGAAGATCCTGCAGCGCTTCATGGACGGCGAGGGCAAGGCCAGCGATCTGGACCTGCTGCTCGACCTGGCCGAGAACATCGAGGGACGCACCGTGTGCGCGCTGGCCGACGGCGCGATGTGGCCGCTGACCAGCATCGTGATCAAGTTCCGGCACGAGTTCGAGGCGAAGATCGCCGCGAACCAGCCCGTGGGGGTCGCATGATCAAGTTGACCATCGACGATCGCGAGGTCGAGGTCGAGCCGGGGACCACGATCCTCGAGGCGGCGGCCTCGGTCGGCATCGAGATCCCGCACTACTGCTACCACCCGGACATCGGCTCGGACGGCAACTGCCGCATGTGCCTGACCGAGGTGAACGGCAACACGCGCAAGCTGGGCATCTCCTGCATGCTGCCCTGCGGTGACGGCATGGACGTGAAGACCACCAGCCCCGCCGTGAAGAAGGCGCAGAAGGGCGTGCTCGAGTTCCTGCTGATCAACCACCCGCTGGACTGCACCATCTGCGACCAGGCCGGCGAGTGCCCGCTGCAGGACTACACCTACCGCTTCGGTCCCGGCGACAGCCGCTTCGACGAGGACAAGGCCAAGAAGCCCAAGAAGGTCGCGTTCTCCGACAACGTCATGTACGACGGCGAGCGCTGCATCCTGTGCACGCGCTGCACGCGCTTCTTCGAGGAGGTGCGCGACAACCGTCCGATCGGCGTCGAGAACATGGGCGGCAAGAGCCAGATCACGCTCGGGCCGAACGGGCCCATCGAAGACCCGTACCAGATGAACATCATCGACATCTGCCCGGTGGGCGCGCTCACGAGCCGCGACTTCCGTTTCAAGCAGCGCGTCTGGTTCATGGACTTCGCCGAGAGCGTGTGCCCGGGCTGCTCGCGCGGCTGCAACATCACCGCGGGCGCGTACCAGGGTGAGCTGCTGCGCTTCGTGCCGCGTCGCAACCCGCAGGTCAACCAGTCCTGGATGTGCGACGACGGCCGCCTGTCCTACAAGCAGTACAACCTCGACGACCGCGTGCGCGGAGCGCGCGTGGCCGGCGAGGTGGTCACTCCCGGCGACGCGGCCGACAAGCTGCTCGAGCTGGTCGGTGACGGCAGCTCGGTCGCCGTGCTGGCCTCCACCCGGGACACCTGCGAGGAGCTGGCCGCGGTGCGGCACTTCGCCGAGACCGTCGGCATCACGCAGCTCTGGCACGGCAGCCGGACCTGGGAAGGCGACGACTTCCTCAAGCTCGACGACGCCACGCCCAACACCGCCGGCGCCGTCGCGCTCGGTTTCAGCGCGGTGCCGGACGAGCTGCCGAGCCTGCGCGGCCTGATCGTGGTCGGCGAGGTGGACGTGCCGTCGGCGCTGCTGGCCGAGGTGGACTTCGTCGCCATGCAGGCCGCCGTGGCCGGTGACCTCGGCGCGGCCGCCACCGTGCTCGTGCCGGGCCGCACGCCGGTGGAGAAGCGCGGCACCTGGATCAACCACGCCGGGCTGCGCCAGCAGGTGCGCCCAGGTCTCGACCCCGGACCCGACGTCCCGCACGACTGGGCCTTCTGGGTCGCCGCCGCCGGCGGGACCCTGGGCGGCTTCCCCGAGCTGACGGCCCAGGCGGACGCCTGGAGCGCGGCCGGCGCGCCCGCGCCCGTCGCCGCGGCCACGGACGGGGAGACGGCTTCGTGAGTCTCGCCGTGCTGACCTTCGCCGACGACCCGATCTTCTACCTGGCCGCGAACCTGGCCAAGATCGTGGTCTTCACGCACATCGTGCTGATCCTCTCCGCGCTGTCGGTGCTGGCCGAGCGCAAGGTGTCGGCCTGGATGCAGGACCGCCTCGGTCCCAATCGCGTCGGGCCCGGCGGCATCCTGCAGCCCGCCGCGGACGCGCTGAAGTTCTTCTTCAAGGAGGACATCGTCCCGGGGCACGTGGACAAGGTGCTCTACATCCTGGCGCCGGCGATCGCGCTCATGCCGGCGCTGATCGTGCTGGCGGTGATCCCCTACGGGCCGCCGCTGACCGTGCTGGGCGAGACCATCCCGATGGTCATCGCGGACCTCGACATCGGCATCCTGTTCGTCTTCGCGATCAGCAGCCTGGGCGTCTACGGCATCGTGCTCGCGGGCTGGGCCAGCAACTCCAAGTACCCGATGCTCGGCGGCGTGCGCGCCAGCGCCCAGATGATCAGCTACGAGGTCATGCTGGGGCTCTCGGTCGTGGGCATCTTCATGTCCACCGAGAGTCTGCGTCTGACCGACGTGATCACGAGCCAGGTGGACGGCACCTGGTTCATGTTCAGCCAGCCGATCGCCTTCATCATCTTCGTGATCGCGGCCTTCGCCGAGACCAACCGGTTGCCGTTCGACCTCCCCGAGGCCGAGACCGAGCTGGTGGCCGGCTACCACACCGAATACAGCTCGATGAAGTTCGCCATGTTCTTCATCGGCGAGTACACGGCCATGTTCGTGTTCTCGGCGCTGGTGGCGGTGCTGTTCCTGGGCGGCTGGGACATCCCCTTCATGAGCAACGCCGACTTCGAGGCGCTGGGCAACTGGGGCACCTTGCTGGGCTTCCTGTCGTTCTTCGTGAAGTGCCTGGCATTCCTGTTCTTCTACATCTGGGTGCGTTGGACCATTCCGCGCTTCCGGTTCGACCAGCTCATGAACCTGGGCTGGAAGGTGCTGATGCCGATCGCGCTGGTGAACGTCGTGCTGACCGGCGTGGTGCTCGGCTGGCTCGGGAGCTGAGGAGAGAGACATGGGCAAGGTCGTCGAACGTCCGAAGCTGACCTGGTACCAGCAGCTCTACCTGCCGCAGATCGTGCAGGGCCTGGGCATGACCTGGCGCCAGATGTTCAAGCCGAACATCACGGTGCAGTACCCCGAGGAGCGTCAGGAGTTCTTCGACGACTACCGCGGCGCGCCGGGGCTGGTGAAGGACCAGGAGGGACGTGAGAAGTGCGTCTCGTGCCAGCTGTGCGAGTTCATCTGCCCGCCCAAGGCGATCGTGATCGTGCCGGGCGAGATCGGTGACCCCGAGAACGAGAACGTCGAGAAGGGCCCGGACGAGTTCTACATCGACATGCTGCGGTGCATCTACTGCGGCTACTGCGAGGAGGTCTGCCCCGAAGAGGCGATCTTCATGACCGGCGTGTACGAGCTCAACGGCGCCACGCGCGCCGAGCTGGTGCACGACAAGCAGAAGCTCTACGAGATCGGCGGCACGCGCATCGACTCGATCCAGAAGTGGAAGGGCAAGTAGGGTGGAGCAACTCCTCTTCTTCCTGATGGCGGGGGGCATGGTCGCGGCGACCCTGGCGACGATCTTCGCCAGGAACCCGGTCTACTCCGCGATCTTCATGATCCTGTCCTTCGCGGCGACGGCCGGGCTGTTCGTGATGCTCGACGCCTACCTGATCGCAGTGGTCGAGGTGCTCGTCTACGCCGGCGCGATCATGGTCCTGTTCCTGTTCGTGATCATGCTGATCAACCTGCGCAGCGACGAACTCGAGGGCCTCAAGGTCAACCCGCTGATGGTCATCGCGGCCGGGACCTTCCTCGGCCTCATGTCCAAGGCCGTCTCGGACCTCGGCCCGGCGGTGCAGTCGCGGGCGAACGACCTGGAGGGCACGCCGGCGCTGGTGGCCGAGACGCTCTTCACCGAGTACGCGGTGCCCTTCGAGGCCGTGTCGCTGCTCCTGCTCGCGGCGATCCTCGGCACGGTGGTGCTCGCCCGCCGGAGCCAGGACGCATGATCGGCCTCGAGCACTACCTGTACCTGTCGGGCGTCGTGTTCACGCTCGGGCTCTGCGGCGTGATGATGCGGCGCAACGTGATCCTGGTGCTGATGGGCGTCGAGATCATGCTCAACGCCGCGAACCTCGCCCTGGTGGCCTTCAACAAGTTCATGCTCCCGGGCGCGGACGGCACGGTCGCCCCGGACGGGCAGGTCTTCGTGTTCTTCACCATCGCCGTGGCCGCCGCCGAGGTGGCCGTTGCGCTGGTCATCGCCGTGGCCCTTTTCCGCCGCCTCGACACGGTCAACGTGGACGACGTGGCGAACCTGCGCTGGTAGAGGGAGGGACGGCATCGCGATGAATGCCCCCTGGTTGATCCTGCTGTTTCCGCTGGTCTCCGCGATCCTGATCGGGTGCGGGCTCCACCGCAGCCAGAAGATCTCGGCGGCGCTGAGCCTCGGCGCCGTCTGGGGCGCGTTCGCGGTGACGGCGAGCTACCTCCCGGCCTGCTTCGAGCACGGTGCGGGTTGGGTCCTGACGGACAGTTTCGACTGGTCTGCGACGCGGGACTACACGTTCACCTACGGCTACCTGCTCGACGGTCTCGCGTTGATCATGTTGTTGGTGGTGACCGGCGTGGGCGGCCTGATCCACATCTACGCGCTGGGGTACATGCAGGGGGACAAGGGCTTCGCCCGGTTCTTCGGCTTCCTGTCCCTGTTCATGTTCTCGATGCTCGGCATCGTGCTGGCGGACAACTTCTTCCAGATCTTCATCCATTGGGAGCTGGTCGGCGTCAGCAGCTTCCTGCTGATCGGGTACTACTTCGAGAAGCCCTCGGCGAACCTGGCCGCCAACAAGGCCTTCCTGACCAACCGCGTCGGCGACTTCGGCTTCCTGATCGGCATCCTGATCGCCTTCTACGCGTTCGGCACGGCGAACTTCGCCGAGATGGGCGCGAAGCTGACACCGGAGTTCCTGGCCATCCCGCAGTTCCAGCTCGGTGGGGCGGAAGGTTGGACGGTCACCAACGAGACCTTCCTCTGGGTCGCCGGTCTGCTCCTGCTCATGGGCGTGATGGGCAAGAGCGCGCAGTTCCCGCTGCACGTCTGGCTGCCCGACGCCATGGAGGGCCCGACGCCCGTGTCGGCCCTGATCCACGCGGCCACCATGGTCGCGGCCGGCGTGTTCCTGCTGGTGCGGATCTTCTTCCTCTACCTGCCCAGCGACACGGCCATGACCATCGTGGCCTGCATGGGCGGCTTCACCGCGTTCTTCGCGGCGACGATCGCCACGGCGCAGTTCGACATCAAGCGCATCCTGGCCTTCTCGACCCTGTCGCAGCTCGGCTACATGACCCTGGCCATCGGCCTGGGCGGCCCCGACGTGGCCATGTTCCACCTCACCAACCACGCCTTCTTCAAGGCCTGCCTGTTCCTCGGCGCCGGTTCGGTGATCCACTCGGTCCACACCAATGACATCCGCGAGATGGGCGGCCTGCGCAAGGCGATGCCGGTCACCTTCTGGACCTTCATGCTGTCCACCCTGGCGCTGTGCGGCGTGCCGCCCCTGTCGGGTTTCTGGAGCAAGGACGGCATCCTGCACCTGACGCACCACGCGCCGGCCTACGCCACCGACAACATGTTCGTGGCCGTGCTGACCACGGTGCTGCCGACGATCACCGCGGTGCTCACCGCCTACTACATGTTCCGCTGCGTGATCCTGACCTTCTTCGGCCAGCCGCGTGGCCACGGCCACCCGCACGAGTCGCCCGCCACGATGACCATGCCCATGGTCGTGCTCGTGGTCCTCGCGGTCCTCTCGGGCTCGATCGTGCTGCCCGCGGAGTCGATGGAGTTCTTCCGCTCGATCGCGCACCCGGCGGACGCGGCGGTCTTCGAGCCGATCGAGTTCACCTTCAGCACCGTCGCCAACTCGCTCCTGATCGTGCTGCTCGGTGCCGGCGCGGCCTGGGCCGCGTTCAGCAAGGGCCTGATCGACCCGGACAAGGTCAAGGCGGCGCTGGGCCCGGTGTACCGGCTGTTCGAGAACCGCTGGTACGTCGACAACCTCTACGAGTGGATCGTCACGTCGATCCAGCAGAATTTCGCGCGGCTGTGTGAGTTCGTCGACAAGCGCCTGATCATCGGTGTGGTCGTGAACGGCGCCGCCTGGACCACGCGCGCGACCGGCGCGCTCGTCGCCCGCTACCAGACCGGATCGGTGCGGGCCTACGTGCTCCTCTTCCTCGCGGGCGTTGCCGCCCTGTTGGCGTTGAACCTCTGATGGGCTTCCTCGAGACACACGTCCTCAACCTGCTGCTGCTGATCCCGATCGCGGCGACGGTGGGACTGTTCCTTCTCCCGGCCGACAACAAGTCACTGATCCGGTTGGTGTCCTGCGCGGGCGCGCTGCTGACGCTGGTCCTGTCGATCTGGCTGTTCTTCAACTACGACCAGGCGGAGGCGGGCTTCCAGTTCCGGTACCGCACCGCCTGGGTGCCGCAGCTCGGGATCGCGCACCAGGTGGGCGTGGACGGGATCAGCGTGGCCATGTGCCTGCTGACCGCCATCGTCTACACCGCGGGCGGGCTGGTGAGCTGCTACATCGGCTCACGCACGAAGGACTTCTACATCCTGCTGCACGCGCTGGTGGCCGGAGTGTTCGGGGTCTTCCTCAGCCTCGACCTGTTCTTCTTCTACTTCTTCTTCGAAC
>JAJDER010000161.1 GCA_029259725.1 Planctomycetota bacterium | reverse complement strand
GCCCATGCCACCGCCCATGCCACCGCCCATGCCACCCGAACCCATGCCACCGCCCATGCCGCCCGAACCCATGCCGCCGGAGCCACTGCCACCGTCGTCGTCATCGCCGAGCGGCACGATCTCGGGCGTGTACGGCAGGGCACCGAGGGGGAGCTTGATCGTGTCGAGGGGCAGGCCCACCGGGCGTGCGTCGCCTGGCGCCCGGGCGCGGTGCAGGTCCACCACGAGCTTGCCGCCTCCCGAACCCGTCGAGGCCAGCGCGATGTTGAGCGTGTCGGCCGTGGCTGAGACGACCTGCTCATCGACGCCGGCCACGGGGCCGTTGATGGGGGCGGCCGATGCGATCGTGAAGCCCAGCGCCACCCCGTCACCCGCTTCGATGACGTGGGCCACGGGCAACCCGAGCGGCTCGTTCGACTGCTCCCAGGTGGTCTTGCGCACCCGTGGGGCATCCTCGCGCAGTCGCTGCACGGTCTCGGTCGTGAAGGCGACCTTGGTCAGACCCGACAGCAGCACTCCCGTCGATCCATCGGGACGCGTGACGCGCAGGTCGCCCTGGCTGAACTGGTAGCGGGTCTGCCTGCCCTCGGGGTCGGTCAGCATCAGCTCGCGCGTGTTGGGCGTCTCGGCCAACCAGGCGTAGCGCGCCTCGTCGCCGAGGGTGAAGAGGACGCGGTCCAGGTCGTTCTCGGTCTCCTGCCTCAGATCCTGCAGGTTGGTCGAGAACATCGCCGCGCCCTCGGCCAGGGCCATCAGCAGCAGGGCTCCGATCGTCGCGGCGAGGAGGACCTCGGCCACGGTGAAGCCGGCGACGGGCTGACGGACGCAGGCAGGGCGGATCCCGGGAAGGCGGACCTCAGCCCCCGCGTGTCGCGCGGTCAGCGGCCGGGACGCGAGCGTCGCCGGGGCACTCAGATGGTGCGGTCTCTTTTTCATCCCGTTGCATGTCCATCCATCCCGTGCCCCTCAACTTCCACCGCGCCCGGCGCTTCGTCGGTGGCAGGTCCTCGGCCCACCAGACTCCGGCGAAACATCTGTCATGCTGGGCGCGACAGTCGCCGCTCCCTTCTTCGGGCCGAGGGGAGCGCGTTCTTGAGGGCTGATCCCGGGATTCTCGTCCGGTCCTCCCGTCGCGACGCTCCGGCCCGCCGTGTTCGGCGAGGCCGACAACGCGCTGTCCCGCTTTCATGCCGAATTCCGACACGAAACCGTTGTTTCTCGGCGCCTGCCCCGCAGGGCACGGCCGCCGCCCCCGGGGCGCGTCGGGGCGCGCCGGGACCGATTCGGACTCGACGTCGTGGGGAGGACACCCCGTCGCGGCGGTGACGACACGCCGTGGCGCCGAGGAGGACAGCGACACCGGGGGTCAGCCGGCGAGCAGATCCCAGTCCGGGGACGCTCGACTCAGCCGCGGCAATTCCACCTCCAGACACTCGACGTACTTCTGCGCCGCGCCGGTGTTGAAGACGACGACCTGCTGCTCGGCGTCGAGCTCCCCTTCCGCGACCAACTGCTCGAGCACGAGCAGGCACGCCGCCGTCTCGGGGCAGATCGAGATGCCCTCCAGCCGCGCGGCGTGGCCCATGGTCGCGAGCAGGCGCGACTCGTCGGCCGACATGGCGCGCCCGCCGGACGCGCGCACGGCGTCGAGGATCATGAAGTCCCCCACCGCCACCGGGACGCGCAGGCCCGAGGCCACCGTCGCCGGGTCGGGCGCGGGGGCCGCGAACCGCTCGCCGGCCTCGAACGCCGTCGCGATCGGTGAACACCCCGAGGACTGGCACGAGTAGAAGCGCGGACGCGTCCGCCCTTCGAGCCAGCCGATCGCCCCGAGCTCCTCGAAGGCCTTCGACATGCCGATCAAGCCGGTGCCGCCGCCCGTGGGATAGAGGATCGCGTCCGGCAGGCGCCAACCGAGCTGCTCGGCCAGCTCCAGCCCCATGGTCTTCTTGCCCTCGATGCGATAGGGCTCCTTGAGCGTGGACATGTCGAACCAGCCGCAGCGCTCGACACCCTCGCGCACCACGGCGCCGCAGTCGTGGATCAGCCCGTCCACCAGGAAGGCCCGCGCGCCGAAGAGCACCGCCTCCAGCTTGTTCACCAGCGGCGTGTCCTCGGGCATGAGCACCACGCAGTCCATGCCCGCCCGGGCGGCGTAGGCCGCCAGCGCCCCGCCGGCGTTCCCGGCCGTGGGCACGGCCACCCGCTCCACCCCCAGCTGCCGCGCCATCGACACGGCCAGGGCCATGCCCCGCGCCTTGAAGGAGCCCGTCGGCAGTTGCGACTCGTCCTTGATCAGCAGGCGCGGCACGCCCAGCGCCGCCCCCAGCCGGGGCGCCGGCAGCAACGGGCTCAGGCCCTCCCCGAGACTCGTGATCGCTTCGTCGTCGTCGACCGGCAACAGCTCCCGATAGCGCCACAGGGTCGGTTCACGCTGCACGAGCGCATCGCGGTCGACGGCGCCGGCCACCGCATCGAGGTCGTAGCGCACCCACAGCGGGCGCCCCTCGTGGAGCGTCTGCAGCGTGCGCGCAGGCAATCGGGTCCCGTCGAGGGCCGACTCGAGATGCGTGACGAAGCTCATCGCGGCAGGTTACCGACCGACCGGATCTCGCGCGCCCGGGTTCGTCCGCGGATCACCGCGGATCACCGCGGATCACCGCGGCTCGGCGCGGACCGGCGCGGACCGGCGCGGACCGGCGTGGCTCAGAAGGCGTCGACCATCGAGCAGGGCCGCCCGGCGCAGAGCGACTCGAACAGCGCGGCCTGGGTCTCGTCACCTTCGAGCAGTCCGAGGCCCGCGAGGACCGCGACGTCCAGGTGGCCGGTGTAGAGACCGGCGAGGCCGCGGATGTCGAGCCGCAGCGCGCCGGTGCCGCCGCGCTGCACCTGGGCCTGCCCGCCCTCGACGATGAGCCGCCAGTCGCCCGAGTTCTGCTCGAACAGCGGGTCGTTGACGCGCAGGTGCACCTCGCCGGCGCGGCCCGGGGCCCAGCCGCGGGTGGCGAGCGCCGCCTCGACATCCAGGATGCGCAGCATCCAGTGGTCCATCAGCGTCAGCTTGTAGTAGCGATCGGGCAGCCGCGCGATGAGCGGGTGATCGCAGCCGCCGAAGAAGCGCACCTCCCCGGCCAGCGATGCGTGGTCGTGGATCAGCGCGAACAGGCGCTCGGTGGCCGCCTCGGTGGCAGCCTGCACGTCGGACAGGGACAGGTCGTAGAAGCCGAAGCCGTCGGGGCGGTCCACGAGCCGGAAGTAGGCGTACCCGTCGATGCCCCCGTCCTCGCCGGGGATCACGATCCGATGCAGGGGCTCGTCCCGGAAGGTGCGGATGCGCATCCAGAAGACGTCGCTGCGGTCGATCCAGCCGGGACGCTCCCGGGCCAGCTCGCGGTAGCAGGCGCGCACGGCCTCGTCGTCGCCGGGGTGCTCGGAGCGGGCCGGGCGGTCGCGATTCCCGCGCGGCATGCGATGCACGGCCACGTCGATCTTGTTGCGCGCTCCCGCCAGTTCGTAGCCGCAGCGCCGGTAGAGGTGCCAGGTGGCCGGAAACAGCGACGAGACCGCGCAGCCCTGCCCGCGCAACTCGACCAGGGTCTGCTGCATGAGCGACAGGGCGTGGCCCCGACCGCGGTGGGCCGGCGCCACCGTCACCGCAGCGATGCCGGCCGACTTCACCGGGCGCCCGCCGAAGAACTGGCCCATGGGCAGGATGCCGACGCACGCGGCCAGCCCGCCGTCGCCCGTAGCGCCACCCTCAAGGTCGAGCAGTCGGAATCCGCCGCGCCCGTTCTTCTCGATCCACTTCCGGGAGTCCTCGAGACTGCTCCCGAAGCCGGACGCCATGAGGCCCGCCAGCGCCTCCAGGTCGGCGTCGTCGCGCAGCGCGCGCATCTTTCCGGCGTCGGTCATGGTCTCTCCCCTGCCCTCGTCGCGCGTCACCGCCGCTCGCGGGCGAGCTCCTCGCGCAGCGCGTGCACCAGCTTGCGGTAGTCGTCGATGTCGTTGTACCGCTGGGCCGACACGCGCACGAGGCGCTTCGGTGACCTCGGCCAGGGAACGATCGGCACCTCGACCCGGTGGCGCTCGTAGAGGGCGTCCTGGAGCGCGGTCGTGGCCAGGGCGCTGTCGAGGTGCTCGAGCGGGCCGTCGGGCAGGGGCACGGCGGCCATGGACCCGAGCATGTCGTCGGGCGCGGGGACCGGGACGTCGAAGGCCTCGCAGATCAGGTCGCGGGCGGCCAGGGCCAGCGCGTGGTTCGCGGCGCGGATCCCGTCCCAGCCGTCGGGGTGCATGGACTCCAGCGTGGCCAACGCCGTCGGGATCGAGAGCACGGCGGTCGGGTCGTCGGTGCCGACCCAGTCGAACTCGACCTGGTAGCGGCTGCGGTCGGTGCGCGTCGCGTTGGCACCGTGGGAGATGACCACCGGGCGCACGATCTCTTCGAGGGCTTCGCTCACGTGCAGGAACGCGGCGCCCTTCGGCGCGCAGATCCACTTGTGCGCGTTGGCCGTGTAGGCGTCGGCGCCGAGCGCCTCGAGATCCACGGGCAGCATGCCGGGCGCGTGGGCGCCGTCGACCATGACCGTGATCCCGCGCGCGCGCAGGGCCGGGACGAGGCGCTCGACCGGGAGCACCAGGCCGGTCGGGCTGGTGACGTGGTCCAGCAGCGCGAAGCGGGTGCGTTCGGTGACCGCGGCGAGGAAGGCGGCCTCGACCTCGCTCGCGTCGGCGATCGGGAACGGGATCGGGACCACGACCACCCGGGCGCCGTCGCGCGCCGCGATCGCGTCGATCACGTTGCCGCAGGCGTTGTAGGTGTGGTCGGTGGCGATGAGCTCGTCGCCCGGCGCGAAGCCCAGGCTCCGCACCACCGCGTTGACGCCGGTGGTCGCGTTGGGCACGAAGACGAAGCCGGCCGCGCGGGCGTGGACGAACCCGGCGAGGGCTTCGCGCACCGCGTCGAGGCGGTCCTCGAGCTCGCGCACGAAGAAGCGCACGGGCTGCGCTTCGAGCTGCCGGCGCAGGCGGTCCTGTTCCTCGAGCACGGCCAACGGACACGAGCCGAAGGAGCCGTGGTTGAGGAAGGTGACTTCGGGAGCGAGGGGCCAGGCGGGGTGGGGCATGGCGCGGATGATACGCAGCAGATCCCGCGCTGCGGAATCCTCGCGTACCATCGGTCGAGAAAGAACCTGAGGAGGAGTCGCCATGTCGGGATCACGCCTGGAGATCGCGCTGTGTGTCGCGGTCGGCATCACGCTGTCGAGCACGCTGCTCGCGACACCCGCCGCGGCCCAGGGGGGCGCGCCCTCGGGACTCGGCCGGACACCGTCGCCGCGGCTGCTCGCGGTTGACGGCCTGCCCGTGTCCGCTGCGGCGGCCGACGGCGTGGACGTGGCCCTGGGCGGGACCAACGAGCCGGCGATCGCGATCAACCCGCTCGACCCCTTCAACATCGCCATGGCCTCGCTCTTCACCGCGCGCGTGTCGACCGACGGCGGGGCGACCTGGACGGCGGAGACCGCGGCCGTCACGCCGGGCCCCTACTTCCCGAACGGCGACCCGGTGCTCGCCTTCGACAGCACCGGGCGCCTGTTCTGGACCTACCTGGGCGCCACCTTCGGCTTCGACCTGTTCGTGAGCGAACTCGACCCCGTCACCGGCGACCTCATCGCCGGCCCCTTCGCGGTCACGTCGACCGCGGACCTCGGTGACTTCCACGACAAGCAGTGGCTGGTCGCCGACTGCAACCCCGACAGCCCCTTCGTCGACCGGCTGTACCTGACCTGGACGCTCTTCCCGGAGCCCCTCTTCGCCCCGACCGAAGTGCTCACCTCGTACTCCGACGATCACGGCGTGACCTGGTCCACGCCGCTGGCCGTGTCCGATCTCGCCGGGACCGAGGGTTTCGTCTGGGCGGCGCACAACGCCGTGGCGCCGAACGGCGACGTGTACGTCTCGTACCACTCGCAAGCGGTCTTCAACGGGATCGGCGACGGCGGCGGCAACCCCGACGGACTGAGCGGCCAGACCTTCGTGGCGCGCTCCACCGACGGCGGCGTCAGCTACCCGCAGAAGACCGTGGCCTTCGCGCCCGGCGACGCCGACGTGACCTTCAACGTGCAGAACTCACCGGGCGCGATCCCGGGCGCGACCTTCTGGTGCCAGGGGTCGACGCAGGCCTGGCTGCTGGCGGACCCGACCACGCCGGGTCACGTCTACTGCGTGGCCGTCGACGACCCCGACGACGTGCACGGCAGCGGCGACGACGCCGACGTGTTCATCGCGCGCTCCACCGACGACGGTCTCACCTGGGGGGCGCCGATCCTCGTCGACGCCGGCCCCGCCGAGAGCTTCCAGCTGTTCCCCACCGCCGCGATCGACAAGCAGTCCGGCTGCATCGTCGTGGTCTGGTACGACAACCGCGCCGGCGCGGTCAACGGCTCGGGCAACTTCCTGCTCGACGTGTACACGAGCACCAGCACGGACCAGGGCCTGACCTTCTCGGCGCCCGTCGCGATCAACGACGTGCCCTTCGACCCGGACCTCGGTGCGCCCGTGCGCTTCCCCGGGCCGCCGCCGACGACGCGCATCGGCGAGTACATCGGCACGGCCACCGCCGGCGGCAGCCTGCACGCCGTGTGGTGCGGCAACACGGGGGGCGGCCAGCAGACGATCACCGACGCTCTGGTCGGCGGCTGCCCGCCGTGGCTCGACGTCGGCTGCGCCTTCCCCGGCGTGGCCGGGCTGCCGACGCTCACGGGCACGGGCACCCTCGCCGCGCTGGCGCAGAACTCCCTGCGACTCGACAACGCCGCACCGTCGGCGATGGCGCTGGTGTTCGTCTCGCTGGCCTCGACGCCGACGCCGTTCAAGAGCGGCACGCTCAAGACGGTGCCGGTCATCACCACCGCGCCGGGGACGACCGGCGTGCTCGGGACCATCGACATCCCCTTCGCGCTCCCCGGCGGCGTGCCGGGCGGCACCGTGCTGTACTTCCAGTACGCCATCGCGGACGCCGTGGCCACCCAGGGCGTCTCGCTCTCGAACGCCCTGCGGGCGGTGACGCCCTGACGCGGCGACCTGACGCGGCGACCTGACGCGGCGGCGTGACGCCCTGCCGGCGTGACGCCCTGGCGGCGTGACCCGACCGAATGCTCTGAGACCGGCGATACCCGAAGCCGGTATGGACGGACAGACCCCTTCTCCGGAGTTCCACCATGAGTCTCACCTCCCGCGTCGCCAGCATCGCCCTGCTCACCGTCGCCGCCGCGCTCGCGCCGGCCTCCGCGCCCCCCGCCTCGTCGCCGGCCCCGTCGCCGGCCTCCCTGGGCCCGGCCCTGGTGGACCTGGTCAAGGTCCTCGATGCTCCCTCCGCCACGCTCTGCGGGGGCACCTACGACCGCGCGCTGGCCCGGGTCAAGATCGAGCAGTTCGAGGGCCGGACCAGCCTGCGCCTGAGGATCACCGACGCGATGCCCAACGCCGGGTACACCATGTGGGTCAAGCTCGACGGGACCAGCCCGATCACCGGCCTGCCCTTCACCCCGGCCGCCAACACGTCCGACCTGGCCGGCCTGGTGCCGATCACGCCCGACGCCGACCTGCTCACCGACGCCCTCGGCACCGGTGACGACGGCACCGGCGGCGATGTCGCCGTCAACGGCTTCTACACCGACGCGAACGGCGACGCGGAGTTCAGCGTGTTGCTGGACTTCCCGGTGATCAAGGGCGCGTTCCAGTTCCAGGAGGTCGTCGACGCCCCGCGCGGAGCCACCGGCGACGACCCGTTCATCCTGGCCATCGTCTCGCACTGCACGGACGCCAAGTTCCACGGCCTGGTCGCCGGCGTGAACGAGATGTGGTGGCAGCTGCAGAGCAACCCGTTCGAGGATTGAGCGGCGACGCTCATCGCGTAGGCTGGGCGCAGCCGACCTCGATCGTCTCGTCGCAGCACGGAGTGAGCAGGCCGCATGACCGCGCCCGGCAGGACACGGCCCAGCCCCAGGACCGCGATGGTCTTCGTGTTCATGATGATCCTGCACGCCTGGACGGCCATGCAGGCCGGCCAGGACTCCGACCCGCTCGGCATGCTGGGCCGGGCGGCGATCTCGGCGGCGTCGACAACTCGGCCAGCGACCTGATCGCAACCGGTGAGCGCCGCTATCGGGTGACGCTCACGAGAGACGGGAGTCTCGTCTCCGCCAGCTCCACGGAGGGAGCGGCCCACCCTCTACACGGCGCCCTCGACGGTCGGGGTTTCAGCGGATCGATCTACGACTCGGACCTGATCTGGCTGGACGGCGAGTGCTTCGACTTCGGCAAGGCCCGCGGGCGCGCCCGCGGCCCGGCGGACGCCCGCGAGCAGGAGTACGAGGGCAGCTTCGAACTCGTGATGGACTAGGGGTTGGCGCGGGGCGCGGGGCGACGACGCCCACCGCTCCCATGCGTATGCTGCACGCGGAAACAGGAGGACACTTCCATGCAAGCGAAAGGCCTCACGCCGATCCTCAACGTGTCGGACATCCAGCAGAGCTTCGCCTGGTTCGAGCAGCTCGGTTGGGAGAAGAGTTGGGACTGGAACAGCCCTGCCACCTTCGGCGGTGTCTGCTCCGGAGACTGCCAGATCTTCCTCTGCGCGGACGCTCAGGGCGGCCGGGGCAAGGGTGCCAACACGAGCACGTTCGGCGACGACGGCGACGAGGCCGCGGACAGGGGCGTGTGGATGTCGATCTGGGTGGAGGACGTCGACGCGATCCACCGGCACTGCCTCGAGCAGGGCCTCGACGTCACCTGGCCGCCGACCGACATGCCCTGGAACGTCCGCGAGATGCACGTCCGCCATCCGGACGGGCACGTGTTCCGCATCAGCGCAGGTCTGGGGCGGGAGTAGCCGGCGCCCCCACGATGACGAACATCGAACTCACCCTCTCCACCGCCGCCGACGCCCACGTCATCCGGAACCTCTATCCGCTCTACCAGCACGACGTGTCGGCGTTCGACCCCGAGCTGGCGCGGCCCAATCGCCACGGCCTCTTCGGCGTCGGCGACGAGGTCACCACCCTCGCGCAGCACGGCGAGACCCTGGCCGCCTGGTGGCGTGAGCCGGCCGCGCTGTTCCCCTACCTGATCCGCGTCGACGGAGAACCTGCGGGCTTCAACCTGGTGGCGGCGAGGTCGCGCCTGCCCGCGGGCATCGACGCGGACTTCGTCGTGCACGAGTTCTTCGTGCTGCACGCGTACCGCGGCGCCGGCGTCGCCGAGCAGGCCGCGCGGCTGGGCTTCGAGCGCCACCGCGGCCGCTGGGAGATCGTGACCTACCCGGCCCACGCCCGCGCCATCGCCTTCTGGCGTCGGGTGGTGCTGGGCGTGGACCCGGAAGCGCGCGTCGGCGAGGAGCTCGATCACCCCTGGGGGCGGAAGGTCGCCTTCGTCTTCGACAACGGCCATCGCAGAATCGATCCCCGAGTACGCGAGAGCTGAGCTGCCACTCACGCGCGAGGAGGTGGTTGCCACCGCCGCCCACGGCCTGCGATAAGAGGGTTTCGAGGGCGGCATGGACCGCGAGGGTCCGCCGCAGGGGCGCTTCCGTGCGTGGTTCGTGCGGGATCACGCAAGGGCGCGAACGATGGAAGACGGCTACGAGATCCGCGTCGACGACCTGGGCGGCCCCGAGATCGCCGTCCTGCTGCAGGAACACCTGGACAGCATGGCGACGATCTCGCCCCCCGAGAGCTGCCACGCGCTCGACGTCGACGAGTTGCGCAAGCCCGACGCGACCGTCTGGTGCGTCTGGCACGGCAGCGAGCTGGCGGGCTGCGGCGCGCTCAAGGAACTCAGCGACACGCACGCCGAGGTCAAGTCGATGAAGACGGCCGAGGCGCACCTGCGCCGGGGCGTGGCCGCGAAGCTGCTTGAGCACATGCTCGACGCCGCGCGCGTGCGGGGGTATCGCCGGTTGAGTCTGGAGACCGGTTCCCAGGTCGAGTTCATTCCCGCCCGCACGCTCTACAAGCGCTACGGCTTCGAGGAGTGCGGTCCGTTCGCGGACTACCACGAGGACCCGAACAGCGTGTTCATGACGAAGGCGCTGACGACGTCGCTGCGAGGAGCACGCTCATGAAGCCCTGCCGCGCATGCCGCCACGAGGTTGCCGAGGACGCGCACGCCTGCCCGAACTGCGGCGCGCCCCGTCCCGCACGCCAGGACGCGGACGCGGTGGGCTTCGAGTACCGCTCGGCGGCGAGGCTCGGCGCGCTGCCGCTGCTGCACGTCCGGTGCCCGCGGTGGGCGTGATCGCCATCGGGCAGTTCGCCTGCAGCTTCGTGACCATCTCGCAGTTCGGGCTCGGCGTGGTCAGCATCAGCCAGCTCACCATCGCGGGGCTGGCGCTGGCGCAGCTCGCCGTGGCCTACGCGCTCGTGGCGCAGATCGGACTGTACGTGGGCGCGGGGTACGGGCAGACGGTGCTCAGCGTGGCCGAGGTGATCGCCCTGCTCGGCAGCGGCTGACGGATCTTTGGGCGCGGCGGCTCCGCCCGACGCCCTCTGCTACGCTGTCGCCTCATGATGTGCTTCGTCCATGAATCCGTCGCCGGCCGCGGCCTCTGTCGCGCCTGCGGGCGCGCCCTTTGTGAGGAATGCGCCACCGACGACGGTCACGGCCTCACCTGCGCCGGGCCGTGCGCGGAGATCGCTCTGCGCCTCGACGCGCTCCTGGACTCCGCGGAGGCACACGGGCGGGGCGCGACGGGCGCATTGCGGCAGACTCCCGGCGTGCTCGCCGTGAATGGCGGCGTCTATGCCCTGGCCGGCGGCAGCTTCGTGATCGGCGGCATGATCGTGTCCGACCACGAGCCCGAGATGGCCGCCTTCGCCACCTGGATCGAGGTCCTCGGCGGTGTCTTCTTGCTGGCCGGCGCCGCCTCACTGCTGCTTGCGCGTCGCCTCAAGACCGCGACCCACGCGGACTGAGTGCGCTCCCCCTACCCCAACACCCGCTCCCCCCGCGCCCGCCGCCGATCGTTCAACGCCGCGAACGCGCGCCGCTCCAGCTTCAGCACGCGCAGGAACCGCGTGCGCGACACGCCCAGCAACTCCGCGGCCTCGCCCGGGTCGTCGCCCGCCACCACCAGCGCATCGAGCGCCTCGGCCAGCAGCGGCGGCACGTCGTCGTGGGTCTCGTTCACGCGCAGGGATCCGCCGCCGGTGCGCCGCCGCCACAGCTCGCTCGGCTCCCCGCTCCAGGCCTCGCGGTGCTCCAGCGCGAGCGCCAGCCGCAGCCGCCACAGCGCGACCTTGCGGTTCTGCTCCAGCGAGCGGCGCTCGGTGGCCTCGGAAAAAACGCCCGTCGGCTCGTGGATCAGCTTCACGGCCGTCTCGGTCTTGTTGCGATGTTGACCGCCGGGTCCGGAGGCCTTGCGACGTGACGCCTTCACCTGCGTCCACAGCACTTCCGGCGGGAGCGCGGCCGGGTGCGTCATGCGATCCGATCTCCGCGGCCGTGCGACGCGTTCGCATCAAGGCCCCGGCAACCCGAAACAACGGGTCGCCCCGGCCGTCTGCCCCCTTGGGCGGGCGCGCCGCTCTCGCATAACATCGTCGAGCCGGACACTGTCGCGCCGGACACTGTCGAGCCGAACCCCATCGGGCCGAACCTCATCGGGCCGAACCCCATCGAGCCGAACACCGTCGCTCCGAACACCGTCGCGCCGCCCGCGGCACGACGAGACCGCGAAAGGAACCGCCGAGCATGAAGG
>JAJDER010000017.1 GCA_029259725.1 Planctomycetota bacterium | reverse complement strand
GGGCCTTCGTGGCAAGGAGCAGCGGCGTGGTCGACGCGGAGGCGGGGTGCACACCCCGTCGAGCATCGACCGCGCCGCTCGACGCAGCCATGGAGGTCCTGGTGATTCCGCAGCAGAAGCCGGTGAGAAGTCCAGGCTAGGGCTCGGCGTCCTGGTCGAGCTCCTGCCAGCGCAGGCGGTTCTGCGCGATGAAGTGCTCGTAGCGCGTGTCCTGCAGCGATTCGGCCAGGGCCTGGTTGCTCGCCACGGCACCGCCGAACGCCGCCTGGTAGTTGCCGAACCCGTAGGCGTGCGGCGGGCCCATCGCGGTCGTGCCACGCGACGGTCGACACACGGCCACGATGCTGTACGTGCCCTGGTCGGTCACCGGCGCGCCGGAGGGCAGGTCGATGCGGCCGCGCGTCGGGCGGCCCTCGTCGCCATCCAGGGGCAGGACCACCGACGCGGCCACGTCCACCTGCCCGAAGAAATCCACCCAGCCGAAGCCCGACAGCAGCTCCACGAACTCCTCGAAGGTCGGGACGTGCACGTGGTACGGGTTGGTCTCGCCGGCCATCTCGTCCCAGAACTCCTCGAAGGGCTTGTTCGGCACCGAGACCAGCGCGAGCCCGTCGGGGCGCAGCACGCGGCGCAGCTCGTCGATGAGTTGCTGCTGGTTCTCGACGTGCTCGAGGATCTCGAGCGCGACGACCATGTCGAAGCTGCCGTCCTCGAAGGGCAGGCCCTGCTCCAGATCCCACTCGCGGTAGTCGCCGCGATGGCCCGTGTCCGCGGCGCGCGCCAGGTCGAGCGCCTCGGGCCGGACGTCCAGACCGACCACCTTGGCCGCGCCCGACGCGCGCAGGAAGCGGCTCCCCAGGCCGGCGCCGCAGCCCGCGTCGAGCACCACCTTGCCGTCGACGTGTTGCGCGGCGAAGGCGTAGCGCGTGCGACTGTGCGCCAGGGTCTGGGCGTTGTCGGTCTCGGTCGGGAACTCGGGTCCGGCGGTCAGCTTGCGCCGCACCACGAAGCAGCCGCTGATGACCGAGAGGTCCGAGCGCGTCATGCCCGCGAAGACCGGTTCGAGGCGCGGGGTCACGTCGTCCAGGTAGGCGTCGTCGGCGTGCATGTTGTCGATGAAGCGCAGCACGTCGAAACCGCAGCCCGACCACTGCCGCCCCATCTCCAGGTGGCGCACGCGATTGCCGCACTCGCCGTGACGCTCGGTGAACATCGCCCGGAACGCCTTGCCGTCGAGGGTCAGGAACTCCAGCGGACGGTCGAAGTCGCGGTGGTCGCGGAAGTCCACCTGGTGGATGCCCAGGCCGCCGGCCTTGGTGATGCGCGCCATGTTGGCCAGCGTCGCCGGGACGTCCTGCACGTGTTCGAGCACCGCGTTGCTGAGCAGCAGGTCGAAGGCACCGTCCTCGACCTCGTCGAGTTCCTCGCTGCCGCGCGCGAGGCCGCGCAGGGCGGGCTCGACGAAGGCCTCGGCCTCGAGCAGTTGCAACACCGGCTCCGGCGACAGGGCCGTGCGCTCGGTGCGCAGGCGGTCGAGCAGCGCCGCGTAGAACCGGCTGTGATAGGACGGGTCCCAGGGCGCGAGGAACCGGTCCGCCACGGTCACCTCGGCGCCGTGGCAGGCGAGCAGGACCGCCGTGCCGAGCGAGTAGCCGGGACCGATCTCGAGCACGCGCTTGCCGATCAGCGCGCGCGCGCCGTCGGGCAGGGCGCCGACGTAGAAGTCCGCGATCTGCAGGGCGTAGTCCACGTCCCGGGACAGCGCCTCGGGGCTGGCATCCTGCTGGCGGAAGTTGACGGGCACGACCTCCATCAGGTCGCTCCTCCTGCATCGGTCGAGGGGGCGTCGTCGGTGACGAGCGGCTCGGCCGCTGCGCGCACCGGCGGCGCCGGTACCACCGGGTCCAGCGGCCGCAGCAGCACCGGAGTCTCCCAGCGCGAGGTCGGCTCGTAGTACACGTCCTGCACATGATCCTCGCGGATGATGCTGAAGGCCAGGCAGCGCATCTCGGCGCAGAACTGGTCGTCGTCGCTGAAGTGCTCCCAGCCGGGGTGCACGCCGAGCTTGAGCCAGTAGTGGCCGGCGCCGAGACGCTGGGCCGGCAGCGCGACCTCGAGCGACCACACACCCTCGCGCAGATCCACGCGCAGCGGGTCGGGGCGGCCTCCGTCGTCGAGGGCGCAGATGTTCGTCGTGGTGGCCACATGCTCGTCGCGCGCGTGCCAGATCATGATGCCGACGTGGCAGTCCGGCTTGCGCACGCGGCTCTCGATCACGAAGCGGAACCGGATGTCCTGGCCGATGCACGCCTCGGTGATCACGCGGCCGTCGGCGTCGAGCATCGACGTCTCGAGCAGGCGCACCAGTTGGAGGTGACGCACGGGCTCGGCGCCGGAGAAGTCCATCGGGGTCCAGGTCCCCTCGGCCGAGAGGATCTCGCCGGGACCGTTGGGCCCGCGGGACCCCGGCGCGGGGCGCGTGGGATCGGCGGCACGCACGGGCGTGACGGTCGCTGCGGTCCCCGGTGGAGCGGCGCCGGCGACCTCCGACGTGTTCACGGCGCCGCGCACGAAGCCCGAGCCCTCGGACGCCACGAAGGCTCGCCCCAGATCCGCCTCGTAGAGCTTGCAGACCTCCAGCGAATCGCCGTCGGCCACGACCTCTCCGTCCCGCAGGTAGATCACGCGGTCGCAGAGCCGCTCCAGGAAGTACAGGTTGTGCGAGACCACCAGCGCCGTCGTGCCGTGGCTGCACATGTCCACGATGTGCTGGGTGCACTTGCGCACGAAGTTGCCGTCGCCGGTCGAGAGCGCCTCGTCGACGATCATGATCTCGACCGGCAGGCAGAACGCGACGGCGTACATCAGCCGCGACTTCATGCCGCTGCTGTAGGTGCGCAGCGGGCGCTCGATGACCCCGCGCAGCTCGGCGAAGTCGATGATCCAGTCGGCGCGCTCGGCCAGCTCACGACGGCCGTAGCCCATGCACAGGCCGCCCATCTCGATGTTCTCGCGGCCGGTGGACTCCTCGTGGAAGCCGGTGCCCAGCTCCAGCACGGCGCGCAGTCGACCGGTGACGTCGAAGCTCCCGCCGGTGTGGTCCACGGTCCCCGAGAGGATCTTGAGCAGCGTGGACTTGCCCGCGCCGTTGGCGCCGACGATGCCGATGCGCTCGCCACGACGCACCTCGAAGTCCACGCCGCGCAGGGCGTGGAAGTCGGTGTGCCGGCGGCGGCCGGTGACGATCTCCAGCAGCGCGTCGAGCGGCCGGTCGTACACCGGGTAGGTCTTGGACAGCGCGCTGACGCGGATGGCCAGGTCCGTGGCAGCGGCGGTGGCGCCGGCCGTGGCGGCGGCGGAAACCGCGGCGGTGGCGGAGTGCGCGGTGGTCACGAGGTCAGCGCCTCCAGCGGCTGCGGGCGCGGGGCGCAGGCGCCGCCGAGCAACTGGTCGTAGTAGGCCAGCGTCTCGGCGACCATGCGCTCGACACTGAAACGCGCGGCGACCAGCTCGCGGCCCGCCGCGGCCATGGCGTCCCGACGCACGACGACCAGGAGCAGGGCCAAGACGCCCGCGCCCATGCCCACGGCGTCGTC
>JAJDER010000160.1 GCA_029259725.1 Planctomycetota bacterium | reverse complement strand
CGCCGAGGCCGGCGCCGACGAGATCGTCATCCGGTGGTCCGACAACCTGTTCGGGTTTCCGGACGGCGACGCCCAGGTGCTCGTCTTCCTCGGCGACGTCGAGGTCACGCGCGGGCCGCAGCGCATGGTCGGTGACACGTTGGTGGTCGTGGTCGACAAGGCGGTCGCGGGCGAGTCGCCGGAGACGCCGGCCACCGACAGCAGCATGATCGTGCCCGGTTCACGCCTCCGCGAGCTGTACCTCGAGGGGCACGTCGGCATGGAGGAGGGCGACGAGCGCCTCGCCGGCGCGATGGCGCTGCACGTCGACAACTCCGACGGCGTGGTCACGGTGCTCGAGGGCCGGCTGCAGATGCTGAGCGACGACTCCGAGCCCGTGGTCGTGCGCTTCGACCGCATGCGCAAGCTGGCCGACGGGGTCCGCGTCCTGCAGGGCCTGCAGTACACGACCTGTGACTACGGCCACGCCCACTGGCACATCGAGACCGCCCATGGGCGCATCACCCCCACCGAAGAGGGCCGCATCCTCTCGACCGCCAGCAACACGGGGCGCGTGTCCGACACGCCGATCCTCTGGTGGCCCGGCATCGACATCAACCTGGACGACCCCAGCCTGCTGCTGAAGAAGGTCGACTTCGGGTCCTCGTCGAGCTTCGGCACCGAGCTGACCACGGTCTGGGGCGCCGAGGCCGACGAGCTGCTCGGCGGCGTGGCCGGCCTGCTCGGGTACGACGGCAAGATCAAGGGCGAGTGGGAGCTGGAAGTCGGGCTCTACAGCGCCCGCGGCCTGTTCCTCCAGCCCAAGTTCACGTACCGCGGTCCGAACTTCAAGGGCACGGTCTTCGGCTCGTACATCAACGACTCGGCTGACGAGGACGACCTCGAGACCCCGATCACCGACCACACGCGCGGCCGTTTCAACCTGCAGCACCGCACCTGGCTGGACCGCTCGGGCTGGGGCGACTTCTCGATCCTCGACATCGAGGTGAGCTACTTCAGCGATCGCAACTATCTCAACGAGTACTACGAGGGCGAGTACAAGGTCGGCAAGCCGCAGGAGACCTACCTCTGGTACCGCGACGTGACCGGGAACCGCGTGTCGACGTTGCTCGTCAAGCCGCGCCTCAACAGCTTCGACGTGAACTCGGAGCGCATGCTCCCGCAGACCGAGTACCTGCCGGAGATCGAGCGGCGCATCGCCGGGGAGCCCATGAAGGAGGCCTGGCTCGGCGGCGCGATCCTGAACATGCGCGACATCTTCAGCACCGCCAAGCTCCGGCCCGACGAGGACGACAGCGTCACCGAGGCGCAGTCGAACACCCGCGCAGGTCGCCGCGCCACGCTGACCTGGCCGATCGATGTCGGTGACGGGGAGCAGCTGCGCTTCACCGCGGGCGGCGACCTGACCTGGTTCAGCAACACCGATGGGCACGGCTCCAGCGAGGTCCGGCACGCCCTGCTCGGCGGCATCGAGTACACGCAGACCTGGGTCGGCGTGGACCACGAGGCCTTCAGCGACACCTGGAACATCGACGGCCTCCGTCACGTGCTCGAGCCGAGCATCGCGTACGACAACCTCGGTGCCTTCAACCTCGAGCCCATGGACCTCAACATCATCGACAGCCTCGAGACGCTCGCCCCGCTCGAGACCTGGAGCGTCGGGCTGCGACACCGCCTGCAGACCCACCAGGGCGGCGAGGTCCGGACGATCCTCGACACCGACCTCGCCTGGGTGCTGTTCCCGCACGAAGACCGGGACAACGACGTCGACGGCGATGGCGACGGCGAGACCAAGGGCCTGATCCTGGTGGACGTCGAGTGGAAGCCCGGCGCCGACTACCTGCTGCTCAAGAACGCGACGGTCGACTGGCGCGCCCGGCTCGACCCTGTCGACGGGCTCGCGTACGACCAGTCCTTCCTCAGCTACAGGACGCCGATCGACGCCGAGCGCGAGATCTACCTGGCGCAGAACAAGGCCACGCACAGCTTCAACGTGTACACGGCCGGCGTGCAGTGGGTGTTGACCGACAAGTGGAGCGGCGCGGTCTTCATGCAGCGCGACAACGTCCTGAACGAGATGGAGCGCGCCGGCGTCATCATGCGTCAGAAGGCGCACCGCTGGTTCATCGACTACACCGCCGAGTTCGAGCGCGGCGACAGCGTCGTCGACGGGGACAGCGACGACAACTTCGCCTTCTCGCTCCGCTTCACGCCGGCGGTGCTGAAGGACACCGAGAAGGACTCGCTGCTCGACGAGATCGCGACGCGCTACGGTCGATGAACGCTCCGTCCGCGCTCGCCATCCTGAACATCGGCCTGCTCGAGCTGTTCCTCATCGTGATCGCCGCGATCATGTTGTTCGGTGGCGATCTTCCCGACGTGGCGCGCAAGGCGGGGCGGCTGGTCGGGCGCCTGCGTTCCACTGTCGACGACCTGCGCCGCTACGTCGACACGCCGGCGGAGCTGCGCGACGTCCCGGCCCGGATCAAGCGGGACCTCGAGGACGCCGCCCGCGACGGCGAGTCGCTCGTCGCCCCGACCCGGCGCGAGGACGAAGCCCCGAAGCCGGGGAGCGCGCACGACGCCGAGCCCCCCCACGACCCCGGCTTGCCGCCGGCCGGCGACGCAGCACCGGAGGCCGCCGGCGGGCCTCGACGCGACGGGACCGAAGCCGACGCTCGTGACAGCGCCAGTGACAGCGCCAGTGACAGCGCCGGTGACAGCGCGGACGAGGGTGACGGCGGCACTGACGACGACGTGGGCGAGCCCCGCGCGACGCCGTAGGCGCCTGGCCGACGCGCCGCTCAGATGTCGAGGTTGCGGACCTCGAGGGCGTGGCGCTCGATGAACGCGCGGCGCGGCTCGACCCCCGGCCCCATCAGCACGCTGAAGAGGTGATCGGCCTCGACCTCGTCCTCGAGCTTCACCAGGTGCAGGGTCCGGGTCTCGGGGTTCATCGTCGATTCCCAGAGCTGGTCGGCGTTCATCTCGCCCAGGCCCTTGTACCGCTGGATGTCGACGTCGGCCTCGCCTGCCTGGCGCAGCGACTCGAGCACCGCCATCAGGTCGGCCTGCCCGGCCGGCTCCTGCCCGTCCATCTGGACCACGAAGCGGTCGGCCCGGCCATCGCCGGTGATGTCCTGTTCACCGAGCCCGAACAGGGCCAGCGGCTCGCAGGCGTTGGTGATGGCCTCGTCCTCATGGATCTCGTAGACCCGTGGCTCGATCCGCTCGCCGTCGAACCAGGTCTGCATCGACGCGCGATCCGGGAAGGTGTGTCGTGTGCCGGTCTCGTCGACGGTGACGAAGCGCGGACGCCCTCCCGTCAGGTACTCGGAGAGCCCGAGGTCCGCGTACGAATCGCGCAGGCGGGCATCGACCGAACCGAGGCGCGCGAGGAGCTTGGCCAGGCCTCCGAGCTCCTCGCCCGCGATGGTGCGGCCGTCGGCCGACACCGTGAGCGTCAGGCGCTCGGCGCCGATGGTGAGCAAGGCCCGTCGCAGCTCGCGCTCATCGATCACGTAGCGCTGCTTGCGCTTGTGCGTGACCTTGTAGAGCGGCGGCGCGGCGATGTAGACGTGTCCTTGGCGCACGAGCTCCGGCATCTGCCGGAACAGGAACGTGAGCAGCAGCGTGCGGATGTGCGATCCGTCCACGTCCGCGTCCGTCATGATGATGATCTTGCCGTAGCGCAGCTTCTCGAGGTCGAAGTCGCCTTCGCCGAACCCGGTGCCCAGGGCCTGGATCAGCACCTGGATCTCCTCGTGGTTCAGCATCTTGTCGAGGCGCGCCTTCTCGACGTTGAGGATCTTGCCGCGCAGTGGGAGGATCGCCTGGTAGTGGCGGTCGCGTGCCATCTTCGCGGTGCCGCCCGCCGAGTCGCCCTCCACCACGTACAGTTCGGTCTCGTCGCGCAGCTTGGACTGGCAGTCGGCCAGCTTGCCGGGCAGGTTGCCGCTGGCCAGCGCGCCCTTGCGTCGCACCAGGTCACGCTGGCGTCGCGCGGCCTCACGTGCTCGCGCCGCCAGCAGGGCCTTCCCGACGATGGTCTTGCCGACGTTCGGGTTCTCCTCGAAGAAGGTCCCGATCTTGTCGTGCACGGCCGAGGCCACCAGGCCCTCGACCTCGCGGTTGCCCAGCTTGATCTTGGTCTGGCTCTCGAACTGCGGGTCGGCCAGCTTGACGCTGATGATCGCGGCCAGGCCTTCACGGAAGTCCTCGCCGCTGGGCGGGGTCTCGTTCGGCTTGAAGATGTTGGCCTTCTTGGCGAACGTGTTGAGCGCCCGCGTCAGGCCGCTGCGGAAGCCCGAGAGGTGCGTGCCGCCCTCGGTCGTGTTGATGTTGTTGACGAACGCGTAGATGTCCTCGCGGTAGGCGCCGTTGTACTGCAGCGCGATGTCGATCTCGACCGGAGCGCCCGCGGCATCGTCCATGCGCGCCTCGAGCGAGATGATCTCGTTGTGGAGCGGCTCCTTGGTGCCGTTCACGAACTCGATGAAGTCCACCAGCCCGTTCGGATAGCAGAACGTCTCGGAGCGGCCTTCCTTGCGTTCATCGGTGATGGTCAGCGTCAAGCCGCTGCGGCCCATCAGGAACGCCATCTCGCGCATGCGGTTGCTGAGGATCTCGAAGCTGAACTCGACCGTCTCGAAGATCGTCTCGTCCGCCTTGAAGGTGATCGTCGTGCCGGTGTGGTCGGTCGTGCCGCTGGCCTCGAGCTCGTTGGCCTTCACGCCGCGCTTGAAGGTCTGGCGGTAGATCTTCGCGTCGCGGTGGATCTCGACCTCGAGCCACTCGGCCAGCGCGTTGACGCACGAGACACCGACGCCGTGCAAGCCACCGGACACCTTGTAGGAGTCCTTGTCGAACTTGCCGCCCGCGTGGAGCTTGCACAGGATCACCTCGACCGCGGGGACGCCCTCGGTCGGGTGCACGTCGACCGGGATGCCACGCCCATCGTCGGTGACCGACACCGAGCCATCGCGCCGGATGGTCACCAGGATCTCGGTGCAGTAGCCGGCCAGCGCCTCGTCGACCGAGTTGTCGATGACCTCGAACACACAGTGGTGGAGGCCGCGGACCGAGGTGTCCCCGATGTACATGGCGGGGCGTTTGCGAACGGCCTCGAGGCCCTCGAGCACCTGGATCGAGGAGGAATCGTAGGTCTGGCTCATGCTTCGATGTTTCCGACCCGGAACACGAGTTTCTGCACGTCCGGGATGGCCGGGTCGGCCTTGAGACGGGCCAACAGGTCAGCGCCTCCGAATGCGGACAACTCGTACCGCAGGGCAGCCGACGCCACCATGATTGTAAGCGTCCCGTCCCGAAAGTTCGCTACCCGTGTGCGCCCCTCCAGCCGATCTCCACCCGCCTGGCTCCAGGCGACCCGGAAGGACTCCAGCGCGAGGGTCCGGGCATAGCGTCTCTGGCTGAGCAGGGCCCCCAGGACCTCGCCGAGGCGGGCCGACCCGCGACCCGCCTTGCCCGGGCCCGTGCGCCCCTTTCGGGAGCCCGATCCCGACTTTCCGCCCGGTGACCTGCCTGGGTCTCCGGGCGCGCCGTCCGGGCCGCTCGTCGGCTGCCCGGGGCTCACGAGGTGATCGGCATGATCACGTAGACGGCCCGCTCGGACGTGGCGAAGTATCCCGCCGAGGCCCGATCCTTGAAGCGGAAGGTCACCGCGGAGTCGCTCAACGACTTCAGGTACTCGCCGATGAACTCGGGGTTGAAGCGGATGTCGACGGCCTCGCCCTGGTACTCGACGGGCATCTCGCTCTCGGACTCGCCCAGGCCGTCCTGGCGGGAGCTGATCTTGAGCTTGCCCGCGTCGAAGCTGAGCTCCACCGAGCGCGCCTCCTCGCCGGCCGTGACCGCCGCGCGCCGGATCGCCCGCTCCAGCTCCGAGCGGTCGATCTGGGCCTCGAGCGGCGCGTCCTTCTCCTTCGGCAGCACGGCCCGGAAGTCCGGGAACTCGCCTTCGACCAACCGCGACAGGATCTGCGCTCCCTGCAGGGCGAAGAGCACCTGGTTCTCGCGGATCTGCACCTTGACCACGTCGTCGTCGCCCTCGCTCGCGGCGCGCTGCAGCTGTGCCAGGCCCTTGAGCGGCAGGATGCACGAGGCTCGTTCGGACACACCGGTCTCGGTCGTCATGCGAGCCAGGGACAGGCGCCTCCCGTCGGTGGCCACCAGGGTGACCTCCTTCGGCTCGATCTCGAGCAGCACGCCATTGAACGCGTAGCGGCCCATCTCCTTGGCCGCCGCGAACATCGTCCGGGCGCACAGGTCGAGGAAGCCCGTCTTGGGAATCGCGACGGCTCCGTCCTCGTCGAGTGAACCGATCTCGGGGAACACCTCGGGGTCCTCACCGTGCAACTTGAACGACGACGCGCCGCCGGTGAGTTCGTGGAAGGGCCCCTTCTGCTCGAGGGTCAGTTCGTCCGACTCGAGGGACCTGACGGCCGAGAGCAGGATCCCCGCCGGCAGGGCGGCCCGGCCCTCTCCCGAGATCCCGGCATGCGTGGCGATCGACGTCATCGAGATCTCGCCGTCGGTCGTGACCAGGCGCAGCTGCCCCGGGCTCGCTTCGAGGAGCACGTCCTTGAAGACCGGACGAGCGGTCCGGACCGGGCTGATCGGAGCGACCAGCTGCAGGTGGTGGAGGAAGAGCTCCCTCGGCGTGACGAGCTTCATGGTGTGTTCCTCTTGGTTCCTTCTCTTCTGTTTCCAATTAGAAAGAACGTCATCATCAAAGGGGCGTGCGGTTTGTGGAGAAATCCGCCCGGAGGCTCCGACGGAGCTGCCGACGCAGCGATTCCGCGAGAACCGGGTCTGGGGAATCGACACCGCGAATCACGGGGAGCCTGGGGAGACGTGCGGAGACCGGAGCCCCGAGGCGACACGGCGTTGTCGGGACCCGGGGAAAGAGCGGGCCGGGGCGGGACGTGACACCCACCCGTCGTCCACGAACCGAACGCAGGACGCGAACGGCTCCCTTGGGGTCGGGCCGGCACAGGGGTCGTGAGTCACGCCGCCGTGCGTACGAATTGTTGACGGCGCGGTTCACGAGGAGATGCGGTTCTCGAGTTCGGTGAGCAGGAGCCCGAAGGAGGGGTCGTCCACCATCCGCTTGCGCGTCCGGTCCACGGCGTACAGGACCGTGCTGTGGTCGCGTCCGCCGAAGTGACCCCCGATCTCCTCGAGCGAGAGGGGCGTGAGCTTGCGCGCGATGAACATGGCCACCTGCCGCGGCTGGGCGATGGACTGGGTCCGCTTGCGCCCCTGCAGATCGCTGATGCGCACCCGGAAGTGCTTGCAGACGACCTCCAGGATGCGGTCGATGCCCGTCACCGAGCGGGTCGCCGCCGCGTTCGTGTAGCCCAGCGCCTGCCGTGCGGTCCCGACGTCAATCGTGCGCCCCACGAGCTGCGCGAAGCCGGTCACCTTCGTGATCGCCCCCTCGAGTTCGCGGATGTTCGTGTCGATGTGCTCGGCAAGGAAGACGAGCACGTCCTCGGGCACGGCCACGGCCCGCGCCTCGGCCTTCTGCCGCAGGATCGCGAGGCGCGTCTCGTAGTGAGGCTTGGAGATCTCGGTCACCAGCCCCCACTTGAAGCGGCTGCTGAGCCGTTCGCGCACCGACGGGATCTCGTCCGGCGAACAGTCGCTCGACAGCACGATCTGGCGACCGGCGTTGTAGAGCGAGTTGAACGTGTGGAAGAACTCCTCCTGCGTGCGCTCCTTGTTGGCCAGCAAGTGGATGTCGTCGATCAGCAGGATGTCCACGTTGCGGTAGCGATACCGGAAGCGATCGATCTCGCCGCGGCCCACCGCCGCGATGAACTCGTTCACGAAGGTCTCGCTCGACAGGTAGAGCACGTTCCGCTTCTGGCCCGTGCGCATGGCCTGGTGGCAGATGGCCTGCAGCAGATGGGTCTTGCCCAGGCCGACGTTGCCGTGGAGGAAGAACGGGTTGTACGAGCCCGCCGGCACGTCGGCGACCGCCTTGGCGGCGGCGTGTGCGAGCTGGTTGCTCGCGCCCACCACGAAGTCGCCGAACGTGTACTTGTCGTTCAGCACCACGTCGGAGTGGTTGAGGAAGAACTGGTGGTTGCGCCGGGTCGGCGTCTCCTCCGACTCGGTGCGCGGGCGAGGTTCGGGAGCGCGCTCGTCGGCGGGCGGGCTGGCCGTCGCGGTTCCGACGCGCGTGTCGGTGGCCGCAGGCGGGCCGTCCTCGGCGGCAACGAGCCGATAGGTCCGTCCGGGAACGAGCGTCGCGAAGACGTCCTTCACGACATCGCCGTAGTAGTTGCCGACCCAGTCCTTCGCGAAGGGCTCAGGCCACGCCAGCGTGACCGCGCCGTCTCCTTCCGCGTCGATCTTCATGGTGCGGAACCAGAGGTCCCACTGCTTCTGACTGACAACCGCCTTGATCGCTTCGACCAGGCGTTGTTCGAGACTCCGTTCGGCTTCCATCACCCCCCCGCGAGCTGCCATCGACTTGCGCGTGCGCTCCCGCCGCACGGGAACGCTCCTCAGGTTGCTCGAGACCTGCCGTCCACGACGCGACGGCCCTGACTTCGACGACGACGTGGATCCCGCCCGCCGGCTTCGGCATGACGGGCCCTCCCTACGTCTCGTCGCGGCCACCTCCGCCTCGAGCGCCCGACGTACGGTAGGCGTGATCCGCGCGATCTGTCAAACGGAGGAAACGGTGGGGACGCGCGGTCGGATCAGCGGGTGTTGTGCGACGCAAGCCGAGAAAGAATCCGAACGCCTCACGCGGTGTTCACGACGACCCCGGCGACGACACCGATGGGTGCGATCTCGCGTCGCGGAGCAGGCGCGACACGGCCGCGACGAGTCGGTCGACGTCGGCGTCGATGTTGTTCCAGCCGAAACTGATGCGCACCGCCGAACGAGCGCGCGATTCGTCACCGGTGATCTGTCGGATCACGGGAGAGGGCTCCAGGGATCCGCTGGCACACGCCGAGCCGTGGGACACGCCCACGCCTTCGAGGTCGAGGCGGTGGACGAGCGCCTGTCCGTCCCGCCCGGGGAACGAGACGTTGAGTGTGTTCGGAAGCCCGTCGTTCGGTGGCGAGTTGAGCTGCAACTCGGGGATGAGCTGTCTCAACTGCGACAGCAACGTGTCGCGCCAGCCGCTCCAGCGCGTGGAGTGTTCCGGAAGGCATGTGAGCGCCTCGTCGAGGCCGGCCGCGAAGGCCGAGGCGAGCAGGCAGGCTTCGGTTCCGGCGCGTTGACCGGCCTCCTGGCCCCCACCGCGCACGAGGGCGGGAACCCCGGTTCCACGCCGGAGCACGAGCGCGCCGATCCCGGGCGGCCCACCGAACTTGTGCGCGCAAACGGTCATCAGGTCGACGTCGAGTTCAGCGAACGAGACGGGGATCCGCCCCACCGCCTGGCTGGCGTCGGTGTGGGTGAGGACCCCCGCCGCGCGGGCCTGGGCCGCGAGCCGTGCGACGTCCTGGATCACCCCGGTCTCGTGGTTGGCGAGCGCGACGGTCCACAGCGCGGGACCACCCTCGCTCGAGGCGAGCGCCAGCTCGTCGCTCCCGTCGCCGTCGACACGGCCGACCGCGTCGAGGTCCAGCCAGATCGGCAGCCCGCCGGCCGGGATGACATCCGTTGTGGTCGGGGCGGCGTCCTCTGCCGCGGACTCCGCGAGGTTGGCGAGGATCGAGGGGTGCTCGATGCGCGTGGTGATCACGTGCCCGCCGCGGGCCAGGGAGAGCGTCTGCGTGTTGGCCTCGGAGCCCCCCGAGGTGAAAACCACGCCATCGCGCTCGGCGCCGAGCAGGGCCGCAATGCTTTCGCGAGCATCCTCGAGCAGCCGCCGCGCACGCCGACCCTCTGCATGGGCGCTGGACGGGTTGCCGAGCAGGGCCGCGCTCCCGAGCTCGACGGTCAGGGCCGCGCGAGCGGCTGGCCGCAGCGGCGACGTCGCGTTGTGATCCAGATAGGAGCGCTTCACGGGCCGTTGGCGATCACGCGCGCGTACAGCTCCTCGTGCAAGGCGAGCACGCGCGTCAGGGAGAACTCGCTCCTCGCGCGCTCGACCCCGGCCTCGGACATGCGCTGGCGCAGGTCGACGTCCGTCAACAACCGCGTGACACTGGCGGCCATCGCCTCGGTGTCGCCGACGTCGTGCAGGAATCCCGTCACGCCGTCCGTGAGGACCTCGGGGACGCCGCCCACGTTGCTGGCCACCACCGGGATCCCGCAGGCCGTGGCTTCGAGGGCGGCCAGGCCGAAGGACTCGCTCTCGCTGGGGAACAGCGCCACGTCGGCTGCCGCGAGCAGCGGGGCGACCTCCTCGATCTCGCCCAGGAAGCGCACGCGATCGAGCAGCCCGCGGCGACCGGCCTCGTCGCGGACGTGGCTGAGGTCGGGGCCGTCGCCGATGAGCAGCAGCAGGGCGTCGCTCTCGGGGCCGAGCAACTCGAGGACGTCGAGGGTCTCCACGGCGCGCTTGAGGGGACGGAAGTTGGAGGTGTGCACGAGCAGCGGGCGGCCGACACCGCAGAAGCTCTCGCGGACACCCGGGTCGCTGCGCGGGCGGAAGCGGGACCCGTCCACGAAGTTCGGCACCACGTCGATGGGCCCGTCGTAGTCGAAGACCTCGCGGGTCTGGTCGGCGAGCCACTGGCTGACCGAGATGACCGCGTCGCTCTGCAGCAGGCCGAAGCGGATCACCTCGCGGTAGCTCGGGTCGCGCCCGAGAATGGTGATGTCGGTGCCGTGCAGGGTCGTCACGATGCGCGTCGGCGCGCCGGGCAACATCTGACGCGCAAGGTAGGCGCAGAGCGCGTGCGGGACCGCGTAGTGCACGTGCAGGATGTCGAGGCACTTCTCGGCCATGACCTCGCGCATGGAGGAAGCCAGGGCGAGGTCGTAGGGCGGAAAGCGGAACAGCGGATACGAAGACACGGTGACGTTGTGGAACTCGATGCCCTCGTGCCACGCGGCCAACCGCGTCGGTCGTGCGTAGGAGAACAGGTGGACATCGTGGCCACGATCGGCCAGTGCCAGGCCCAGTTCGGTCGCGACCACGCCGCTTCCGCCGTACGTCGGGTAGCAGGCGATGCCGACGCGACTCGCCATCAGTGGGCCTCGGCCGGGCGAGCGGCCCCGGCGTCGCGGAAGACGGCCTCGCCCTTGTCGCGGACGGCGGCGACCGGGTCGTCCACGGCGAGCGGCCCATCGACCATGAACGCTTCTCCGTGGGTCGCCCCGATGATCGAGCCGTAGTAACGCGCGCGTGCCTCGATGCCCTCGAGGAAGCCCGGCGAGGCGATCGCCGTCATCGGTTCCTCCGAGTCCGCGTTGAAGAGCTGCGAGGCGTGGGCGCGCACGGCCTCCAGCTTGCGTTCGTGGTAGGCGCTGACATCGACGATGAGATCGGGTTGTTCCGGCTGGCGTGACGGGTACTGGAGCACGCGGCCGGGACGCCAGGGGTCGCCCGGAGGACCGATGCGTGAACAGCCCGCGAGGAAGCGCGCGTCCTTCAGGAGTTGCCCGGCGCGCACGTGATCGGGATGGAAGCCGCGCGGGACCGGCCCCACCACCAGGCGCGGCCGATGACGCCGGATCACATCGATGACGAGATCCCGCGAGGCCTCGTCGTCGGTGATCCGCCCGTCGGGCAGTCCGAGGTTCTCGCGGAACGCCAGCCCCAGGAGTTCGCCGCCGCGAGCGGCCTCCCGGGCTCGCTGATCGACCGTGCCGCGCGTGCCGGCCTCGCCGCGCGTCATGTCGACCCCCCCCACCGTGTAGCCCTGATCCGCCAGACGCAGAGCGAGGCCGCCGGCGAGGATCTCGATGTCGTCCGGGTGCGGGCCGAAGATCAGCACGTCGACCATCGGGGGTCTCCGGGAGGGTGGCGGGCGTCGGTGAGCGAGAAGGGTGTCCCGCGCGCGGCGCGATCAGTCGCGGTCGAGCCCCGAGGTGTAGAGCACATGGCGCGGCGCGTCGAGCGGGTGGCACAGATCCACGATGTTGCCGGCCCAGCGTGCGGGGTCTCCGCCGGCCCAGGCCTCGGGGAGCCAGGCGAGAACGGAATCCTGTGCGCGTCCACGGGGACGCAAGCGCTCGCGCAGCCCACCGGGCCCGCGCCCCCGCCACGCCGGGGAAGCCGCCAGGCGGGAAGCGCCGCGATCGGCGGCGAGCTTCCAGCGCTCGAGCCGGGTCTTCAGGCCGGGGTCCCTGTCCACCACCCGCGCCACGAACCGAGCCGTCGCGTCCGCCAGCTCCGCCGCCGCGCCGTCGAGTGGATCCGAGGTCGCAACGCCGGCGAGGCCGATCAACGCATCCGTGCCCTCGGGGTCCGCGAGCTGCCCGGCCGGGACGGCGGTGGCCTCGAATCGAGGCACCAGCACCGGTGGCGCCAGGCCAAACGAGGTGTGCAGTCCCCGGGCCTGCCCCAGGTAGAGCAGCTCGGAGGGCCCGACGACCTGGGCCACCACCGGCAGGCTTGCAGCCTGGACGAGCGGTCGGGTGGCCGCGTGGGGCGAGAAGGCCTCCGGGGTGTCGCGCAGCCGCAGGCCGGCCTGGCCGTCTCCCGCCTCGACGCGCCTGCGGCGACCGCCCTGGGTCTCGAGCACCAGCGGTCGCGGGTCGTCCGGGTCGAAGGCGGCCCGCAACCCCACCGCGGCGAGACGCTCGGCGCCCACCCGGAGCTCCTCGGCGAACAAGGCGTGACCCGCCAGGGCCCTCCCGAGAACTCCCTGTCCGAGGGGGCCGAGCCGATGCGCCTGAAGCAGATGCAGCCCGTGGGGGCCGAACGCCTCGCTCAGCAGCGCTTCGAAGTGAGCTGAAGTATCTCTTAAAAGGTTCTTTTCTTGACCTCTATTTGGCGCCAAGGCGCTGATTGTGTCCGCGAGGCCCGCTGCGTCCCACTGCGCGACCTGGAACGGGGCTTGTCGGGGCTCGAGCAGACATCGGCGCCGAACAAGGCGCCCCATCGAGGGTTCGAAGGTGTCCACGTGGTCCACCTCGTCGGTGTCGTGGTCCTGATCCGCGATCAGGAAGACCGGGATCACGGGCCGGGCCCACCGGGCCTGCAAGGCGGCCGCGAGGGCGACGGCCGTTGCCGCCTTGTGAGCGACGAGCGCCGGGCCCCCGCCCAGGACGGGTTGCTGGCCGGCGAGGACCACCAGCGCGCCGGGCGGAGGAGGCGCGGATCCGGGCGGGGGCTGCACCAGGTCGACCCAGGCCTGCCCGCCGGACGTCGGGAGCACGCTGAACCGATCGCCGAGCGCGTCGGCCGTCGCGTCCAACGACGCTTCGGAGGGGGCGGGCCCGAAGACGGCCGCGAGGGCGTCGTCCCCACCCCACCATCGAGACGACCAGTCCGCGTGGACCAGCGGCCCGGCGCGGCGAAGGGCGGCGAACTCAGTCATCGGTCAAGCCGGCGCGTGGGCGGCCGCCTCGCGCAGCTCGTCCCGCAGGGTCTTCGCCGCGTTCGCGACCGCGTCCTGCCAGGCCGACGTCGCCGGGTCACCGTAGGCGTAGAGGATGCCGCGCGACGAGTTCACCAGGGCGCCCAGGCCGTTGTGCGCGAAGGCCGGTGCGACGTCTCGCGCGGCGCCGCCCTGGGCACCGACGCCGGGGATCAGGAACCAGGTCTTCGGCATGAGCGAGCGCAGCCGCATGAGCGCTTCGGGCGCGGTGGCGCCGACGACCGCGCCGACGCTCGAGAAGCCCGACTCGCCCACCAGGTCCCGTCCCCATTCGTCGACGAGGGCGGCCACGTCTTCGTACAGCGGCCGGCCATGACCGGAGAGCTCCTGCAACTCCACCGCCGAGGGGTTCGATGTGCGCACCAGCACGAACACGCCGGCGTCGCGCTTCCCGGCCGCCTCGAGGAAGGGAGCGATGCTGTCCCTGCCCAGATAGGGATTCACGGTCACGGCGTCGGCAGCGGGAACACCCGGCATGGGGTCGAGGTGCGCGCGCGCGTAGGCGCTGGCCGTCGAACCGATGTCGCCGCGCTTGATGTCGCCGATGACCAGCAGGCCCGCGTCATGGGCGAGGCCGAGGGTGCGTTCGTAGGCCGCGATGCCGGCCGGGCCGAACATCTCGTAGAACGCGACCTGCGGCTTCACGGCGGCCGCGAACGGCGCGACGGCTTCGATCACGCCGGCGTTGAAGCGCTCGATGGCCAGCGCCGCATTCGCGCGAGGGTCGTCGGTCTCGCCTGCCGCCTCGAGAATCTGGAGCGGCAGCCTGTCGAGGAACGGGTCGAGGCCCACCACGAGGCACGAGTCCTTCTCGCGCACGGCGGTGGCGAGGCGATCGGCGAAGGCGGGCATGGCTCAGGCGCTCAGGAAGTTGTCGATCAGCGTCGAACCCTGTTCCGTCATGAACGACTCGGGATGGAACTGCACCCCGTGGTGGGGCCGATCGGCGCGCGAGAGCGCCATGATAGCCCCGGCGTTCGTCCGGGCGGAAACGCGGACGGCGTGACCCGGCGGTGGTTCCTCGACCACGAGGGAGTGGTAGAGCGCGACGTCGAGGGGATCTCCAAGCCCTGCGAACAGGCCTGTCCCGTCGTGGCGGATCGAGACCGTCGCGCCGTGGGTCGGGTGTGGTGCGCGCACGACGCTCAGGCCTGCCTCCCAGGCGAGGGCCTGGTGTCCGAGACAGACCCCGAGGATGGGGGTGCCCGGCAGCGCGGCGGGAAGGGTGAGCGACAGACCGGCTGCCCGCGGGTGGCCTGGACCCGGAGAGAGGATCACATGCGACCAGGCCCGCTCCAGGAGCGGCCCGACGGCCTCGTCGTTGCGGGCGACGCACACCTCGTTCGGGCCCACCCGGGCCGCCACGAGCTGATAGAGATTGAAGGTAAACGAGTCATAATTATCTATTAAAAGTAGCACTAGATAACACCAACGGTCGCGTCGCGGCCGTCCCCGCCCAGCCTGCCGCAAGCCGCGGCGACGGACGCCATCAGCCGGTCCACGGTGGGCATCCCCGAGGCCGGGAGCCGAAGAAATCCACCGGCTTCGAGGAGCGCGCCGGCGGCGAACAGCTCGGCGAGGCTGCCGCCCAGGGCGTCGCGCCAAGCGGGGGTGAAGCGTCGGTCGAGTTCGACGGTGGGGAGGCCGTCCGCGGTGCGGAGGCCGACGGCGAGGCTCTCGAGCAGCCGTGCTTCGGGAGACACGATCTCGCACGAGACGCGGGGGCCCACGCCGCTGACCGCCACGAGGTAGCGATCGAGGTCGCGGTGATTGCTCCAGCGGTGGGGGTGCACGGACGAACTCGCCCCGGGCCCCAAGCCGACGTACGACGCGTTGGCCCAGTAGACCTGGTTGTGACGGCTGCGCCGCCCGTCGCGGCAATGGTTGGAGACTTCGTAGCGCTGGTAGCCCGCGCGCTCGAGCGGCTCGGACCAGGCGCGGTCCAGGTCTGGATGGGACGCCTCGGGCGCAGCGACGGCGTGGCCCGCCGCCCGCAGCCGCGCCAGCACGGTGTGTGGCTCGATGGTCAGGCCGTACACGGCCACGTGCGGAGGGTCGAAGCCCAGCAGCGCCTCGATGTCGTCGCGAACATCCTCAGGCTGTTGACCGAGCCAACCCACGAGCAGATCGGCGGACCAGTCGCCGCCCCAGCGCTGGGCGACGCGCTGCAGCGCGGCCCTGGCGACGCCGCCGTCGTGATGGCGCCCGAAGCCAGCGAGGACGTCGTCGCGGAAGGTCTGGATCCCCACGGACAGCCTCGTGATCCCGACCTCGTGCCAGCTCGCGAGGGCCGCGGCGTCCACGTCGGTCGGGTTGGCCTCCAGCGTGATCTCGGCGCCGGGCGAAAGGCCGAACCGATCCTTCAGGGAACCCAGCAGTCGGGCCAGTAGAGCCGGTGCCAGCAGGGCCGGCGTCCCGCCGCCGAGGTAGAGCGTCTGGAGCGGCGCGATGCCCAACGAGGCGTGGCTCGCGCGCGCCGCCTCCAGCTCGAGGGCTTCGACGAGCTCCCGATGGCGCGCGGGGTCATCCGCCAGCGTGGCGAACGCGCAGTACGTGCACCGATCCCGGCAGAAGGGAATGTGTACGTAAACGCTGCTTGGTGGGCCAGGAGGCCCGAAATCGACGATCCGATCCACGCTTGGTCCGAGAGCACGACAGGCTCAGATCGGCTAGCCCTCGGTCATCACGCTCAGGAGCTGCGCCAGGGCCTCGTTCTGGATCTGCCGCACGCGCTCCCGGGTCAGACCGAGCAGTTCGCCGATCTGCTTGAGGGTCATGGCGTCATCGTAGCCGAGCCCGAAACGCATCTTGAGGATCTTCTGCTGGCGCTCCTCGAGCTTGCTCAACAACCGCATCACGTGCTCCACCTCGGTGGTGTGCTGATGCTCGTCGCTGGGGTCCGGCGAGTTCGGGTCGACGATGACCTCGGACAGGTCGCCGGCCTCCTTGTTGTCCTCGTAGGAGAACGATTGCGTGTAGCGGGAGGCCGTGAGCAGGGCTCCACGAATGGCGCGGACGGAGTCGATCTTGACCTCCATGCGCTGGGCGACCTCGCCGGCGGTGGGCTCCCGGCCGAGCTCGAGGATCAGGGCCTCGGTCGTGTTGCGCCAGCGGTTCATGAGTTCGACCATGTACGACGGGATGCGCACGGTCTTCACCGTGTTGGTGAGCGCCCGCCGGATCGACTGCTTGATCCACCACGTCGCGTAGGTGGAGAACCGGCACTGCGCCGCGGGGTCGAACTTCTCGACCGCACGCATGAGGCCGACGTTGCCCTCCTCGATCAGGTCGAGCAGGGTCATGCCGCGGTTCATGTACCTCTTCGCGATACTCACGACGAGTCGCAGGTTCGCCTCCGCGAGTTCGCGGCGGGCCTCGGGGCAGCCACTCTGCACTCGGGTGGCGAGCTCGATCTCCTGAGCTGGCTTCAACAGCTTCACGCGATTGATCTCGCGCAGGTAGATCTCGATGGCGACGTCGGCAGCGATCGGTCCGTCCCCCAATGGGCGCGAGTAGGCGCAGTGCAGAAGCCGTTTGTCGGTTGGTCGGCAGGTCGGGCTTTAGGTCGGGCGCGCCTCACGTCGAGCTAGAGGCCGTTTGCTAGACTCCTCACGCCACTGGCCGGGCCCCCCATGCAGACGCAGTCCCGACACGTCATCCTCCGAGAGGACGAGTTCGAGCCTCTCCTGCGCGAGCAGGCGAGCGAGCTCGGCGGCCTCGTGGCGGCCTTGCGCGTGCGCACGGCACTGATCCGCTCCCAGGCGGGCCTCGCGCACCTGAATGAGCTGGCGGATCGCCTCGAGACATTCCTCGACGACCACGGCGCTCGGCAGAACCGCACCTACGCCACGCTGCGCGAGATCGTGGCCGCGATCCGGTGGCTTGCTCACATCAAGGCCGTCGGCCTGCACGTCCTGGGGCGGCTGGACAGCTACAGGCTTGGCATCGACCCCGGCGAGCTCCGCCGCGACCTGGAGGCCGGCCACGAGATCCTCGACCAGGCGCTCTTCAAGGTGCTCTCGGCGTTCGAGGACGAGGCGCGTTCGGTCGGCTGCAAGTGGGCGCCCTCGAACTTGCCGGTGGGCGTGGAAGTCGCCCACCAGGCGATGCTCCCCCGCAATCTCGACCTGGAGGAGACCTCGGACGAGAGCCAGCACATCGCCGAGGTGGCCGCGCGATTCCTGAAGGTCCTGGAGGGAAGTCGCGCGTTGAACCTTGGTTTCACGCGCCCGCGCGACGAGCTACGCCTCTTCGTCGCGAACCACGCGACCGAGGAGCGCTGCCGGTACTACGAGTCCTCGGTGCACAACCTGCAGTCGATGTACGACACGCACATCCAGAACACCCCGGTCGAGGCTGAGCAGGAATCGCTGGTGATCCTGCGCGGTCACATCTCGGTCTCGCTGCACCTGCTCGAAATGGCCACCGACCTGGTGCACTTCTACGAGCGGCACGAGAACGACATCCGGCACGAGGCAACGCGCGAGGAGATCTCGGACGTGGTCTCGAAGAACGACGTGCTCCACGTGGCGGTCAACGTGTGCCTGCGACATGCCTACTTGTTCGTGGAGTCCGCCGCGGACCTGGCCACCGAGATCCTCGAGGCCTTCGTGCCTCAGTCCAGGGTGGTCCTGGTGCTTCCCGAGGGGGCCTCGATTCACGCGCGGCCCCTGGCCCTGATCGTCCAGGTCGCGCGTCACTACGGCACGCCCATCGAGATCGCCTTCGACGGGGACCACTGTTCGGCGAACTCCCTGATGAGCCTGATCCTGCTCGGGGGGAAGCACCCGCAGCCCGCGACGATCGAGGCCTCGGGCGATGCACGTGCGCTGCAAGACCTCGAGCTCTTGTTCGCAGCAGGCCTCGGGGAGCTCGGGGACCTGCCCGTCGAGCTCGACTACCTGCGGGTCGGGCGCTGAACCAGCGACCCGTTGAGCGGCCTCGATTGTTTCACGTGAAACGATGTTGAATGCCGGGTCCGCCGTCCCTAGATTCGCACTGGAAACGGCGATTCAGGGATGATGGCGGAAAGGACGGCATGGCAGAGAAGCGGCTTGGTAGGGGCCTGGATTCCCTGATCACAAGGACGACCGAGGGCCGACAGAAGCAGGTCTTCGATGTGCCGCTCGATCAGGTCGTGCCGAACCCGAACCAGCCGCGCCAGGTCATGAACGCGGCCGCGCTCGAGGGGCTCGCCTCGTCGATCCGGCATCACGGGGTGCTCCAGCCCATCGTGGTCCAACGCGTCACCGGCGGCTACCAGCTCGTCGCGGGAGAAAGGCGTGTGCGGGCGAGTCGCCTGGCCGAGCAGTCCACCGTTCCGGCACTGATCATCGAGGCGGATGGGGTCAAGTCTCTCGAGCTCGCCCTGATCGAGAACATCCAGCGCGAGCAGCTCGGCCCACTCGAGGAGGCGGCGGCATTCGAGGCGCTGATCTCCGAGAGTGGAATGACGCACGCGCAGCTCGCGGAGCGAGTCGGAAAGAGCCGCGCCGCGGTCACCAATGCCCTGCGGCTGCTCGAGCTTCCCGACGGCGCGAAGCGGCTCGTCCTCGGGAGCCAGCTCTCAGCCGGCCAGGCCCGAGCGATTCTCGGTGCGCGTGATCACGATCAGATCGAAGAGCTTGCAGCCCAGGCGGCCCGCAACCACTGGTCGGTTCGGGAGGTCGAACGGCGGGTGAAGGAGGTTCGCGTCAAGCAGGCCGCCAGTCCGAAGCGCGAGCCCGAGCGAGCCCAGTTTTCTCGATACGAGGAAGAACTACGCTCTTTGTTCGGAACAAAGGTATCTTTTGTGGACAAGGGGGGGCGCGGCGAACTGCGCTTCGCCTTCTACTCGTCGACCGATCGGGACCGGCTCATCCACCTGCTCTTGACCGGTGGGCGCCGGGCCGGGGACCAGGAAGTCGTCGGCGACGCGACCGGCTGACGGGCGGGCAGCACCGGCCGGACCGCCCCGGGAACCGACCCGGCAGTCAGCCGGCCGGGTCCCGAACTCAGGAGCCCGGGGGGTAGGTTCCCGCGGCCGCGGCGAGGTTGGCCAGCCACCCGGCGCACGCGTGGTTCGGGTGGGCCGCGCCGGACTCCTCGGCGATCTGTCGGGCCCGCGAGAGGTCCCCGTCGTCGTACAGACGCGAGGCCAGGCTGTACGCCACCCAGGGCTCGAGGTCCGTGCCGCGGGACCTGGCGCGCAGCTGCTCGAGGTCATCCACCGTCGCGTCGGGGCGTGCGAGCTCGGCCCAGAAGTCTTCATTGGTGGCCTGCGCTTGCGCCTGCCAGACCACGAGGACGATGGCGATCACGGCGATTCCGGCAGCGACCTTCAAGACACCGGAGAGATCGTGGCTGTCCTTGATTTCCACCTGTGGGCTCCTTGAACAAACTTTAATAGCAACTTGGCGCCCTCGAGGGCGTGTGGTTGGCCGCCGTCCCGCGACCGGCCTCGGGGTGACGGCCGACCAGCCGTGCATTCTGAGCCCGGCGGGCGTCCGCGGCAAGTGCAAGTCCAGCCGCCTCCTCCATCGGGAGTCTTGCCGCCAGGGTGCGCAAGTTCAGCATGGTGCCGCAAGGCCCGACGCCCGCGGGTGGGCACAGCCGTCGCCACCACGCGCGCCATCCGAGAGCTGTCGTCGCGCGCGGTGCTTGGCGCGCAGCGTGAACGCACCGTTCCCACCCGAGTCGTTCGCCCCGGGCCAGCTGGCACGCGGCCCATGAGCACCCGGCCGATCGGCAGGCGCGCAGCGGCGCGCGACGATACGACCATGTCGGCGAGGTGGCATCGTCCCCGGAACTGTCCCAAACGCGCTCGCAGGGTGTCGATTCGGTGACAGGCCTCCAGCTCGACTTGTCGTGTTTCGAGAGCTTCGGTCATCATCCGTGTTCAGGACCGGTCGCCCCGCTCGACCGCTGCGTCGCGCTCCTGTCGCGGCGTCGGAGATCACCCCCGAGGAAGGACCCGTCATGCTCATCCGCACTGCCCTTGCTTCCCTTCTTCTGATCGGGGGCGCGTCCGCGTCCGACCCGATCTCGATCGCCGACGATCCGGCCCGCCTGGTTCCGGCCGACACGCTGCTCTACTTCGGCACCTACAGCGTTCGCGACGGCGCGCAGGCCTCCCGTTCCTCGGCCATGTCGATGATCATGGCGGAGCCCGAGGTCAAGGCGTTCATGCAGCAGCCGGTCGCGATGGCCGACCAGGTCCTCGCGAACCTGGCGCAGATGGCGGCGGGCATGAACGAGACGGGCGTGGAGATCCCGGCCGAGGGCATGACCGTGAGCGGTCTCCTCGGGGGGGGCGATGGCCCGGCACTCGGGCAGATGTTCGTCGCGCTCACGCACCTCGACCTGCCGCAGGGGGCCGGCTTCCCGGACATCGGCCTCGTGATCGGCGTCGAGCTGCTCGAGCCCGAGGACGTCGGCATGGTCAAGCAGCTCTGGGACAGCATCCCGGGTCAGGCCGAGGAGTCCACCTACGCCGGACACACGCTGTTCGCCAAGCCGATCGAGGAGGGCGTCACGCCGATGCTGTCCGTGGTCGGCAACATGGCCATCGTCAGCGTGTCCGAGAAGTCGCTGCACGCGGTGCTCGACCGTTCGACGGGCGGCGCGGATTCCCTCGCGGCGGGCCAGCCGTACAAGAGCATGCTCTCGGCGTCCGGCGGGATGGGTCCCGGCGCATCGACGCACTTCGTGCGCGTGGCTCCGATGATCCAGCTGATGAAGACCGGCATGGGCATCGGGCTGGTCCAGAATGGCGAGTACGAGCTCGTCCCGAAGGTCAATGCGCTGATCGACGGCCTCGGCCTGGACGCCAACGAGTGGGTGGGCGGCGTGTCCTTCCGGGATCAGAACGGGATGGTCAACACGACCAGCGTGGCGGCCATGAACCCGGATGCACCCGGCCTGATGAACAAGCTGATGGGCATGACCGAGCCGCTCGACATGAGCCGCCTCGACGCCATGCCTTCCGACGCGATGTCGGTGACCGGTACGAGCATCGCCGGACTCGGTGAACTCTACGACTACGTCGCCGGCGCGATCGAGACGCTCCTGCCGCCGGAGGACTACGCCGAGCTGACCGGGAAGCTCGCCCCGATCTTCGAGGGCATCGACGTGCGGAACGACCTGCTCGCCAACCTCGACGGCTCCACCTGGTCATACGCGATGCCCGGCCTCGCCTTCATGGGCCAGCCGGCGAACATCGCGTCGATCGAGATGCGCGACCCGAGCGCCTTCGTGAACACGCTCGAGAAGCTCCTGCCCGCGCTGAACGAACTCGCCGCCGAGGCGATGGGGGCGCCGGGCGGCCTCGCGTTCAAGAAGGACATGCACGGCGACGTGCAGTTCATCGAACTCGATGTGAGCAAGTCGCCCGCCCTGGCGATGACCATGATGTCGCCCGCCCTGGCCATCAAGGACGACTCGCTCTGGCTGTGCCTCGAGTCCTCGTCCGCGCTGAAGTCCGTGCTCAACGGCGAGGTCGGTTCGGGTTCGGTCACCGATGACCCGGGCCTGAGCGGCTTCGTGAAGCAGCTGAAGCGCGACGGCAACGTGACCAGCGTGACCTTCTCCGACGCGGCCCAGACGTTCGGCGTCATGTACCAGCAGATCGTCGGCCCGATGCAGATGTTTGCCGGCGCGATGTCCGACATCCCCGTCGACCTGTCGCTCATGCCTTCCGAGCAGGCCATCGGCCAGCACCTGGGCAACACCTGGTCGGGCTCCACCATCAGTGCGGATGGCTCGCGGATCATCAACCGCTCGGTGTCGCACTTCGAGGTCATGGACTTCATGCCGCTCGCGGCGACCATCGGCCTGGTGGGCTTCGCGGTGCAGGAGGGCATGGCCTCGAGCATGGAGATCGTGACCGAGGAGCCGCCCGAGGAGATCGCGCGCGGCGACATCGCCCAGCTGCGGGCCGGCCTGACCGTGTTCAAGATCAGCCAGGGGTCGTACCCGGACGAGCTCAGCGCCCTCACCCGTCCGCTGCCTGACTACGAGAACGGCTGCCTGAACCGGCCCGACCTGCCCGTGGACCCCTGGGGCAACGGCTACCTCTACGTGATCGATGGCCGCAAGGCCAAGGTCTGGAGCGCGGGCCCGGATGGGGTGGACGAGGGCGGTGAAGGGGACGACATCACCCGACGCTGAACCGCTCACCGCCAGACCGCGTGCTTGTGCGCGCGGCCTGATCAAGCCAGAGTCCAGCCGTGGCTGCGGGCGAGCGAGCATCCGGGTTCAAGCTGTGGGCGACGGTGGCATTGGCCGCCGTCGTTCATCGGATCGCCTTCTGGACGTACCGCTGCACCTACCGGGATGAGCTGTACACGCGTCGTCGCGACCGCGGCGAGGACGTGCGCTGCATCTACGCCGTCTGGCACGGCGACCTGTGGTTCATCATGGGGGCCCTGAAGCACCAGGAGCTGTCCGTGATCGTCAGCAGCAGCCGGGACGGGGAGATCATCACCCGGGTGTTGGAGGGCTACGGCTTCCTCGCCGTGCGGGGTTCGAGCACCCGCGGTGCCGCACGGGCCCTGCTCGAGTTCACCCGGGCGGCGCGCGAGCGGGACGGCGACCTGGTCATCACGGTGGACGGGCCCAAGGGTCCGGTGGGCAGCGTCAAGGACGGCATCGTCTTCGCGGCCTCCCGCTCAGGACTTCCGATCGTGCCCCTGGGGGTCCACGTGGACCGCTTCTGGCGCGCCGGAAGCTGGGACCGGATGCTCGTGGGCAAGCCCTTCACGCGGGTGCGCTACGCCCTCGGCCCGCCGATCCACGTGCCCACGGAGTTCGCCAAGGCCGATCTGGCCGGGGTCTGGATCCCGCGGGTCGCCGAGGCCCTGAGCGCCGCCCATGACCGGGCTGCGGATGAGCGCGGCGTCCCTCCCCGGACTGATAACATGGCCGTCGGGCGCGCCAGCCCCGAGGAGACCCCGATTCCGTGACCACCGAGACGCTTTCGCTCGTCGGCCGCGACCTCATCTCGATGCGGGACTTCACCCGTGACGAGTTGCTCGCCTTCCTCGACGAGGCGCGTGCCTTCGAGGACTTCCGCGAGCCGATCCTGCTCGGCCTCGTCCTCGGTTCGCTGTTCTTCGAGCCGTCGACGCGGACCAACCTGTCGTTCTCGGGCGCGATGCAGCGCCTCGGCGGCTCCGTCCTGGGCTTTGCCGACAGCAAGGTGTCGAGCACGGCCAAGGGCGAGTCCCTGGCCGACACGATCCGCGCCGTGGAGAACTACTGCGACATCATCCTCCTGCGCCATCCGCTCGAGGGCGCCGCGCGCCTGGCTGCCGAGAGCACCGGCCTGCCGGTGATCAACGCCGGCGACGGGACCAACCAGCACCCGACCCAGACGCTGCTCGACCTGTACACGATCCAGCAGCGCCGCGGTCGGCTCGACAACCTGAAGATCGCCTTCATCGGTGACCTCAAGTACAGCCGCACGGTGCACTCGCTGATCGACACCCTGGCGCACTTCGACAACGAGCTGTTCCTGATCAGCCCGCCGACACTGCGCATCCCGGCGGAGTTCCTCGAGGAGCTCGACGCGCGCGGCACGGTCTACAGCGAGGACGAGGACTTCTTCGCGGTCGCCAAGGACGTCGACATCCTCTACACGACGCGCATCCAGCAGGAGCGTTTCCCGGATCCGGTCGAGTACGAGAAGGTCAAGAACGCCTACCGCATCGACCGCGAGGGGCTGCAGAAGATCGGCGACGAGATCACGCTCATGCACCCGCTGCCGCGCGTGAACGAGATCGCCACCGACCTCGACGACTACCCCGGCTCGGCGTACTTCGAGCAGGTGCGCAACGGCGTGACGATCCGCAAGGCCGTGCTGTCGATGCTGCTGGGAAAGCCCCGTGTCTGAAGTGACGAACGAGCGCTCGACGCAGCTCGGCTACAAGGTCTCGGCCCTGCGCGAAGGCACGGTCATCGACCACCTCGTGGCCGGCACGGCGCTGAAGGTCATCGACATCCTGGGCCTCGACTTCAAGGGCTCCGTCACCGTCGGCCTCAACTACGAGAGCGACAAGGTCGGCAGCAAGGACATCATCAAGATCGAGCGGCGCGAAGTGACGCAAGAGGAGGTGGCGCGCATCGCGCTGGTCTCGCCGCGCGCGACGTTCTCGATCATTCGCGACTTCCAGGTCGTGGACAAGTTCCAGCCGGTGCTCCCCGAGGTCATCGACAACCTGATCCGCTGCCCCAACCCATCCTGCGTGACGAGCGACGACCGAGTGGCCACGAGTTTCATCGTGTTGCGCTCGGACCCGTTGCGCGTCCGCTGCCACTACTGCGAGCGGGCGATGAAGAAGGAAGAGATCGAACTCCTGTGAAGGCCACCGAGAACATCGTCATCGACGGCTACGACCTGCTGGCGGAGAACGCGCGACTCGCGTTTCCCGATCACGTGACGTGCGGGCGCACGCTCAACCGCGGCACGGCCACGGTGTCCGTCGACGGCACGGCGCACGGCGAGCACGCCGACGTCAAGGCCGAGCACGCGAGACAGATCTTCCCGAACACCATCGACCCGCACTGCCCGGTCATCGACCTGTCCTGGCCCACGGCGGGCATGTTCGTGTCGAGTTCGGCCGGCACCTATCTGGATTGCTACCAGGGCGTCGCGCAGAAGCTCATCGACGAACGCCACCCCGCCTTCGAGAGCGCGGTGAAGGCCCTGGCCGACAACCACCTGGCCTTCCGGCGTGAGATCAACACCGACGACTTCGTGCACTTCGGGGATCCCATCGAGGGCGTGCACACCTCGCAGGAACTCGCGGCGATGATGAACGCGCTCGCCGCGGAGCGCTTCGGAGGCCAGGCGTTCCGCACGTTCTTCAGCAACAGCGGCGCGGAGGCGGGCGAGGCCGCGATCAAGCTGGCGCAGATCCACGCGTACAAGGGCTTCGTCAAGCGCCACGGCGCCGACGTGCTCGCGAAGCTCATGGCCGACCTGGGCATCGAGATCATGCCGGGCTTCGAGGACGACACGCGCCCGCCCGAGCCGCTCTACCGCGACTACCCCTTCTTCGTGCTCGGCTGCGAGCAGGCGTTCCACGGGCGCACCCTGGGCGTGCTCAACCTCACCGCGAGCAAGAAGGCGCAGCGTCTCGGTTTCGGCATGAGCCGCTGGTTCCGGCACGTCCCGTTCAACGGCCGGGTGGAAGACCTCACGGAGCTGATCGACACGCGCCCGATCACCGAGATCCTCGCGTCGCCCGGCGGCGTGCACGGTGTGATCGCCGCCGGCAAGATCCCGGTCGACCTCGCGGCCATGTTCTGCCTGGAGGTCTACCAGGGCGAGGGGGGCTACCGCCTGGCTGACAAGCGGTGGCTCAGGGCCGTCGCCGCCGCCTGCGACGAGCACGAGATCCTGCTCGGGGTCGATGAGGTCCAGTCCTTCGGGCGCACCGGCCGCCTCTTCGCCGTCGAGCACTACGGCATCGCCCCCGACGTGATCTGGGTGTCCAAGGGCGCGGTGGTCGGCATGACCCTGGCGTGCGCCGGACTCGCCGCGGATTGCCACGTCGGCTGGCACAGCAACACGTTCGGCGGCGGCAAGCTCTTCGACGTCAACATGGCGTACACGACGGTCGACACCCTCGTGAACCACGCCGACCCGCTGTTCGAGCAGCGCACCTACCTCCAGAACTCGTGCATCAAGGGCGAGTACATGCGCATGCGTCTCGCCGATCTCTCCGCCTGCCACGGCGACCTCTTCCCCGAGTTCTCGGGGCTCGGCGGTCTGTGGGGCCTGACGGTGCGCTATCGCGAGGAGATCGTCGAGACGGGCTGGCGGATGGGGGCCAAGCTGCTCGGCTGCGGCCGCGCCGGCGAGCTCTCACGTCTGCGGATCATCCTGCTCGCGGACGTGCTCACCCGCGAGATCGATCAGCTCGTGGAGGTGCTCGACCGCGTCTTCACCGAGGTCGAGTCGAAGCACGCCGAGTTGTAGGGCCGCTCTTCGTGCGGGGGCGCTGCGCGGGGGGGAGCCGCAGCGGGGGTTTCGACACCCTCGCTCCGGACCTGATTCGGG
>JAJDER010000159.1 GCA_029259725.1 Planctomycetota bacterium | reverse complement strand
GGCGGCACGGTGCGCGATGTGCTCGAGGGCGTCTTCGCCGGCAACGAGCGCGCGCGCGGCTACGTGCTCGACGACCAGGGCGCGCTGCGCAAGCACATGCTGATCTTCGTCGACGGGACCCAGATCAAGGATCGCGCCGACCTGACCGACCCCGTCCTCGCGACGGGCGAGGTCTACGTGATGCAGGCCCTGTCCGGCGGATGACCCTTCCGCCGCCCGCGAAACACCGCCCGCGAACACCGCCAGGAGTCCGACCGTGAGTGACCGTCTGCTCGTCTCGACCCGCAAGGGTCTGTTCACGCTCCGCCGCGGCCCCTCGGGCTGGTCGGTCACCGACGGCGCCATGGTCGGGGACAACATCTCGCTCACGGAGCGCGACCCGCGCACCGGCCACATCTACGCCGGCCTCGACCACGGTCACTTCGGCGTGAAGCTGCATCGCTCCACCGACGACGGCGGGACCTACGAGGAGATCGGCACGCCGACCTACCCCGAGAAGCCCGAGGACTGGGTCGACCCCGTCAGCGACGACGACTCGGCCCCCAAGCCGCCGCCGTGGAGCCTGAAGAAGATCTGGTCGATCACGCCCGGCTCGGCTGAGCAGGACGGCGTGCTCTGGTGCGGCACGATCCCCGGCGGTCTCTTCCGCAGCGGCGACCACGGCGCCAGCTGGGAGCTGGTCGAGTCCCTCTGGTACCACGACCTGCGCAAGCAGTGGTTCGGCGGCGGGGCCGACTGGCCCGGGGTGCACTCGGTGCTGGTCGATCCGCGCGATGCCGACCACGTGACCCTGGGCGTGTCCTGCGGCGGCAACTGGGACTCGCGCGACGGCGGCGCGACCTGGAACCCCGCCAGCAAGGGCATGCGCGCCGAGTACATGCCGCCCGAGCTGGCCTACGGCGAGAACCACCAGGACCCGCACTGCACGGTGCGCTGCGCCGCCGAGCCCGACAAGCTCTGGGTGCAGCACCACAACGGGATCTTCCGCAGCGTCGACGACGGGGCGAACTGGACCGAGCTGTCGGAGAACGCCAAGCCCTCGGCCTTCGGCTTCCCGGTCGCCGTGCACCCGAACGACGGCGAGACGGCCTGGTTCGTTCCGGCGATCAAGGACGAGAAGCGCTGCCCGGTGGACGGCAAGGTCGTGGTCTCGCGCACGCGCGACGGCGGCGCCAGCTTCGAGGTGCTCAGCAAGGGCCTGCCCCAGAGCCACGCCTACGATCTGGTGTTCCGGCACGCGCTGGACATCGACGCCACCGGCGAGAGGCTCGCCTTCGGCAGCACCACCGGTGCCGTGTGGGTCACCGAGAACGGGGGCGACTCGTGGGCCGAGGTGACCGCGCACCTGCCGCCGATCCACGCGGTGACCTTCGCCTGAGCGCTGCCGTCAGTCGCGCGTCGCGGCCGGATCCGTGACCAGCATCGCCTCGCGCAGCGCGTCGGCGGTGGGCTCGTCGACCAGTTCGGCCACCAGGCGCAGCGCGAAGGCCAGCGAGGTGCCCGGGCCGCGGCTGGTGACCACGGTGCCGTCGACCACGACGCGGTCGTCGCAGTAGTCGGCGTCGCTGAGGTCGTCGGCGAAGCCGGGGTAGCTCGTGGCGCGCTTGCCGACGAGCACGCCCGCCGATTGCAGCGCGATGGGGGCGGCACAGATGGCGGCGAGGCGTCGGCCCTGGGCATGCTGTCGACGGAGGAGCGCCTGCACCGTGGGGTCGTCGCGCAGGTTCGCACTGCCCGGCATGCCTCCGGGGAGCACGACCAGGTCCCAGTCCTGATCGGCGATGTCGGAGAGCAGCGCGTCGGCGTGGAGCGTGATGCCGTGGCTGCCGGTGACCTGGCGCCCGTCCAGGCCCGCGGTGACCACGTCGATCTCGGCGCGCCGGAGCACGTCGATCACGGTGACGGCCTCGAGCTCCTCGAAGCCGGGGGCGAGCGGGACGCAGACTCGGGTCATGGCAGGGCCTCGCGGGGGCGGAGCGCCATGGTACCGGAGTTCAGTCGTGCCGCCGCCCGCGGGAGTGGACCTCGGCGCGGCCCACCAGGGTGGTCGTGTTGGCCGTCAGCTCGGGGCCGCGGTCGGCGTAGATCTCGAGCAGGCCCGGCAACCGCTCGGTGTTGCCGGTGAGGAACACGACCGAGCCCAACAAGCGGGTCAGGTCCTCGATCTGGTTCGGTCCGTCGAAGCGGCCCCAACTGGCCAGGTCGAACACGGTGGTCTCGTCCTCGGTGGCGAGGAAGTTGCGGGCCAGCGCGTCGCCGTGGGTCAGGCCCGCGGCGTGCACCCTGGCCAGGGCGGCGGCGGCCCCGTCGAAGACCGTGGCGTCGCCGTGCTCGCGCCAGTGCTCGGTGACCGTCGGAGCCTCGATCTTCCTGGTGCCGATCAGTCCGAGCTGGTGCAGGCCGAGCCGCCGGTACTCGCCGTAGAGGATCAGCATCGGCGTGGGCAGGCCGGCGGCCTGGAACGCCCGGTAGCCCTCACCCTCGTGCAGCGCGCGGCCCTTGCGCAGGCGCCGCACCGTGTTGTGCCGGCTGCGCTTGGGATACAGCTTGAGGACGCAGTCGCCGCGTCCCAACTCCGGCGGGAGCGGCCGTTCCAGGTGCCCGTCGTGGGTGCGGTGGGCCCAGGCGTCCATCCAGGCCCAGTGCACGAAGGACGGATCGCAGCCCTCGACGGCCTCGAACGAGATGCCGGCCGTGGTGACGGTGAAGTACCGGGGGGCCGAGGTGGCGGGCACGGCGGGTCTCGGAGGAGGGCGGTGGCGGGACCGCGAGGCTGGGCGAAGGCTAGGTCGCGCCGCACACGGAGTCAACGCCGCCCGAGGTCGGATGAAGGCCTCAGACCCCGCCGAGAACCGGCCCGGTGACATGGGAGTTCCAGGCCAGGGTCTCGAGGAGTCCGCGCGCCTCCGCCTCGGCCAGGTCGATGACCCGGGCCCGGCTCCAGGCATGGGAGCCCGCGGTGTCGACGGTCAGCGTGGCCAGGCCGAGCCGGCGCTGGAAGGGGCTCTGACGCAGGGCCACGGTCTGCACCCGCGCAACGGGAACGATCCAGGTGCGCCGCGTCCACAGCCCGGCGCGTGAGACCAGGAACCCGTCGTGCAGCACCCAGCCCAGCGCCTTGTAGCGGTAGTGGGCCAGGATCGCGGCCAGCGGGATCCACGCCGGCAGGCCCCACCAGAAGCGCTCATCCACGGCGAGCGCCAGCGCGGAGAGGGCCAGGCCGCCGAGCAGCGCGAAGCGCAGGAAGCCGCGCCGAAGCGCGAGCCGGTGCACGGGGGACAGCGCCACCGTGTCGAGTTCGAGCGTGCCGAACACGGCGCTGCAGAGCCCTCCGACGGCCTCGACGCGCAACAGCGGCGCGAGCACCGCCTTGCCGCGCGACTTGCGGTCCTGTCCCGACCCGGCCGTCTCGGCGCCGATGGTCACGCGGCCCAGCCAGCGCCGCAGCGGGTTGGCCTCGAGATGCATCACCTGCACGCGCTTGCGTGGGACGACCCCTTCGAAACGCGTGAGCAACCCGTGGCGACGGCGCAGGTCCTCTCCGGCGCGCCGCAGCGCGAAGCCGTGATAGGTGACCGCGGTCAGGACGATCGAGACGACCCAACCCACGAGCACCAGGGCGACGACGCCGAGCCCGACGACCAGCGCCTCGCTCTCCCCGATCCCCGACGCGTGCTGATCGACGAACTCCTCGACGGCCTCCTGGGCCCTGTCCTCGTCCACGTCGAAGAACTCGAGCAGCCCGAACAGCCCGCCGATGATGAGCCCGATGCGGTTCTCGGTCGCGCCGGCCAGGAGCAGGTCGGCGGTGGAGGCGGTGTGCACGGGTGTCTCGACCACGGGCTCGTGGGCGAGGCTGAGGTCACCGTCCCGCTCCGGGTCCCGAGCGCGGTCGTGCTTGAGCGCCATGACCTCGGCGCGCAGGCGCTCGGCTTCGCGCATCGACACGACGGCCAGGCTGGCCTCCGCGCCCGCACCACCCGCGGTCTCCAGGCGCAACTCGGCCACGCCCAGCAGCCGGTGGAGCAGGCTGCGCTCCAGGTCGACGTTCTGGACGTGTTCGAGCGGGATCGAGCGCACGTGCCGGGAGAGCAGGCCCCTGCGGATGATGAACTGGTCGTCCCCGAGCCCGTAGCGCAGCGAGAGCCAGCGGTGGGTGGGGGCCAACACGCTCAGCACGGCGGCCACGCCACCCCACCAGAACAGGGCCGTGGGGTCGTCGCCCTTGGCGACGAGCAAGATCACCAACGGGATCAGGAAGGACCCGATCCGACGCGGGATCTCGATCACGGGCGTCAGCGGATGCAGGCGGCACAGCGGGATGGCCGGGTCGAGCGGGGCGGACGCGGGCGGGGGCGCAGGCGGGGGCGCAGGCGGCCGGAGCGTCGTCAGGGGCTCAGGCGGGTCCATGATCGTCGTCGAAGGCGTCGTGGGCCGCGCGTGCGCCCGTGGGCGGGTCGCTCGCGGAAGCGTGCTCGTCCGCGGGGGCGCCCTGGCCGCCAACGGTCGGAGTCCCGCCGCGGCGCTCGTCGGCGTCGCGCGCGTTGGCGGCGAGCAGGGCGTCGCGCATGCCCTCGGCCTGCTCGGGAAGCAATCCCGGGATGACCGCGTCGGCGTCGCCGGTGCCCGCCGTGAACAGGGTCAGGTGCACGAGCCCGACCATCCGGGAGAGCGGCCCGGCGCGCACGTCGACGTGCTGGATCCGCAGGCGCGGGATCGAGCGGCGCACCTTCCAGACGATGCCGTACATCAACAGGACGTCGTGCTGCCGCATGGCGTAGCGCCAGTTGCGGTAGCGCAGGCCGGGGGACACGCAGGCCCACAGCAGCAGGCCGACGACCACCGCGGCTCCGGTCCACCAGCGCGGAATCGGCCATCCGTCGATCTGGGTCGAGAGCACGAAGCGATCCAACGCGAGCGCGCCGCCCCCCAGCAAGACCGTCCCGAACAGCTCCTCGCTGAACCACAGCCGGCGCATGCGGGGATCGACGCGCCGGAACTCGGGCGTGTCGTCCGGCGGTCCGTCGTTCACGTGGTCACCGAGGCGAGCTTGCGGATGCCGTCGCAGGCCCGGTCCAGATCGTGGTCCTGCTTGGCGAAGCACAGTCGCAGTTGCGTGCGACCGTCCGCGGGATCGAGGTAGAACGAGTGTCCCGGGATCACGGCCACGCCGCACTGCTGCATGAGCACGTCGGCGGCCTGCACGTCGGTCTCGAAACCGGCGCCGCGCACGTCGACCATCAGGTAGTAGCTGCCCTGCGGCGCCAGGCTGGTCAGGCCCACGGCGTCGCAGGCCTCCATGGTCTGGATGCGCTTGCGCGCGTAGTCCGCCGACATCTGCTCGTAGTAGTCGGGCCCGAGGTCGAAGGCGGCCACGACGCCGTGCTGCAGGGGCGTCGGCGGGCAGATGTAGACCAGGTCCGCGACCACCCCCATGCGCGCGGTGAACTCGGCCGGCGCGACGGCGTAGCCCAGTCGCCAGCCGGTCATGTTGTAGGTCTTGCTGAAACCCGAGATCGTGATCGTGCGTTCGCGCATGCCGGGCAGCGTGGCCATCGACACGTGCTCGCGGCCGTCGTAGAGGATGTACTCGTAGATCTCGTCGGTGATGGCCAGCGCGTCGAACTCGGTGCACAGAGCGCCGATCTGCTGCAGCTCCTCGCGCGTGAAGACCTTGCCGCAGGGATTCGCCGGTGTGTTGACGATCACGGCCTTGGTCCTGCTGGAGAAGGCCGCGCGCAGTTCGGCCGGGTCGAAGGACCAGTCGCTCCCGCGCAGGGTGACGCTCTTGATCTCGGGCCGCGCCATGCGCAGCACGTTGTAGTGGTAGCCGTAGAACGGCGAGAACAGGATGACTTCGTCGCCGGGCTCGATGAAGCTGAGCACGGCGGCCACGAACGCGCCGGTGGAGCCGGCGGCCACGAGCACCTCGCTGTCGGGGTCGCAGGGCAGGCCGTTGTAGCTCGCCATCTTGCCGGCGATGCGGCGGCGCAACTCGTCGATGCCCTCGAACTTGCTGTAGATCGACTGGTCCCCGTCGATGGCGGCCTTGGCCGCGGCCTTGACCACGTCGGGCGTGGGTTGGTCGCAGATGCCCTGTCCGAGATTGACGCCGCCCAGCTCCATGCAGCGTCGCGACATGAGTCGGATGTCGGACTGGACGAGGCCCGCGATGCGCTCGGCTTCGAATCGTGTCATGGGCGTGAGGATACATCGGAGGGGGGGCGGCAGTGGTAGGGTCGATCGCCCGTCGCCGGAGACCTGCCATGACCCGTTGCCGATCGTCCCGCCGAGTCCTGCTCGGGGCCTGTGCGGCCCTCGTCGGGGTGGGCCCGTGGACCAGCATGCCGGCGGCGCAGTCGTTGCCCACGGCGGACCCGGGCGCGGCCTTCGTGGTCCCGGCCGGACGCACCGGCGACCCGGCTCCGGTGTGCGGCCTGGGCGCGGCGTTCCACGCGGGTCGTCGGGAAGCGCTCCGCGACAGCCTCGAGAAGGGGCTCGTGGTCCTGCGCGGGCTGCCGGACACCCGCGACTACCTCCAGTTCCGACAGGACAAGCTCTTCTGGTACCTGACCGGAGTCGAGAGCCCGGAGGCCACGTTGATCCTCGAGGCCGAGAGCGACCTGGAGATCCTGTTCCTCCCGGACCACGACCCGGTGGGGGAGATGATCGAGGGTGAGAAGTGGGACACCAGCGACGACTGGATCTCCGAGGTCACCGGCTTCGACACGGTCCTGCCGAACTCGCAGCTGCCCGTGATCCTGGGCAAGCTGCTCGCGGACCGCGAGGTGCTCTTCACCTCGCTCAAGCCCGCGGCGGGGCTGGCCGGCGTGTACGACCGCGCGATCCCCTTCGACCGGGCGCGCGAGAGCGACGTGTTCGACGGGCGCGTGAGTCGCGAGAAGCGCTTCGCCGAGCGCCTGCACGAGCTGTACGGCGTGGAGGTCCGCGACATCGCTCCGATCACGGCCGAGATCCGGCGTGTCAAGGCACCCGAGGAGATCGCCGCCCTGGCCCGCGCCGGGGAGTCCGGCGCGCGCGCCATGGAGGAGGCCATCCGCTCCACCCGCCCCGGCCTGGGTGAGTGGGACCTGCAGGCGGTGATGGACTTCGTGCAGCGGCGCAACGGTGCCGACGGCCCGGCCTACGACGCCATCGTCGGCAGCGGTCCGAACTCGACCACGCTCCACTACTGGGGCTCGCGGCGCCGGCTGCAGCCCGACGACGCGCTGTGCGTGGACTTCGGTCCGGAGGTGGATCACTACGTCACCGACATCACGCGCAGCTGGCCCGCCGACGGCACCTTCAGCGAACGCCACGCCGAACTCTATGACGCCGTGCTCGCCGCGCAGAAGGCCGGCATCGCGGCGGTGAAGCCCGGCGCGACCATCCCGTACATCGAGCAGATCTGCTTCGAGGAGCTCAAGCAGCGCGGGCTCAACCACCTCGTGCTGCACGGCAACTGCCACTACGTCGGCATGGAGGTGCACGACGTGGGCAACTACTTCGCGCCGCTCGAGCCCGGGGTGTGCTTCGTGATCGAGCCCGGGCTGTACGACCCGGTGGCGAAGATCGGCGTGCGCATCGAGGACACGCTGATGGTCACCGAGGACGGTTGCGACGTGCTCACCCGCAGCTGCCCCAAGGAGCGCGACGAGATCGAGGCGCTGGTGGCCGCGCCCGGCCTGCTGGACCTGCTGGACGCCGGCGCGCGCTGAGCGGGAGGCGACTCAGGCCACGCGCTTGTTGGCGCCCGGACCCTCGTCCACCTTGCCGAGGTCCACGACGGCCGCGACATCGGTGGCCGCGACATCGGTGGCGGTGTCTGGGCGACCGCGCTTGCCGTTGCGGTTGAAGACCACCTTGGTCTTGCCGCGCATGGAGACCGTGACGCGGTCGCCGCGCACGAAGGTGCCGGCCATCAAGTGCTCGGCCAGGGGGTTCTCGACCAGGTCGCGGATGTGCCGACGCAACTCGCGGGCGCCGTACTCGGCCGACCAGCCCACGTTCGCCAGGTGGCGCAGCAGGCTCGGCGTGAACTTCAGGTCGACACCGGTGCGCGAGAGGTAGCCGGCCATCTCGTCGCACTGGATGCGCGCGATCTCGATGCAGTTGGCGACGGTCAGCGGCCGGAACTGCACGACCTCGTCGATGCGGTTCACGAACTCGGGACGGAACGCCTTCTTGACCGCATCGGCGACGGTGAACTCCACCGACGCGTCGGTCATGCCGGCCTGGGCGCCGCCGAAACCCACGCGCTCCTGGAACCGACGCAGGTCCGCGACACCGAGGTTGCTGGTCATCAGGATCACGCAGCGCTGGAAGGGGATCGTCTCGCCCTTGTTGTCGGTGAGCGTGCCCTCGTCCATGAGCTGCAGCAGCAGGTTGTGGACCTTCTCGTGGGCCTTCTCGATCTCGTCGAAGAGCACCACGCAGGTCTTGCGCTTCTTGACCGCCTCGGTCAGGTGGCCGCCCTCGTTGTGCCCGATGTAGCCGGGAGGCGCGCCGATCAGCTTGGCGTACTCGTGGGGCAGCGCGTACTCGCTGCAGTCGATGCGCACGAGCGACGAGAGGCTCCCGAACAGGCGCTTGGTCAGCACCTTGGCCATCTCGGTCTTGCCCGTGCCCGTGGGGCCGACCATCAGGAACACGCCGACGGGCTTGCGCGGGTCCTTGAGGCCCACGGCGGCCTTGCGCACCGCCTGGCTCACGGCGCGCACCGCCGCCGGCTGCCCGATGACGCGCTCGGCCAGACGCACGTCGATGTCGGTCACCCGTTCCTGCATCGCGCGGCGCTCGGCCTCCAGCACCTCGGGGTCTTCCTCGCCCTCCTCGGAGTTCGGCTCGCCCTCGGCCCCTTCGGCCGCGGGCAGGGTCACCGAGTGGATCTCCAGGTGCGGGTTGACCTCGATGCAGATCTGGTAGAGCAGCTCGACCAGCGCTTCGGTCTGGTAGACCTTGTTGTGACGCTCGAAGAGCGGCAGCACGCGTTGCTCGTAGTCCACCACGCACAGGTCCACGACGAGGTCGTGGTACGCCGTGCGGTTGCTGACCTCGTGGCCCGAGAGTCTCTGGTTGGAGGCCTCTTCTCCGACGGTTCGGATGCGGATGAACTCGTCGAGGAGCTCGCAGTACTTCAGGACCACGTTGTCGCCGAGGGAGGGCACGAGGAGAGGCTCCGGTTGACCGAGCGCCCGAGGGACTCGGGTGGGCGCGTTGCGCGGTTCCTTTCGTCCAGCTGCGAAGATCCACTTGAGCCGATGGCGGAGCCCCCTCGTGCGGAGTATCCTCCGCCCCCGATGGCCCCGGATCTTGACACCGAGATGAGGGTGTTCGTGCGCCTCGTGCGACGGGGCGTGCTGACCGAGGATGCGGTGCGGCCGTTGTTCCAGCAGGTCGCGGCCGCCCAGGCCGCGGGCAAGCCGGTCTCGCTGGCCGGGATGGCCGTGAAACGTGGGCTGATCGACAAGGCCGCGGCGCTGCTGTACCTGCGCACCGACGGCGAGGACGTGCCCGAGTTGCCCGGCTGGACGTACGTGTCCAAGCTCGGCGAGGGCGGCACGGCCCACGTCTTCCGGGTCCAGCGCAAGGACGCCAGGACCCAGGAAGTCACGACGCGCGCGGTGAAGATCCTCAAGCCCGAGATCGCCGCCGACCCGGCCGAGGTCAAGGCCTTCCTGGCCGAGGCCAGGTTGCTCGCGAGTCTCGAGCACGACAACATCGTCAAGGGCGACAAGGCCGGCCGTCTCGCCGGGCGCTGGATCTCCTTCATGGAGGACATCCCCGGTGAGACCCTGCTGGAGCGCATCCAATCCGGTGGGTGCATGGCCGAGGACGACGCGCTCTACGTGATCCTGCAGACGGCCCGCGCGCTCGAGTACCTGCGCAGCCAGGGCGTGGTGCACCGCGACATCAAGCCGGGCAACATCATGGTCACCGAGGATCACGCGGTGAAGCTGATCGACCTGGGCTTCGCGGCGCAGTCCGGAGGCGAGGACGGCGCCCAGGCCGAGGGCACCACCCGCGGCACCGCGGCGTACCTGTCCCCCGAACAGGCGCGCGGCGAAGGCGGCCTCGACGTGCGCAGCGACATCTACTCGCTCGGGGCGACGCTGTACCAGCTCGTGCTCGGGGCGCTGCCCTTCGAGGGGGACGATGCCGACCTGGTGCGCGCGGCCGTGCTCGAGGGGCTCTCGGCGGAGGCCACCAAGGGCGGCGGACTGTCGCCCTACGTGCACTACTTCATCGAGAAGATGATGGCCAAGGACCGCGACCACAGGTACCAGGACCCGGCCGAGCTCATCGCCGACATCGAGGCGCAGATCGAGGGGCGGCGCGCCCTGGACATGCCCGAAGAGGACACCGGCGAGGCGGATGCGGACAAGGCGCGCCGGAAGCTGGATCGACTTCGCCGCAAGCGGCAGCGCCGACGGTAGGGTCGGGAGCATGGATCCCGCGCCGCCGCCCACCCCGATGTCCGACGCCTTCGCCGAGCTGGGCGAACTGTACGCGCGCGTGGATGCCGAGGTCGCCGCGGCCAACCCGCGCTGCGAGCTCTCGGGGCGCTGCTGCGACTTCGAGACCAGCGGGCATCGGCTGTTGAGTTCGGGCCTGGAGACGGCCTACGCGGTGGCCGCGGCCGGGGGCGCGGTGCCCGAGGCCGGTTCAGGTCGCTGCCCCTGGCATGTCGATGGGCTCTGCAAGCTGAGGGACGGCCGACCACTCGGCTGCCGGATCTACTTCTGCGACCCGTCCTGGGCGGACACCATGCCGGACGTCTACGAGCGCCATCACGCCGGGATCAGGGCGCTGCACGAGCGTCACGGGCTCCTCTACAGCTACGCGACCTTCGTGGACGCCGTGCGTTGAGCACCCGCCTGCTGGCTGCGGTCACGGTGCTGGTCATCGCGGTGGCGGCGTGGTCGGTGCCGAGGCAGGTGGCGCACCGCGAGTCGCGGCGCGCGGAGCTGGCCGAGCGCGCGCACACGCCGGATGCGACCGCGCTGGCCGCCAAGGCCCTGCAACCGGCCCTGGGTTGGCGGGATGAGACGGGCGCCGACACGGGCGCCGACACGGGCGCGGGCACGACCCCGCCCGCTCACGTCGCGGGCTTCGCCGGCGGCTCGGCTTCCGGTTCCAGCGACGAGATCCAGGATCTCAACGAGCGCGCGCGCGCGGCGCTCGATGCCGGTCGACCCGCCGAGGCGGTGATGCTGCTCGAGTCGGCCCACCAACTGGATCCCTCCGAGGCGGTGATCCGCGGCAACCTCGCCTACGCGTACTACAAGCGCGCGCTGATCATGGTCGAACAGCGGCACGACGATCAGGCCCTGGCCGACCTGGGCCGGGCCTCGGAGCTGGACCCCGAAGAGGCCGGCTACGGCGTGCATCGTGCGCAGCTCCTGCTGCGTCGCTACCGCCTCACCGAGGCCGAGACGGACCTGCGCGCGGTCCTCGCTCGACACGCGACCCGGGCCGATGCCCAGCTGTTGCTCGGCGACGTGCTCAACCTGCAGGACCGTCTGCCCGAAGCGCTGGCCGCCTACACCCTGGCCGAGGTCAACGGCGAGGGTGAGGTGAAGCGCGTCGCGGACGAAGCACACCGGCGCACCTCGCGTCAGTACGCCGTGGAGCAGGACTACCTGACGGACACCACCGACGCGTTCGTGATCCGGCACCCGCGCGATGCCGACGGCACGCAGTGGGGCACCCGCCTCGGCGGCATCCTCGAGCGTGCGCGCGCCGAGGTCTGCAACGCCCTGGGGTACTACCCGAGGGAGCGCACCACGGTGGTGCTCTACCCGCCCGAGTCGTTCCAGCAGGCCACGGCTGCGCACGAGTGGGTCGGCGGGCTGTTCGATCGGAAGATCCGGCTGCCCATCGGCGACCTGGATCGCGAGCAGGAGCGCATCGAGGAGGCCTTCCGGCACGAGTTCGCGCACCTGATCGTGAGTCAGCTCGCGCCGCAGTGTCCCAGCCTCGCCAACGAGGGGCTGGCCCAGGTCGTGGAGCACGGCCGCGGGCAGGGCATGGCGCGCCTGGTCGCCTACCTGGAGACGCGCCCGACGGGGCGCGCCGCGCTGCCCCAGCTCGTGACCCTGCCCGACAGCTTCATCACGCTCACCGATCGCGACCAGGTGAGCATGGCCTACCTGGTCAGCTTCGCCTTCGTGGACCACGTCATGTCCATGCACGGGTCGGGTGCGGTGCTGCGCTGGATCGAGGACATGGCCACGGCCGAGATGGAGCCCGCCTACAAGGCCGCCACCAACCGCTCGCTCTCCGACGAGGAGAAGCTGTTCCGCGAGATGGTGCTGACCGCGCCCTAGCGAACAGGGGCCGGCGCCGCGGTTCGACCGCGGCTCGCAGGCAGCCTGTGGAAGAGTGGTGGAGAGCCAGGGGAGTGCGGCAGTCCGGCAGCAACGGCGGATCGCGGACACGACGAGCCCATCGACAGACGGCTCGTGGCGGCGCTGGAATCGGCCCTCGGCATCGCCTAGGTTGGACCTGAATCCAGCCGGGAGGGGCTGGCGCTCAGGAGATGGCCGATGGGGACCAAGCCGCACCCGCTCGACGTGTTCCGGTCGACGCCACAGGGCTTCGACTCGGCGACCACCGATCCCTCCGTGCGACGCACGGTCGAGGGCAAGGTCCTGACCACCACGCGCCGGCAGGAGTCCGAGGCCGGGAACGAGCCGAAGGGCCCGCGACGCGTCCAGGCCGCGCGCCCGGCGACGACCGCCAGCGTGATCCCGCCGCGGCGCCCGGCGCGCAGCCGTGCCGGCTACGGCACCAAGCTGCTCTGGACGGCGCTGGGCATCATCGTCGTCGTGGTCGGCTACGTGTGGCTGCTCGGTCCAGGCGACGACGGACCGACACCGCTCAAGTCGGTGGACAAGATCGAGGCCCCGGTCGAACACGCACCGCTCACGCCCGCCGCCGGCGGTGCGGTCGACTACACGATCCAGCTCAGCACCTACAACGGCAACGAGACGGGCGTCGACATCGCGCAGGCGGCGCAGCAGGAGATGCAGGCGCGTGGCTTCTCGGCGGTGGAGGTCCTCGGGTTTCCGGACGAGGGCGGCGGGTTCGCGCACGTCGCCCTGACCGTCGGCAAGGCCTCCAGGGCCGACGACCTCGCCGGGCTGCTGGCCGCGGTCCGGGGCATCGATGACTGGGGGAGCGGCAAGAACGCTCGCCCCTTCGCCGATGCGCACATCATCCAGATCGGCCACTGACCGTCTCGCCATGACCTCGCCTTCCCCGGCCCGGTTCCCGACGCCCTAGGATGGGGGCCCTCGGGGGCTCGGTCCCGGGGGCGGTGCCGGAGCGGTCCGGCGCCCGGAGGCGAGCATGACGGCGGCGCGCGGGCACGCGGTACAGAGGCATAGCGGGCGGCGGATCGTCGCCCTGGGCCTGCTCGTCCTGTTGGCGTGCGGCCTGGCCCTGACGCTCACCGAGTCGGACGGTCCCGGCGACGCTCGGGATGCGACGACTTGGCCAGGGACCGGGAGCGCCGTTGGCGCACGCGACGGCCACCGGGCCGACCCGCCCGGCCCCGCGCGAGCGCTCCCGTCCCGGAGCGCGGAGCAGGCGGCCGGGCCGCTCGACGAACCGGAGCAGACCGCCGCGTCGCCGTTGCTCGGACGTGAGGCGCTGCTGCTCATCGTGGACCAGGACGGCGCGCCCGTGCCCGGGAGCCAGGTCACCGTCTGGCGGTCCGAGCTCGATCTGTCCGGCCGGGACGAACCCTGGCGGCTGCGCGCCAGCGCGGACTCGGCGGCGGTCGCGGCGGCCGACGGGTCCGTCACCGTCCTGCTGCCCTCGCCCGGAGCCGTGTTGTGCGCCGGGCACGACGCGGTCGGTGCGACTGCCGTGGTGTCCGCGCGTCCGGCCTGGGAGCGGGGCGAGTCGCGGCTCGCGTTGCTGCCCACCTGCCGCGTGGCCGGGCGAGTGACCTGGGACGACGGGCGTGTCGCCGCCGACGTCACGGTGCGCTTCGACTGGCCGCGCGACGGCGGGCCGGCCACGCCCCTGTTGCGGAGCTTCTGGGCCTGGGCCGTCGCCGACGACGTGGCCACGCCGCGACCGGGTGGCTCCGCTCCCGCCGAGACCGAGGCCCGGCCGGCCGAGGGCGCCTGGTGTCCCGCGTCGCGCCGCACCGACGCGGACGGCCGCTTCGAGGTGATCGTCCACGGCACGCAGGCGCTCACGGTGTCGGCGGCCTCGCCGCTGGCGCGGGAGTCGGCGCGCGCGTCGATCCGGCCCGAGGCCGGCGCGGAGCTGGTCGTCGAGCTGGTGCTGCCCGCCGGCTTCGGCGTGCGCGGGCGGGTGATCGGATCCGACGGCCTGCCCGTCGCCCGGGCCCAGGTGCACGCCTTCGACGGGGCGCAGAGCCGGACGCGTCACGCCGGGGCCGACGGCCGGTTCGAGCTGCCGCTCCCGTCCGCGGGGACCTGGGCGGTGGGGGCCTGGGATGGCGACCGGGTCCCCGGCGAGGTGCCCCAGGTGCTCCTGGACGAACGCAGCTCCCAGGCCGAGTTGCGCCTGACCGTGGTGCCCGGCGCGCTGATCGCCGGCCGGCTGGTGGATCGGGCAGGGCGGCCGCGACCCTGGGTGGCCGTGTCCGCCGATCCGGCGGGACCCGACGTGGGCGAGCCGCGCCGGCGCCTGCTGGCCACTCCCCCGACCATGACCGACGACGACGGCGGCTTCGTGCTCGGACCAGTTGCGCCGGGTTGGCCCTTCGATCTCCGCTACGCCGGCCGCCAGGGCGTGGGTCTGCTGCCCGGCGTGCTCCCCGGTGGCGAGCCCCTGCTCCTGGTCGATCCAGGGGTCGCCACCGAGCCACCTTGACCGGGGCGCACAGATCTGCACGATACGGGGCCCTTCGTGCCGAAGATCCGGAGTTCCTCCCGATGACGATCCACAGGTCCCTCAAGGTCGACAGCAGCATGCTCCGCACGCGGAACGTCTGGACACGCGTCGAGCGTCTCGCGGCGTTGCGGAAGAAGGGTGAGTGGGACCTGGGTGACTCGGTCTACGGCCTGCGCAAGGTGCGGACGACGTTCGGGAAGAAGAAGGCGAGCTGATCACGCCGGCCGACCTGGAAGCCCGGTCCGAGATGATCTCGCGACGCGCCCAGCGGATCCCCGAATCGGGGATCCGGCGCATCTTCGAACTCGTCGCGAGCACTCCCGACCCGATCAACCTGTCGATCGGCCAGGCGCACTTCGACGTGCCCGACGTCCTCAAGGACGTCGCCACCTCGGCGATCCAGCAGGGCTTCAACCGCTACACGGTCACGCAGGGTCTGCCCGAGCTCAACGAGCGCATCGTCGGCATGCTCGCCGACCGCTACGGCACCGGCAACACCTGGAGCCTGGTGACGAGCGGCGTCTCCGGCGGTCTCATGCTGGGCTTCCTGGCCCTGCTCGACCCGGGCGACGAGGTGCTCATCCCCGACCCGTACTTCACCATGTACGCGGTCCTGGCCGAGATGAGCGACGCCACCTGGCGCACCTACGACCTCTATCCGGGCAAGCCGCTGACCGAGGCGACGCTGCAGGCCGGCGTGACCGAACGCACGCGGGTGCTGCTGATCAACTCACCGAGCAACCCGACCGGGCGCACGCTGTCGGGCGCCGAACTCGACGCGGTGGCCGCCGTCGCGCGGCGCCATGACCTGGTCGTGGTCTCCGACGAGATCTACCAGGACTTCGTCTACGAGTTGCCCTTCGCGAGTGCGTGCCAGCACGTGGACGCCGACCGGTTGCTGCTGCTCGGCGGCTTCAGCAAGACCTACGGCATGCCCGGCTGGCGGCTGGGTTGGGCCACCGGCCCCGAGCCGCTCATCGATGCCATGCGGCGCTTCCAGCAGTTCAGCTTCGTCTGCGCCCCCGCGCCCCTGCAGCAGGCCGCGTTGGCCGCGCTGGACGTGGACATGAGCGCGGAGATCGAGGCCTACCGCGCCAAGCGCGATCGCATCATCGACGGCATCGCGGACCACTACGCGTGCTCACGGCCCGGCGGTTCCTTCTACGCCTGGCCGGAGATTCCCGGAGACATCGGGAGCGAGCGCTTCATGGAACGGGCGCTGAAGCGCAGGCTGCTCGTCGTGCCGGGCAAGGCCTTCAGCGCGCGTGACAGCCACCTGCGCGTGTCCTTCGCCGCCGACGACGACATGCTGGACCGCGGCGTGGACGCGTTGTGCGCGATCGCCGAGGAGATTCGGCGGGGGTAGTCCGATGGTGTCGCCCGCAGATGGGTCGCCGGAACACATGGTGCCGGAGCACGAGGTGCCGACCGGACAGGTGGCCGAGGTCTTCCGCTCGATCCAGGGCGAGGGCCTGCTCGTCGGGCGACGCATGGTGTTCCTGCGCCTGGCCGGCTGCGAGATCGGCTGCCGCTACTGCGACACCGAGTGGGCCTTCCAACCACCGACCACGGTGGCCGTGCCCGGGCGCAGTGGCGAGCGGGTACCCAACCCGCTCGACGTCGAGGCCGCCGTGGCCCTCGTCGACGCCGCCGATCCCCCCGACGCCCCGGGCGGTCGAGCGCCCGTCAGCCTGACCGGCGGCGAGCCGCTGGAGCAGGCCGCCTTCGCCGTGGCCCTCGCCGACGCGCTGCGGCCCCGCGACGTGATGCTCGAGACCGCCGCGCTCGACGGGGAGGCCCTCGCGCGGGTCGCGCCGCACGTCCGCTGGATCTCGAGCGACCTGAAGTTGCCGTCCTCCACGGGCCTGCCCGACGTGCTCGACCGGCACGCCGAGATCCTGGCCGCCGGGGCCTACGGCGACACCGAGACGTTCTTCAAGCTGATCGTCGACGGGGACGTCCCCGGCAGCGAGGTCGAGCGCGCCGCCGACCTGCTCGCCAGCCATGCCCCGCACGCCGCGGTCTTCCTGCAGCCGGTCACGCCCCGGGGCGGTTCGCCGGGCGTGCCCACCGAGGCCCTCGAGGGCTTCGTGGACATCGTCCGCTCCCGGGGGCTCGATGTGCGCGTCGTGCCTCAGGTGCACGTCCAGCTGCGCGTGCGCTGATCGCCGCCGGCCCCGCGATCGGGGCTTCGGCGTGACGGCCGAGGCCCCATCTGCGAAGATGCGCGGTCGTCATGTCCCCGAGAAGAACGATGGTCCCGCCCGCATCCGAATCCCGGCCCGCCGACTCCGAGCCCGCCGATGCCGCCTCGCCGGCCGTCGGTCCTCGCCGGCGCGCTCCCGGCCCACCACGAGTCGCCATCGTGGGTCGGCCCAACGTGGGCAAGTCGACGCTGTTCAACGTGCTCGTGCGCAGCCGCGTGGCCATCGAGGACCCGACCGCGGGCGTGACCCGCGATCGCGTCTCCTTCGTGCTGGACACCGAGGCCGGTTCGATCGAGGTGGTCGACACCGGCGGCATCGGCCTGGTGGACGAGGCGCTGCTCAAGGCGGAGATCGACGAGCAGATCGCCACCGCGCTGGCCGTCGCCGACCTGATCGTGTTCGTGTTCGACGCCAAGCTGGGCATCAGCCCCCTCGACAAGCAGGTGGCCCGACGCGTGCGCCGCCTCGGCGTGCCCGTGATCCCGGTGGCCAACAAGGTCGAGGGCGTGCGCGACGAAGCAAACGCCACCGAGGGCGCCGTCTTCGGCATGGGCGATCCGTGGGAGGTGAGCGCCCGGGAGGCCGTGGGTGTCGCCGACCTGCGCGACGAGATCGTGCGCCGCGCCGTGGAGATCGTGGGCGACGACGCACAGCTGCCGATGATGCCCTCCGACATCGTGCGCCTCGCGATCATCGGCCGCATGAACGTGGGCAAGTCCACCCTGGTGAACAACCTCGTGGGCGAGGACCGGGTGATCGTGTCGGATGTGCCGGGCACGACGCGCGACGCCATCGACGTGCCCTTCAGCCTGAACGGCCGGCGCTTCGTGGCCATCGACACCGCCGGCATCCGCAAGCGCAGCACCGTGTCCGACTCGGTGGAGTTCTACAGCCAGGCTCGCGCCGAGCGCGCCATCCGTCGTGCCGACGTCGCGCTGTTGATGCTCGACGCCACGCGCGAGGTCGGGCGCATCGATCGACAGATCGCGGGGCTGGTGACCGAACTGTCCGTGCCCTGCATCATCGTGCTGACCAAGTGGGACCTGGCCAAGGACGGCGCCCGGACCGGGGACTACGAGAAGTACCTCGATGAGACCCTGCCGTTCATGGGGGTCGCGCCGCGCACGTTCATCTCCGGGCTCGACGGCACCAACGTGCCCGAGACCCTGGCGCTGGCCGCCGAACTGCACGACCAGGGCGGCCGTCGCGTCGGGACCGGCGAGGTCAACCGCGTGGTCAAGCGCGCCTACGAGAAGCGCCGTCCGCGCCCTCAGCACGGGCAGATCGGCAAGATCAAGTACTCGTCCCAGGTCGGCACCTATCCGCCGACGATCCTGTTCTTCGTGAACGACCCGGATCTCTTCGACGACTCCTGGAAGCGCTTCCTCATGGGCGAACTCCAGGAGCAGCTCGGATTCGAGGAGATCCCGGTCAAGCTGGTGTTCCAACGGCGCGGTGACTCCAAGGACGGCGGTCGGTAGACTCCGCGCCATGACGTCGCGCACGCCCAAGCTCGCCGGTCTTGCCGTGGTCCTGGCCGTCGGGGCGCTGCTGCCCGGCTGCCTCTCGCCGTCCGAGACCTACGCCCGCTGGGTCGAGGCGCCCTTCGACGACATCAGCTATCCGTCGCTGTTCGGCGTGGTCGTCGCCACCGTCGGCGCCGAGGGCTTCCCGGTGTCCGGCGTCGACATCGGCGACTCGCGCCTCAAGAGCGACTGGGCCTACGGGACGAGTCAGCGCGCCGTGCGCGGGCCGTCGCGCAAGCGGGTCCACGTCGAGATCGAACGGCAGGGTGACCGCGCCTTCCTGGTGCGCATGCGCGTCGAGGAAGAGGTCATCCGCAAGCGCGGCCTGCTCGCCACCGAAGTGCGCGAGAGCGCCGACTGGGAGGCCTATCCGGACGACGTCAAGGTGGCCGAGCTGGTGCTCGCGAAGCTGCGCGCCATGCTCGGGCACTACGGCAAGGGTGCTGGGCCGGCGCCCCTCGGCCCGTGACCCGCTCCCAGCGCGCGTTGCTGCTCGCGGCGTTGCGGCTCGCCCTCGTGGTGTTGCTCCTGGCGGCGGGCTGGGCCTGGTGGCAGCACCTGCGCGAGCCGGATCTGCGCGTCGATCAGCGCCTGCGACTCCGGCCCGGGGGCACGCCGATGTTCCTGACGGCGGTGCCGCTCGACGGGGGTGTTCGGGACGCCTGGCGCGTGCCGGTGGATCGCCCGCTGCGCTTCAGCTTCACCTCGCCCGGTCCCGACGCCGTGCTGCGGTTCCACGAGTCCTACCTGGAAGGGCATCCGGACGTGGCCGTGGCTCTGCAGGACGCGCAGGGTGAACCCGTCATCGTGTGGCAGCAGCCGGCCAGCGAGGCCCGCTGGGTCGAGCGGCGCGTCCCCCTGCCGATCCGCGCGGGTGAGCCCGTGGTGGTCGAGATCCTGGCGCGGGACGGTCGTGGCCGTCCGGGCCTCGGCGCGATCCACGTGGCCGACGTGGTGCTGGAATCGGAGGGACGGGCCGTCGACGAGGCCGCGGTCCCGGTCCACACGCGGGTGCTGCTGCGCGACCTGCTCGGCGATCACACGACGCGCCGTCACCCCGCCCCGGCCACCGCCGAGAGCGCGGTCTACGGACTCGCCGGACCCGAGTGCGTGTTGCTCTCACGCGACGAGGACCTCCCGCTCCGCTTCGAGTCGGTGCCGGCCGCCGGTGCGCTGCGGATCGTGATCCACGCCGCGCGGGAGCTGGACACGGCCTCGTCCGCGGGTGGGCGCGTGCGGGTGACCGACGAGCGCCTCGGCCAACTCGCCGACATCCCGCTCGACTTCGCGGTGGAGACCGGCGGTTCGGTCCGCGAGGTCGGCCTGGACATCGATCTGTCCGACCTCGCCGGTGGCGACCTGCGCGCGAGGGTCAGCCTGGAAGGCGGCGGCAACCTGTTCGTCGGGCTGCGCGAGGCGTTCGTGACCGGCCCACGGTCCGTGTCGCGTCGGCTGTTCGAGCCGGAGTCCGGGATCAACGTGCTGCTCGTGGCCGTGGACAGCCTGCGCCCTGACCGTCTCGGCGCGTACGGCTACGAGTACGGGCAGACGCCCGCCATCGACGCTCTCGCCGAGCGCGGCGTGCGCTACACACGCGTGATCTCGTCGTCGTCGGACACGCGTCCGGCCATGGCCTCGCTGCTCACCGGGCTCTCGCCGCTCACCCATGGCCTCGGTGGCGACGCGCGACGGACGCTGTCGTTCCGCACCGCGACCCTGGCGCAGTCGGCCGCGTGGGCCGGCTTCTCGACGGCCTACTTCGGGTCGAGCCCGGAGCTGCGGGGCGGCTTCGGCCTCGACCGCGGATTCGAGCGTTTCACGACGCGCGGCCTCCCGGCCGGCACGCTCGTCGACGAGACCCTCGACTGGCTCGAGAATCACCGCGGCTTCGAGTGGTTCTGCACCGTGCACCTGGGGGACCCGAGCTTCCCGCACGAGATCGTCACCGAGGAGGGCTACGTCCCCATCGCGGCGGTGGACCCCGAGTTCATCGAGCGGCTGCGGGCGATCGACAGCCGCCCGGGGGCCGCCGAAGCGGTGGCGGCCGAGTTGGGCATGCTGTACGACGTCGAGGTCGCGCGGGTGGACCGCGCGGTGGGGCGCCTGGTGGCCTGGCTGCGCGTGAACCGGCTGCTCGAGAACACCCTGATCATGGTGGTCGGGACCCACGGGGAGGAGTTCTTCGAGCACGGCGGGCGCCTGCACGGCCGGACGTTGAACGAGGAGGTCGTGCGCGTGCCGCTCGTCGTCGCCGGGCCCGGCGTGCCTCGGCGCCAGGTCGTCGACACGCCCTCGGAGCTGCTCGACGCGACCTGGCTGTTGGGGCGACTCGGCCGCATCGTGGCGCACTCGATGATGCAGGGCCGGCTGCCCGAGCCCTTCGGCGCCCTGCCCGGACGCGAGCCCGTGGCGTTCAGCGTGCTGCTGCCGAACGGAGTCGCTGACGCGCCGTGGGAGACGGTGGGGCGCCATGACCGCTGGCTGTATCGGGTCGATCACCGCGCCGACCGCGTGTCGCTCTTCGATCTCGTCGACGACCCGGGCATGACCGTGGACCTGGCGGTGCCGGGCGCGAGCGGACTGGTGCAAGGGGAGCGCGGGCTCGAACTCGACAGCATGAAGCGCGTCGTCGCGGACTGGTATCGCTCGGCGATCGTCGCCGCTCCCGCCTGGGCCGTGCCCTTGGTCCAGCGGCCATGACCTCGACCCTGGCCTTCGACGTGGGCGCGACGCACCTGCGCAGCGCCTGGGTCGATGCGCAGGGCGCGGTGACCGGCCGGCGCGATGTGGACACGCCCCGCGGCGACGCCGACGCGCTCGCTTTGGCCCTCGTGCGCGAAGCCCGCGCCCAGGTCGAGGAGCGTGGCGAGCGACCGGATGCCGTGGGCCTGGCCATCGCCGGCTACACCGACACACGCCGCGGCTTCATCCACTGTTCCCCGCACATGGGCGTCCGCGGGGTCTCGGTAGGCCCGCCGCTGCACGAGGCCCTGGGCGTGCCGGTGCGACTGGTCAACGACGTCAATGCCGCGGCCTGGTCCGAGGCCTCCGTGCGCGGCTGCCGGGAGCTGGTGGCGATCTTCGTCGGCACGGGCATCGGCACGGGCTTCGTCGTCGACGGTCATCTGCTCGAGGGTCGCCACGGCATGGCCGGCGAGGGCGGCCACATCATCTTCCGTCCCGGCGGGTTGCTCGGCAGCGACGGCGACGTGGGCAGCTACAGCGCCTACCTGGGCGGGGACGCGCTGGCCGGCCGGGCGCGGGCGGCCGGCCTGGACACCGACGGCGCCGGGTTGGTGGCCGCCGCGCGCGACGGCCGGGCGGACGCGCGAGCGATCCTCGACGACAGCTGCGCCGCCATGGCCCAGCTGGTGAACACGCTGGTGAAGCTGTTCGACCCCGAACTGCTCGTGGTCGGCGGCGGCGTCGTCGAGGGCACGCCCGAGCTGCTCGAGGCGGCGCGGGCGGCCGCCGATCCGCACCCGCTCGGGGCCGACGTGCTGGCCGTGCCCGTGGAGCCGGCGCGTCTGGGCGCCGACGCGGGGCTGGTGGGCGCCGCCTGGCTGGCCCATGCGCGCGCGGTGCGCGACGCCTGACTCAGCGGTCCGGGGCGTCCGCCGTGCTCGGTGCGCGCCGGCGCGCGGCGATCTCCGCCAGCAACTCCTCCACGTCGGCCGGTCGGCCGAGCAGCCCGCGAGCGAGGGTCAGCTGGTGCTCGGCCTCGTCCAGACGATCCTGCTCGTAGAGCACCTGCCCCAGGTAGCGGTGGGTCAGCCCGCGGCCCGGTTCGAGTTCCAGGGCGGCGCTCAGGTGGGCCTCGGCGTCGTGCCAGGCCTGGTCGTCGAAGGCCAGCAGCCCGGCGGCGAGTCGCCCCGAACCGGTGTCCGGCACGCTCTCGACGAGCCAGCGCAGGTCGTCCCGAGCGAGGGCGCGCCGGCCCGTGCGGCGCAGGCCCTGGGCTCGGTCGATGCGGGCGCGCGCGTCACGCGGATCGGCGGCGAGGACCTCGTCCAGCAGGCTCACCGTGCGTGGATACGCGCCCTCCATGGCGGCGTGGAGCGCGCGGCCCACGCGGGTGTCGACGCGCTCGGTGGGCAGGCCGGCCCAGGCGGCGAAGAGCACGCACGCCCGGCCCAGGTCGCGGTCCTCGGCCGAGGCCGAGAGGAACGCCCCGCGTCCGCCGAAGCAGGCGACCCACGGATCGGTCGGGCGCAGGTGGGCCTCGGTGTCCCAGGCCAGGTCGGCGCGGCCGGCGTCGAGCAGGCGCGCCGCGAGCGAGCGCGCGACGGTGTCGCGGCCGTGCCACGGATCGGCGCGCGCGACGAGGTCGGCGAACTGCACGGCCTCGGGTCCGGTTCCGCCGGCCAGTGCCGTGACGAGCCGGGAGAAGTCGGGAGGTGCGTCGGCGCCGAGCAAGGTGTTGCGTTGGGAGGGGACGTCACCCTGCAGCGCGGCCAGCCACGCGCGGGTCCAGGCGAGACGCCGTGCCGTCGCGTCGGCGACGTCGTCGCGGGTGGCGTCGTTGGCGGGCCGGCGCGATGCCAGCCCCGCGATCACGGCCGGCAGCACGGCGCTCGTGATCAGCCGGTGCCCGAGAGCGTTGGGGTGCACGCCGTCCACCGAGAGCGGAGTGGGTCGGACCGCGTCGAACCACGGGCGCGCATCGGCACGCGCGCAGCCGACGCGCTGAGCGACGGCCTGCGCCGCGTCGAGCCGGGCGTCGACCTCTCCGTCGCGTCCGAGTTCGGGGATGGTCGTGGCGATCACGGCGATGGCACCGAGGTCTTCGATGGCCGCGACGGCGTCGGCGAGGTTGGCCTCCATCTCGCTGGGTGAGACACGCGGGCGGGGTGCGGAACCCGGTCGCGGAGCGGCGGGCGAGGCGGCCGCCCAGAGCGCCCGGGCGAGGGCCGAGCCGGCGAGGAGCGTGGGTGGCCCGGGACGCGTGAGTTCGGCATCGGTGGGGCCCCTCACCGGTCGGCTGTCGTTCCAGGCGGTCACCAGCAGCACGACCACGTCCGGGGCGAGGGCCGGGACGTCGACTTCGACCTGGAGCCGGGTCTGGCGCGTGGTGTAGCCGGGGACGCCGAGCGAGAGGACCTCGACGGGTTGCAGATCGCCGAGCAGGGTCTCGAGCGCGTGCTCGAGCCGCACCGTGCAGGTCTCCGGGCGGGCCACTCCCACTCCGAAGACCGTCGAATCGCCCAGCAGCACCACGCGCAGCGCGTCGGGGTGGCCCGACTCGAAGGGGCCGGTGCGGTAGCCGTGCGCGCCGATGCGGTAGTGCGGGTAGGCCTCGCTGGACGGCACGATGCGGTGGATCAGGGCCGCATCGGCCCGCACGAAGCCCTCGACGCCGACTTCCGGCCCGGCACGCGAGCCGCTCTCCGGAGGCGCGCCCCGGAGCGCGAACAGCACCTCGGCCGCCGCCACGGCGAGGACCAGCGAGGCCAGCGCGAGGCCCCAGCGGGAGGCGGTGCGGCGGGAGGACATGGCTGGCAACTCGCGCGGAATCGGTCGGGCGGTCGGGGGTCAGCCTACCGGGGTGATCGCGGCCGGACCCGGGGGTATCCTTCCCGATTCGATCCGGAGCCCCCGGGAAGCGAAGCCCCGATTCGAGGGCCCCCGAGCCGCACCGATTCCCGCATCGCGCCGGACCACCCCGGAACGCTTCCAGCCCGCATGAGCCACCTGGCCGCCGCTCTCCGACTGCCCTTCGTGCTCTCGCAGTACCGCGAGCTGCTCGCCGCGTTCGTGAAGCGCGAGCTGCGTTCGCGGATCGAGGGCTCGGTGCTCGGGCGCATCTGGCCCGTGGCCCAGCCGGCCGTGCTGTTCCTGATCTACTTCTTCGTCTTCAGCAAGCTGCTGAAGATCGGCTTCACCGACAAGCTCGCGCCCCACGGCGAGGAGCTGGTGGGCTGGCGCACGACCTTCTACCTGATCACCGGCATCCTGCCCTGGACCGCCCTGGCCGAGACGGTCGGGCGCGGCACCGGCGTGGTGCTCGAGAACGCGAACCTGATCAAGAAGATCGCGTTCCCCAGCGAGCTGCTGCCGATCTACCAGACGATCGTCTTCCACGTGTACTTCCTGATCGGCTTCGCGATCCTGATCGCGCTCGAGGCGTTCGTGAACGGCGGGTTGCCGCTGGCGCTGTTCTGGGGCGTCCCGGTGCTGTTCGTGCAGATGCTGTTCGTGGGCGGCCTGACCATGTTCCTGGCCGCCGCCAACGTCTTCGTGCGCGACATCATGCAGGCCGTGCCGGTGCTGCTGACCTTCTGGATGTTCACCACGCCGGTCTTCTACGATCTCGATGCGGTGGAGTTCTCGCTCGACCAGGACATCCTCAGGACGGCGGCCCACGTGGGCACGCTGGAGGCCAAGGTCGAGGCCGCGCGCGTCGGGTCGCCCGAGGCCCTCGCCACGGCGCAGGCGGAGTTCGACACGTTCAGCGCCGAACTGGCCGAGAAGCACGGTTCGATCGCCGGGATCCGCACGGCCAAGGTGGCCATGCAGTACAACCCGATGGCCGCGATCCTCGGCATGTGGCGTTCGATCTTCAGCTACGGGATGCTGCCCTTCCCTGTCATGCGGTTGCTCAACATGTTCCTGGTCGGCGCGGTCGTGATGGTGCTCGGCTACGCCTACTTCCTGCGCAGCAAGGGAAGGTTCGCCGACGAGGTATGAGCACGCCCGCTCGAGACGCCGTGGTCGCCGAGGGGCTGGGCAAGACCTACAAGCTGTACCCCGGCTCGATCGCCCGCATGAAGGAGACCTTCTCCTTCGGTCGCAAGAGCTACCACCGGCCGCACGTGGCGCTGCACGACGTGAGCTTCAGCGTGCCGCACGGCCGTGCGCTGGGACTCATCGGCGAGAACGGCGCCGGCAAGTCGACGTTGCTCAAGATCCTGGCCGGCACGACGCTCCCGACCGAGGGCCACTTCCGCATCGACGGCACCGTGGCGAGCCTGCTCGAGCTCGGCACCGGCTTCCACCAGGAGTTCAGCGGCCGCGCGAACATCTCGCTGGCGGCGCAGGTGCAGGGTTTCAGCGGCGCCGAGATCGAGGCGCGCATGGACTCGATCATCGAGTTCGCCGAGCTGGGCGACTTCATCGACCAGCCGATCCGCACCTACAGCTCGGGCATGATCATGCGCCTGGGCTTCAGCGTCGCGACCGCCATCGATCCCGACGTGCTGATCATCGACGAGATCCTGGCCGTCGGAGACCTCTACTTCCAGAAGAAGTGCATCGACCGCATCTTCGAGTTCCGTGCCGCCGGCAAGTCGATCCTGTTCTGCAGCCACAGCCTCTACGACGTGCGTCAGATCTGCGACGAGGTGCTGTGGATCAAGGACGGCCACGTCGAGATGCGCGGCATGCCCCAGGACGTGACGCTGGCCTACGCCAACTACGAGCGCAGCCTGGACCACGACCCCAACCAGCATGTCGCCGGGCACGAGCAGGTCGAGGGCGACAACCTGCCCTGCATCGACGCGGTGGGCCTGCTGATCGGCGGGGTCGGTGACAACGGTCACGCCGAAGACCTGCAACCGATGCCCGATGCGGTCAAGACCGGCGTGGACCTGGTCTTCGAGATGGACTTCCGCGTGCGCCAGCCGGGCAACGGCGTGAACGTCGGCGTGGCCATCTTCCGCACCGACAACGTGCTCGCGGCCACCTTCAACAGCCTGCTCGAGGGCATGGCGCCGATCTTCGACGTCGGCGCCCACCGGTCTCGCCTGATCCTCCCCGATCTGCGCCTGTCCGAGGGCGAGTACACCGTGGTCGGGTACCTGTTCGATGAGCACGGCGTGCACATGTACGATCACCGCCAGGCCGAGCGGAACCTGCTGGTGAGCCTGGAGCAGAACCACCCCGGGCTCGTGCGCCTGCACCATCGCTTCACCTGCGACCCGCTGACCTGATCCCGCTCGACCCGCTTCCCGAGGCAGAAACGCGCCCCATGAGTGTCCCGACCGACATCTCCGTCCTGATCGTGAACTGGAGGAGCGGCGCGATGACGCGCGCGCTCATCGAGAACCTGCGCGGCCAGCGCTTCACCGGGGGCCACGGCGGGCAGGGCAGCCTCGACTTCGTCGTGGTCGACAACGCGTCGGGTCCCGAGGAGGCGTTGCACCTGCTGGCGCTGGAAGCCGAGCCCGACGTGACCTTGGTGCGGTCGGCACAGAACGGCGGGTACGCGACGGGCATGAACATCGCCGCCGAACACGCTCGCGGGCGCTACCTGCTGGTCACCAACCCGGACGTGATGGCCTTCCGCGGCGCGCTGTCGGCGATGCTCGAGCACTTGCGCAGCCATGACGGCTGCGGCCTCGCGGGCCCCCGGGGCTACCTCGATCCGGGACGCTTCTTCCAGCTTCCGCCGGTGGACCTGCCCTCGCTCTGGGAACTCAAGTCCGAGGCCTGGGCGCGCATGAGCCGGTGGTGGGGGCGACGACACGCCGAGGCGCGCAGCCGTCGCGCGCTCGATCAGTGGACCGCCACCGCAGCCGGTCCGCGCTCGATGATCTCCGGATTCTGCTTCATGCTGGACGCCGACCTCGCCAGGGAACTCGGGCCCTTCGATCCGGGGTACCCCTTCTACTTCGAGGACTCCGACCTCTGCCTGCGCCTGCAGCGGCGCGGCTTCACGACCGACTTCGTGCCGCGCGCCGAGATGGTGCACTTCTTCAATCGCAGCGCGGGCCAGGCCGCCGACATGGCCATGTCCCGCTACGGCGTGAGCCGCGCGCGTTTCTTCAGCCGCCGTTACGGCTGGCTCGGCACGTGGGCCTACAAGGGCTACCAGCTGTTCGCCGGGGCGAGTGGACAGGGGCACGGTTTCGCCGAGGTGAAGGCTCTCGGCGAGTGCGCCACCGTGCCCGAGATCGACGTGCCGGGCAGCGGCAGCTACCTGGCGGAGATCTCGGCCGACCCGGGGTTCGTCTTCGCCGCCGGCCGGCTCGACATCACGCGCCGGTTCCGCATCCCCGACGACGCCTGGGCCGGCCTGGTCCCCGCGACCTACTACGTGCGCTTCCTCAAGCGTTCCTCGCTCGAGGTGCTGGGCACGGTCTCGCTGACCAAGACGACGCCGTCGGCGCCGGCCAGCGCGACGGCGGCGGCCGACCTGGTCCACGCCTGAGTCGTGACCGCGACCGGCGACGGCCTGATCGGTGAGGGGCCCCCGCGCCTGTCGGTGGTGGTCCTCAGCTGGAACACGCGCGAGCTCCTCGCGGCCTGCCTGCAGACGCTGGCCGACCGCGCCGCGGAGGAACTGCCGCTGCAGGTCATCGTCGTCGACAACGACAGCGCGGACGGCAGCGCGGAGATGGTGGCCGAGCGCTTCGGCGCGATGCACCTGATCCGCAATCCGCGCAACGACGGCTACGCGATCGGGAACAACATCGGCGCCGAGGTGGCGACCTGCGAGTACCTGCTGCTGCTGAACAGCGACACCGAGGTGTACGCCGGCGCGTTGACGACGCTGATCCGGTTCATGGATCAGCACCCGGGTCACGGCGCCTGCGCCCCGCGTCTCGACCACGCCGACGGCACGCCGCAGCTCTCCTGCAAGACCTTCCCCACGCTGCGGACGGCGGTCTTCTTCGACACGGTCTTCGACCGCTGGTTCCCGAACAATCGGACCATCCCGCACTACGTCATGGCCGACTTCGACCACACCACGACACGCGACGTGGACCAGCCGCCGGGTGCGGCCTTCCTGGTGCGACGCGCCCTGTGGGAGCAGCTCGGCGGCCTGGATCCCGAACTCTGGTTGTTCTTCAACGACGTGGACCTGTGTGGCCGCATCCGTCGAGCGGGTCACGCGGTGGCCTACGTGGCCGAAGCGCGGATCCTGCACCACGAGGGCAAGAGTTCGTCCCAGTTCCCGGACTTCGGCGCGATGTGGCACACCAACCGGATGGCGTACTACCGCAAGACCTTCGGTTGGCGTGGGGCCCTGGTGGCACGGATCATGACGACCATCCGTGGGCGCGAGGAGGCCCGCAAGCTCCGCAAGGCCGGGGCGCCGCCGGAGGCCGTGGCCCGGGTCAAGCAGGCGGTCGCCGCGATCTGGCGCGCCTGACCGGGCGTGCTTGCACCCGCTGCCGGCCTTCGCCATGCTCCCCGGTCCCGATGAGCGCCTTCGACGTCAGACCGTACGAGGCAGGTGACGAGGAGGGCATCGTCGACCTCTTCAACCGCGTGTTCTCCGAGGGCAATCCGGGTTTCGAGCGGCGTACGGTCGCGGACTGGTCGGCGATCTACGTCGACAACCCCGCGGGCCTGCAGACCTTCGTCGCCACCGACGACGACGGGCGCATCATCGGCAACTACAGCTCGATCCCGGCCCACTGCCACGCCAAGGGGCGGCGGCTGATGTCCACCCAGGCCGTGGACACCTGCGTCGAGAAGGCCTACCGCGGGCGGCTCAGCAAGCGCAGCGTGTTCGTGACCCTCGCGACCGAGTTCATCGGGTACTACAGCACGCCCGGTCGGCAACCCTTCGACCAGTACATGTGGGGCCTGCCGAACGAACAGGCCTTTCCCGTGGGCACGCGCATCATCGGCTACAAGCCGGTGCACTGCCCGTTGCCGGTGCACGAGGTCACCGTCTCCGGCGCCTGGCGCGAGCAGCTGGCGGCCCGCGCAGGCTCCTACGACCTCGCGGACGAGGGCGCCGGGTCGGCCGACCCGCTGGCCGAACTCGAGGCCCTGTTCCTGCGGCACCTCGATCCCGACGGCCTCGGGCTCTGGAAGGATGCGGAGTACCTGGCCTGGCGCTACCGGCCGCGTCAAGGCACCGGCTACCGCTCGATCCTGGCGCGCCGGAACGGCGAGCTGGTCGGCGCCGTCGTGTACCGGCTGGGCTGGATGGGCCAGCACGTCGTGCCGCTGGTGGACTGGTTCGGCCCCGGCGATGACGAGGGCCTGCTGGCCGCCCTGCTCGGCGGGGTCGGGGACGTCGTCCTGGAGGCCGGCGGCGAGGGCTTCCCGCTCCAGACCTGGGCCACGCCCGCCATGGCCCACCTGGGTACCCTGTCCCGCCTCGGCTTCGAGAGCCAGGACAGTCCCTTCAACCTGTGCATCATGACGTTCGGCGATGGTCTCGACCCCGAGTGGGCCGGGCGTCGCTGGGCGGTCACGATGGGCGACTCGGACATCTACTGAGGCGGCGCACGCGCGCGCGATCACGGAGTCGGACGTGAGTCACGGAAGCAAAGGCATCCTCGGCAAGGTCACCGAGTACTCGCTGCCCCTGATCGCGGGCGTGTTCGTGGCCCTGGCGGCGGCGAACCTGGCGCCCGAGTGGTACCACCGCGTGGTCGAGGGGGCCTGGGGCTTCGCCGTGCTCGGGCACGAAGTGAACCTGCACTGGTTCATCAACGACATCTTCATGGTCTTCTTCTTCGCCGTGGCCGCGAAGGAGATCGTCGACGCGGTCCTGCCCGGCGGCGCGCTCAGTCCGGTGAGCAAGGCGATCAACCCGCTGCTGGGCACGCTGGGCGGCGTGCTCGGCCCGGTCGGCGTGTACTTCCTGTTGACCTACCTGCTCTACGACGATCCGGAGACGGCCAAGGCGGTGGCCAACGGTTGGGCCGTCCCGACCGCCACCGACATCGCCCTGGCCTGGCTCGCGGCGCGACTGGTCTTCGGGCCCAACCACGCGGCCGTGAGCTTCCTGCTGCTGCTGGCCATCGCCGACGACGCCATCGGGCTCGGCATCATCGCGGTCTTCTACCCGGACCCCGAGCACCCGGTGCACGTCAGCTCGCTCTGGTTCGCCGGGGCCGGCATGGTCGTGAGCATGGTGCTGCGGCGCATGCAGGTCATGAGCTGGTGGCCGTACATCGTGTTCGGTGGCGGACTCGCCTGGTACGGCCTGATCCAGGCGCACCTGCACCCGGCGCTGGCGCTGGTGCCGATCGTGCCCTTCCTGCCGAAGATCACGCGCACAGGACTCATCGGTGACCCGAGCCCGACCTTCGCCGGCGAGCAGACCGGTGAGATCGGCGCGCCGGACCCGACCGCGCACGGCGCGCCGGTCTCGCCGCTCGACGACTTCGAGCACGCCGTCAAGCCGTACGTCGACTGGGGGCTGTCCCTGTTCGCGTTCAGCAACGCCGGCGTGCTCTTCGCCAACATCGGCCCCGCGACCTGGATCGTGCTGGCCTCGCTGGTGGTGGGCAAGACCGCGGGCATCACGCTCTTCTCCGGCGTGGGCGCCATGGTGGGCTTCCCGCTGCCGTCGGGCATGGGCTTCAAGCACCTGATCACGGCGGGACTCGTGGCCGGCCTGGGTCTGACCGTGGCCCTGTTCGTGTGCGGCGTGGCCTTCACCGACGTCGGACTCCAGGGCGAGGCCAAGATGGGCGCACTGTTCTCCGGTGGCGTCTTCGTGGTGTCCCTGGTGGTCGCGCGCATGCTGGGGATCAAGCCCGAGAAGTCCTGAGCGGGCGCTGCGGCGCCTTGGATCGGAAGCGCGGCGGGCCTAGACTGCCCCGGTGACGCCCTCGCCAGACAGCGCCGGCCTTTCGCCGGACGACCTGCCACCCGGCGCGGTGCCTCTGCCCGCGCCCAAGCTGGCGCGTCCGCTGACGGCGCCCCCGGCCTCGGGCACCGTGCTCGTCGTCGCGCCGCATCCCGACGACGAGGCCATCGGCCCCGGCGCGACGCTGGCCCTGCACGCCCGGGCCGGCGACACCGTGCACGCGCTCTTCGTCACGTCGGGCGTGCACGGCGAGGTCGCCGGCGGCGCCGACCCGGAAGCCTACGTGGCCACCCGCCGGCGCGAGGCCGAGGCCGCCGCCGAGGTGCTCGGGATCTCCTCGACGGTCTTCTGGGGCTACCCCGATTCGATGGTGGTGACCGAAGGGGATCTGGCCGCCGTCGTCGAGCGTCTGGTGGCGCTGCTCGAGGAGCTGCGGCCGGACGTGATCTATGCCCCGCACAAGGGCGAGGCGCACAGCGACCACCACTACGTCGCGCTGCTGGTCGAGCGCGCCCTGGCGAGTTGGCCCGGCACGGCCGCGGCCTATGGCTACGAGGTCTGGTCGCCGCTCGACGCCGACGTGGCCGTGGACGTCGGCGCCACCTACAGCGTCAAGCTCGACGCGATCCGCCGCTACGAGAGCCAGTTGCTGCACAACGACATCTGCCGCGCCGTCGACGGGCTCAACCGTTACCGCGCGGTGCTGCTGCCGCCCGGTGGCCTGTGGGCCGAGGTCTTCGAGGAGTGGCGTCCGCCTCGGGTCGGGGCGGGTTGAAGCGGTGCGCATCGTCCACCTCGTGCACCAGTATCCGCCGGAGTTCCGCGGCGGGACCGAGGTCTGCGTGGAGTCCCTGGCCGCGGCCCAGCTCGAGCGCGGCGACCTGCCCACGATCATCGCCGGCAGCGACCAGCGGGATCCCGGCGGCGGCGTGGTCACCGACACGCAGGACGGCGTCAGCGTGCATCGCGTGCGCCGCAGCCCGGACGAGAACTACAGCATGGACTACCGGCTGCCTCGGGTGGCCGAGGTCGTCACCGATCTCGTGCACGCGGCCGCCGCCGACGTCGTGCACCTGCACCACACGCTCAACCTCAGCGCCGACCTCGGCGCGCACCTCGCGGCGGCGGGCCTCCCCGTCGTGGCCACGCTGCACGACTTCACGACGGTGTGCGCGCGCTTCTTCCTGGCGCGTCCCGACGGCGAGTCCTGCGCCGAGTCGTTCCCGCTGCCTTCCGACCGTTGCATCGAGTGCGTGCTGCCGGATTTTCCCGCGGGCCGAGAGGAGCTGAGCCGGCAGACCGAAGCGCGTCGCGCGAGCGCGCAGGGCGAGGCCGCCGCATGGCGCCGTGCGATCGTCCCCAGTCAGGCCGTGGCCGACCGCTGGCGTCGGAGCGGCCTGCTCGACGAGGCGCGCCTGTTCGTCCTGCCGCACCCCACGCGCCTGGCGGGACGGACCGCGACCCCCGCCCGCCCGCGCGGGGACGGTCGGCTCGTGCTCGTCACCTGGGGTCACCTCGCCCCGGCCAAGGGTACCCTGGACCTGCTCGCGGCCTTGAGCCAGGTGAACGACCCGCGCCTGTCCCTGATCGTGCTCGGGGAGCCCACCGATCTGGCTCACGGCGCGGCGCTGATCACCGCGGCAAGCGGCCTGACGGTGGAGTTCCGCGGTGGTTACACCGACGCGGACCTGCTCCGCCTGCCTGCCGAGGCCGATCTGGCGGTGTTCCCCAGCCGCGCCGAGGAGACCTTCGGGCTGGTCGTGGCGGAGGCGCGGGCGCTGGGGCTGCCCGTGATCAGCTCCGACCGCGGGGCCCTGCCCGAGAGCGTGGGGGCCGGCGGTACCATCGTGCCCGCCGCCGATCCCGAAGCTCTCGCGGAGCTGCTGAAGGGCCTGCTGGCCGATCCGTCGCCGCTCGGCCTGTGGTCGGCGGCCACCCGCGAGGACCTCATGACGCCCGCCGCCCATGCCGATCGGGTCGCCGAGCACTACGCCGCCGCGCTCCCATGAACACACCCGCCCAGTCCTTTCCGCCGCTCTACGACCTGTCGCACGTGCCGCCGGGCCCGGTGCTCGTCGTCGCTCCGCATCCGGACGACGAGATCATCGGTTGCGGCGGCGCCATCGCGCTGCATGGACGCCGCGGCGACACGGTGCACGTGGCGCTCGTCACGCGCGGCGAGCGGGGCGGTGCCGGGGAGGCACGGCTGGACGAATCGCGATCGGCGGCGGCTGCGCTGGGGCCCACGCTCGTGACCTGCCTGGAGGCCCCCGACGGCGACGTGGCGGGGGACACCGACCTCCCGCGCCGGCTCGCGGAGCTGGTGGCGGCCACCTCGCCGAGCGTCGTGTACGCGCCGTCGCCCTTCGAGATGCACCGGGACCACGTGGCCACGCTGCACGCCACCGCCGCGGCGCTCGAACAGGTGCGCAAGCAGGGTGGGCCTGCGCCGACGCTGCTGCTGTTCGAGGTCAACACCGAGTCGATGGCCAGCTTCCTGCTCGACATCACGCCGGTGGCGGAGGCCAAGGGCCGGGCGCTGGCGACCTTCGCGAGCCAGCTGGGGATGATCGACATCGTGTCCAAGGCCGACGCCCGCGCCCGGGCCCGCACGGTGAACGTCGATCTGCCCGAGATCACCCACGCCGAGGCCTTCCTGCGGATCGCGCCCGGCGACGTGGGCCGGGCCCAGGCCCTGCTGGCCGAACTGGCCGCGGTGCTGGGCCTCTCGGGCGCGACGGCGTGAACACCGCGACGGGGGACTCGCCGCGGTGAAGCGCGTGCTGCTGGTGGTCGTGGGCGCGCTGATCGTCCTGCTGTCGATCGAGGGCGCCGTCTCGCTGCTCGGGCGGCAGGCCTGGCTGGGGCCGGTCCGCGCGCCGATGCGGTGGTCGGGGCCCTCCGATGCGGTGCGGCGCCAGGCGGCGGCCGATCACCCGGGTCTGTACCAGGTCCACTCCGACCCGCGCATCGGCTACGTGCTCAAGGCGAACACGACGCTGTCGATCTACGACTCGCTGGTCCACACCGACGGCCACGGCATGCGTCGGCGCCCGGGCCCTCCGGTTCCCGCGGGCAGCGATCCCTGGAGGATCGTGGTGCTCGGCGACTCGGTGGCTTTCGGCTACGGCATCGAGGGCGACGAGACCCTGGCGCATCGCCTGGAACAGACCCTCACCGACGTCCGTGGCCCCGACGCGCGACCGGTGATCTGTCACACCGTGGCCGTGCCCAGCTGGAACCACCTCGCCGCCACCACGTTCCTGATCAAGGAGCTCGATCGGCTCGACCCGCACATCGTGCTCGACTTCCCGGTGCACAACGACGTGGCGGACCTCTCGGGCATCAGCGCCGCGGGCGGCCTCGCCGACCTGCCCGACATCAACGCCGCACGCCCGACGCTGACTGCGAGCATGAGCCGGCTCGTGGGGTTGGCCGAGGCGGCACGGAGCTTCGCCGAAGCCGAGGACCACACGCTGACCTCCGCGGGCATGGGGCCGATCTCGCTCACGGCGAAGCTGTCACCCGAATCCGAGCGGCGCTACGCCGAGAACGTCGACTCGGTGGCGCGGTTGCACCGGGCGCTGCTGGCTCGCGGCGCGCGGCTGGCGTTGCTGCACCGGGGGCCCGGCGAGTACGGCTGGCATCTGCGCGCGGGCCTGGTCGAGGCGGGCGAGGCGGTGCCGGTGATCCCGCTGCTCGAGACCTCGCTGGCGAGCTTCACCCTGGGCTTCGATCCGCACGCCAACGCGACCACGCTCGATGTCTACGCCACCTGGTGCGCGGCGTGGCTGCTCGAGCAGGGCTGGCTCGAGCGCGGAGCCGACGGACCGCTCCCGGCGGTGCCCGAGGAGTACCGCGTGCGGCGCAAGCCGGTGCTCGACGATGCCGCCGTGATCCGGCGCTCCCGCTCGGCGCGCGCGTTCGCCCGGTCGATGCTGCAACCCGTCATCGACCTGCGCGGCGGCCGTGGCGTCCGCCAGGTCTACGGCGGCCTCAACCTCAACGGCACCGTGAAGACCGAGATGCTCGCCGTGCTGCCCCGCCAGGGCACGGTCCTGGATCTGCACCTGGCACCCCTCGAGGATCAGCCCGGCCTGCATCCCCTGGGCATCCGCGTCGAGGTCGACGGGCTCCTGCTGCAGCGCATCGAACTGGACGACGACGCCCCCGAGCGCCACGTGCGCCTGCCCCTGCCGGCGCCGGGCCCGGACGAACGGGACACCCTGGAGCTCCGCCTGGTCGCCGAGGACTGGGCCGTGGTGCGCTACCTCGGCGGGCCCCTGCTGTCCAGTTTCCGCCCGCTGCGATTGGCGGTCTCGTCGCCCTGAGGGCAGTCTTCCCGGGCGGCGGCAATCGCTATCCTCGGCCAGCACCCGTCTGCCAACCCGGATTCCGGATGAAGATCTCGGCTGTCATCTCCACCTGGAACAAGTGCGATGCGGTGCTCGCCAACGTGGCGGCGCTGAAGGCCGGCTCGCGTCCGCCGGACGAGATCGTGGTGGTCGACAACGCCTCGTCGGATCGCACGGTGGCGGCCCTGGCCGAGGCGCACCCCGACGTGGTCGTGCTCGAGATGCCCCACGACCGCTACGGCGCCTGCGAGACCTTCAACCTCGGCTTCCAGCGCGCGACGGGGGATGCCATCGCGATCATGGACGATGACGTCGTGGCCACCGAGGGCTGGCTCGAGGTGCTCGAGGACACGTTGCTCGACGAGCCGGCCTCGACGGCGTTCGTGTCCAGCCGCGTGATCGAACCGGGCATGCCGCCGGCCTACCAGGAGGCCGAGGTGCGGCGTGGCGCCTACTACGCCTCGACCTTCCGTGGCTGCGGAACCCTGGCGCGGACCGAGGTGCTGCGCGCCTGCGGCGGCTACGACGAGCTGTTCTTCATCTACGGCAACGAGCGCGATCTGTCGGCGCGGGTGCTGGGATCCGGCTTCCGCATCCTGCAGACGCCCGCGGCGGTGATCCATCACTCCACCCCCTTCGGCATGAAGGCCGGCGCGCGCAGCCTGTACTACCACGTGCGCAACTACTGGCTGTACGCGTTCAAGTCCGTGCCGTTCCTCGACCTGCTGCGCTCGGTCATGGGGCTGGCGAGGAAGGGGCTCGGCGGGGGCGCGCCGGCCGTGACCGGCGAGGCCACGGGCGCCGCGACCGAGGCTGAACTGGAAGCCACCGGGACGCTGGGCCTGTCGACCGCCGTGCGCGAGACGCCGGGCGGGCGCTGGATCGTGATCAAGGCCACGCTCTCCGCGCTCTGGCACCTGCCGTATTGTCTCGCCCGGCGGCAGGTCGTGCGTTCCCCCGACTTCAAGGTCCCCGGGGTCTAGGTGGCCGGAGCCGACAGCGACACCGCGGTGTTGGAACGGCCTCAGGCGCAACGGTCCCTGTCGGACGTCCCCGGCCCGATCACCGTCGCGGTCACCAACTACAACGGCGCCGCGTACCTGGAGGACTGCCTGCGCTCGGTGCGCGCGCTGCGCGGTCGCGTCCTCGATGTGATCGTGATCGACAACGCCTCCACCGACGCCTCGGTCGAGGTCATCCAGCGCCATCCCGTGCGCCTGGTGCAGATGCACCGCAACGACGGGCCGTGCCCGGCGCGCAACCGTGGACTGATCGAGGCCACGACCAAGTGGGTGCTTCAGATCGACAGCGACGTGGTGCTGCCACCGGACCTGCTCGAGCTGCTCTGGCCCGAGCGCGAGGACACCGCCGTGGCCATCGTGCAGCCGCGCGCGGTGCTCGCGCACGACCCCGACGTGGTGCACTACGACGGCGGCCGCATGCACTACGTCGGCGTGATGTGTCTCGACCACCTGCTCGAGAGGGTCGAGGAGGTCCCGGGACCCAGCGAGGACGTGGACGCCGTGATCTCGATGGCGCTCTTGCTGGATCGTCTCGCCGTGCTCGATGCCGGCGGCTACGACGAAGCCTTCTTCATCCTCTTCGAGGATCACGACCTGAGCTACCGGCTGCGCGTGCGTGGTCGGCGGCTCGTGCGCGTGCCACGGGCGCGGGTGCTCCACCGGGAGGGCACGGCCGGCATCTCGTATCGGCCCGGCGCGGCGTCCTACCCGGAGACCCGTGCCTTCCTGCACGCCCGCAACCGCACCTACCTGGTGCTCAAGAACTACACCTGGCGAGCCCTCGTGCTGAGCCTGCCGGGACGCTGGGTCTACGGCACCGTCTGGGCCCTGTTCGCTCTCAAGCGGGGCGTCTTCCGAGCCTACCTCCGCGGCCGCTGGGAGCTGCTCGGGCTGATCCCGCGGGCCCTGGCCCAGCGACGGCGCCTGCGGGGCCAGCGGCGCGTGGGGGATCGGGAGCTGCTCGTCGCCGACGATCTGACCTTCTCCCCCGTGATCGAACGCACGCGTCTGGAGGCTGGACTGGAGAGCCTGCTCGGTGGCACCCTGCGTACGTGGTGGCGACTGGTTCGCTGGCTCGTCCCCTGACCCTCCCCGCCCGGCATGACCTCCTCCACCCCACACACTGGATCGACCGGGCGACCATCGCCCGCGGCTGACGGAACGCCGCGCGTCGTGGCCGTGGTGCTCAACTGGAACGGCGGCGAGGACACCCTGGCCTGCCTGCGTTCGTTGCGCGCCACCGAAGCTCCGCGTCCGCTGCTGCTGCTGGTCGACAACGGCAGCAGCGACGGCTCGGTCGAGGCCGCGCTGGCCGAGGACGCCGAACTGTCGGTGCTGCGCCACGGGGAGAACCTGGGTTTCGCGGCGGGCAACAACCGCGCCGTGGACCACGCCTTCACGTCCCTCGGCGCCGAGTGGGTCGCCCTGGTGAACAACGACCTGCTGGCCCAGCCCGAGTTGTTCCTGCGTCTGCTGGAGGGCGTGGCCGAGGCCGAGCGCACCGGTGGGCCCGTGGGCGCGGCCGGACCGTGCCTGGTCTACACCGACGACGCCTCCCGGATCTGGGCCTGTGGTGGGCGGGTCCGCGCCGGGCTCAACGTGACCCAGCTGCTCGACCACGGCCGCCTGCGCGCGGGGGAGCCCGGACCGCCCCGTGACGTCGACTATGTCCCGGGAACCTGCCTGCTGATCTCCCGAGCCGCGTGGGCCGCGGCGGGCCCGCTGGACGAGGCCTTCTTCTGCTACCTGGAAGACGCCGATTGGGGCCTGCGCCTCCGGGAAGCCGGTCTGAGGGCCGTGGTGGTCCCGGCCGCCGTGGCCTCGCACGGGCTCTCGGCCAGCACCGGCGGGGGGTACTCGGCCGGGCGCAAGTACATGACCGCCGTGAACTCGGTCCACTTCCTCCGCAAGCACGGCAGCCTGGCGGGTTGGCTCGGGCTGCTGCTCTTCGACATCGTGCTCTGGCCGGTCGCCTTCCTGTTCGGAGTGGCCCGTGGACACGGGGTCGCCGCCCTGGCCAAGCTCAAGGGAGTGCTGGACGGGCTCCGAGGAGAGCGGGTGGATGCATCCGTAGCCCTTCGCTACGCACGGAGACCATCGTGAAGATCCTCATGCCGGTGCACTTCTTCCTCCCCGAGCACAGCGCGGGGACGGAGGTGTACACCTACAACCTCGCGCGGGCGCTGACCGAGCTCGGCCACGAGGTGGAGGTCTTCTGCACCGAGAAGATCCTGAGCCGGCGCAGCTACTCGATGCTCGAGCGTGACGTGGACGGCATCAAGTGCCACGTGATGGTCAACAACCTGGATCACGAGTCCTTCGCCGAGACCTTCGCGAACCCGCGCGCCGAGGGCGCGTTCCAGCGCGTGCTCGACAAGTTCAAGCCGGACATCGTGCACGTGCAGCACCTGATGCTGCTGTCGCTGGGTCTGCCGCGTCTGTCCCGTGCCGCCGGCGCGCGCGTGGTCATGACGCTCAATGACTTCTGGTTGTTCTGCGTGCGCTTCGGTCAGCTGCTGTTGCCCGACGGCACGCTCTGTGGCGGACCGAACCTGCAGGATTGCGCGGCCTGCCTGCAGGACTTCCAATTCAGCCAGGGCAAACCCGAGAAGCTCATGATCCGGCTGCTGCAGGTCACGCGGGAGCTGTCCGGCGTGGACCTGGCGCCCGTGGTCTATTGGGCGCAGGATCGCAGCCAGTACCTGAAGAAGCGCAAGACCAAGACCGCGAGCAGGTCGGCGCAGGCCGGCGCGAGCGAGGACCTGGTCGACGAACTCAAGCACCGGATCCGCAAGGTCCAGCTGCTGATCGAGCAGGTCGACCTGTTCATGTCGCCGTCGAACACGGTGGCGGAGCGCATGGCGGAGTGGGGCATCCCGCGCAACAAGCTGCGCGTGTCGCGCTACGGCATCGACACCACGCCGTTCGAGAACCTGCCCCGCGCGGAACCGCCGGACGACGACGACGTGCGCAAGATCACGTTCGGCTACGTCGGCACGCTCGCGCCGCACAAGGGCGTGCACGTGCTGCTCGGGGCCATGCGCCAGTTGCCCGCGGACGCCTGTCGCTTGCACATCTACGGCGGCGACAAGCACTACGGCGAGTACGGCCGCATGCTGCGCGACATGGCCGAAGGGCGTGACATCGTCTTCTGCGGTGAGCTGGACCGCGCGCGGATCGGCGAGGCCTTCGGGACCATCGACTGCCTGATCATGCCGTCGATCTGGCTGGAGAACTCTCCGGTCGTGATCCAGGAGGCCTTCGCGGCGGGCGTGCCGGTGATCGCCTCGGGGCAGGGTGGCATGGCCGAGCTGATCCAGGACGGGCGCAGCGGTCGGTTGTTCCCCGCGGGGGACGTCGATGCCCTCGCCGAGCACATGCAGTCGGTGCTGCGCAATCCGACGACGCTGCGGACCTGGAGTGTCGCCATGGACCCGCCGCGTTCGATCGAGGACGATGCCGAGGGCATGGTGCAGATCTACGCCGGTCTCCTGAAGCTGAACGGATCCTGAAGGAGGCGGCCGTGCGCGTCGGTCTCGTCGTCCACGGCACACCACCCGAACTCGTCGGGGGTACCGAGCGGCTGACGGCCGACCTGGCCCGGGCCCTGGCCGCCCGCGGCGACGACGTCTGTGTGTTCAGCGGCTCGATCGAGTGGCGCGAGCGCTTCACCGTCGAGCGCCACGAAGCCGGGGCGGCGGGGGCCCCGTTCGGCGTGCCGGTGGTCCGCGTCCACCGCCATGACCTCTTCTTCGAGCGCTGGGACAAGCTCGAGAACCCGCACGTGGAGCGGGCCTACCTCCAGTGGCTCGACGCGTTCCGGCCGCAGCTGGTGCACGTGCATCACTGGGCGCGACTGACCACCACGCTCGTCCGCCGCGCGACCGAGCGAGGCCTGCCCGTGGTCCTGTCGCTGCACGACCTGTTCAGCTCCTGCCCGCGCTACCACCGCGTGAAGCCCGACCTGTCCTTCTGCGAGGTCGCGGCCGAGCCCGACGCGTGCCGTCACTGTGCTCCGCGCTGGCGCTTCCAGGGCGACGCCGAGATCGATACGCAGGTCGGTGCCTTCGCCGCCGATCTGCGTGCCGAGGTGGCCGCGGCCACCGAAGTGCTGGCGCCCACGGTGGGGCACGGCGCACGCCTGCTGTCGTGGCTCGGGCTGACGCGCGACGTCACCGGGTTGCCGCCGGCCAGCGAGACGTCCCTGGCGCCGGCGTCTCGCCCGCTCGGAGCTCGCGTCGCGTCCGCCGACGACCCCCTGCGCGTCGGTACCTTCGGCCACCTGCACGCCTTGAAGGGCGCCGGGGTCCTGCTCGACGCCCAGGCGGCCCTGTCCGATCCGCGTGTCGTCGAGGTGCACGTGTGGGGCGAGGCGCCCGACGATGCGTCGCAGGCGGATCTGGTGGCCCGCGCGGGGGATCGTCGGGTCGTGCGTCACGGAGCGTACACGCCCGCGGATCTCTCCCACGCCGACATCGACGTGGCCGTCGTGCCGACCTTGTGCGCCGAGAGCTACTCCTTCGCGCTCGACGAGGCGTGCGCGCTGGGAGTGCCCGTCCTGGCCAGTGACATCGGCGCCCTCGCCGACCGGGCCACGGCGCGCATGGAACTGTTTCCGGGGGGGGATGCGGCCGCGCTCGCCGCCGCGCTGCAGCGCTTCGCCGAGGATCCGGGACGGCGCGCGGCGTGCTGCGCGGCCCCGGCGCCGCCACGGACCGGCCAGGAGGCTCACCTGGCCGGGCTCGAGCCCGTCTACACCCGCGCCCTCGGGCACCCCCCGATGGGCCCGCCCGCGGCCGATCCCGACGGAGCCGCCGCCGTCTCGGACGCCCTGGCTCGCGCCGAGCGTCTGTTCGACCTGCGCGAGGCCGGTCTGCGGGAATTGCTCCGCAGCGAGGGCTGGGAGGACGTGGTGGCCGGTCTGCAGGCCGAACTGGCGCGTCGCCCGGCGCCCGGGCCGCCGGGGACCTGAAGGCCGCCGGTCGGCGGCTTCAAGCCACTGCCGCCAGGTGCCGATAGGGTCCCCTTGCCGGCCCGCTCGGAACCGGCCCGCTCGGAGTCACCTCGCGCCGATGTCGAACAGCTTTCGCACGCTCTGCGCCGGCCTGATGCTGGCCTTCACGGCCCTCGTGATGACGTCGGGCCTGGTGCCCGAGCAGACCGACGGCGCGGCCCTGCCGGTGATCTTCCTGGTCTTCGCCCACGCCTGGATCCTGGCCGTGGGCGAGCGCGGCGTGTTCGCCAAGGGGCTGCGCGTGAAGCGCTTCCCCGTGGGCGCCCGGCTGATCACGCAGCGTCCGGGCCTGCTCGGACAGATGCTCGTGCTGGTGGCCGTGCTGACCGTGCTGTCGCGGTACTCGATGGGTCAGGAGATGGGCTTCAAGGTCGGCGGCGTGGCGCTCTTCATCGTGGTCATGGCGTCGTTCGAGATGCTGCGGCGCGGCGCCAAGTTCCTGATCCCGGCGGCGTTCGTCGTGCACGCGCTGGGGAGCATGGAGGAGGTCCACACCCTGGGCGACCTGGTGGGCACCGCGGGCGGCTGGGTCCAGACCGTGGTCTGGACGTTGGTCGGCGCGCTGGTCGTCTTCGGCAGCCTGCTGCGGACCGACGTCGCCGGACGACTGACCGCCGGGGGCCGCGTGCTGGCCTTCGTGGCCGGCATCCCGGCCTACGCGCTGGGACTCTGGATCGGCGACCTGTCCTGGCTCAATCCGGGACTGAACGTGGACGTGGTCACGCGCATCGGCGTGGCGCTCCTGCTCGGCAGCCTGGCGCAGACGGTCCTGATCGGACTGGTGGCGCCGATGGTCGGCCTGCTCGAGCGGGAGCCCGAGGACGTGCCACCGCTCAACGGGCGCAACGTCGGCCTGGCCACGCTGCCCATGCTGCTGCCGCTGCTGGTCTGGATCGCCCTCGCGCTTCAGCCCATCCCCGAATCGACCCTGCGGGGCGTGGCGCTGCCGTCCTGGATGGGGCTCTACCTGATCCTGCTGATCGTGCCCGCCGTCCCCGCGGCGGTGTTGGTGGCCTCCTCGATCGACCGCTGGGAACACCGCGTGGCGACCGGCCGCATCTTCGCGCTGGCCTCCGCGGGAGCACTGGTGGCCTGGATCGGGTTCGGTCCGGTGGCTCTCGGTTGGCTCTACGCCCCGGGGGGTCCGCTGGTGGAGCTGCGCGATCACTTCGGCGTGCTCGCGTTCCAGGACGGTCTCGTGGCCGGTTTCGCCGACAGCGCCGGCTCGATGACCGGCGCCGCCCTCGGGGGCGGCCTGATGATCCGCGGTGTCCCCGCCGCCGACCTGCTCCGGTCGGTGGGCTTCATGCTGCTGGCCACGGCCTGCCTGTCGGCCCGCTACATGTCCTACGCCCGACCGCGGGTGCCCGGCATGGGCTGGCGCCTGATGCTGTTCCTCGCCATGTTCATGGGTGGAGGTCTGTGGCTGCTCGTGCCGCGATTGGGCGTGATCGGTGCGCCCCTGGCGGCCGGCGTGGCTGCGTCGCTGATGGCAGTGGTCGACCTGGTCACCGGTCAGGCCGAGCAGCAGCGCGATCCACGAGCGCTCGAGGACATGACGCAGCCGGCCTGACGGGTCCGGCCGCCCGGGGAGATCCGGGTCCCCGGCGCCGCGCGTCGGCGACCGCGTGCGTCGGAGCGGCAACCCCGATCGGTTAGAATCGGCCCCGTGGACCTCAGCTGTCGAACACGCCGACTCGCGGACCGCGCGACGAAGTGGCCCTCGCCGGGCCGCCGGTGGGGCGTCATGCTGGCGCTGACCGTGCTGGTCGGCTGCGGCGGGCCGCCCGAGCACGGCTCCGGTGGTCCGGGCCTCGGTGGCGATGCACGCGGGCTCGCCGGTGGGCACGCGGGCGCGACGGTTCCCGGCGAAGAGGGCACGGCCGCGGAGGCCGTGGCCGTGATCGACGGGGCGCGACACGGGACCTCCCGGGACGGAGCGTTCACGGTGAGCTGGACGTCGGATCCTGACCCGCTGCCCTTCAACGCACTCTTCTCGGTGGTCGTCGAGGTCACCCGCACCGCGAGCCCTGACGAGCCGGCTGCCGACGTCGACGTGCTGATCGGCGCCTTCATGCCCGGCCACGGCCACGGCATGAACCGCCTGCCGCGCCTGACGCGCCTGGGGCCGGGGCGTTTCCGCGCCGACGGGATGCTCTTCCACATGCCCGGCACCTGGGAACTCGTCGTCTCGATCTACGCCGGGCAGCAGTCCGATCTGGCCGTCCTGCCGATCGTGCTGGAGTGACCGGGTGATCCGGGCGGCTGGCTGCGTGTTGCTGCTCGGAGTCGTCGCCGGGACGAGGGCGCAGGAGGATCCGGCCCGGGCCTGCGCCGGAGCGCTTGCCGAGCGTGACTCGCCCTCGGCCCTGGCCGTCGACTTCGACGCCGAACAGCGGCGACGCATCCTGCAGCTGTCGCCCTTGCCGGAGCCGCCGCTGGATCCGACCAACCGCGTGTCGGGCGACCCCGCCGCCGCGCGTTTGGGGCAGTTCCTGTTCTTCGATCGCGAGCTCTCGCGGGACGGGGAGCAGAGCTGCGCCGACTGCCACCAGCCCGCCGGTTTCCTGGCCGACGGGCGTCGGCTGGGTCTGGGTCGTGACGTCGTCGCTCGGCACACGCCAGCCCTGTGGAACGTGGCCTACCAGCGTTGGTTCTTCTGGGATGGCCGGGCCGACTCGCTCTGGGCCCAGGCCTTGCAGCCGTTCGAGGAACCGCGCGAGCACGGGACGTCGCGCCTGGCGGTGGTGCGCCGCGTGCTCGAGGACGCCGAGCTCGCGGCGGCCTACGCCGCGATCTTCGGCGAGCCCCCGCGACTCTCGGAGCAGGCGGCGGCGCTCGAGCACGCCCGGCCCGTCGCCGGGGAAGCCGGGCATCCGCACCAGCACGCCTGGGACGGTCTCGCTCCCGCCGAGCGGGAGACCATCGATCGCGTCTACTCGAACCTCGGCAAGGCCATCGCGGCCTATGAGCGCCTGCTCGTGTCGCGCCGTGCGCCGTTCGATCTGTTCGTGGAGGGACTGCGCACCGACGACGAGGGCCTGCTCTCGGCGCTGTCGCCGTCGGCCCAGCGCGGGCTGCAGCTGTTCGTCTCGGAGCAGACCCACTGCCGGCTCTGCCACAGCGGCCCGCTCTTCAGCGACCTGGAGTTCCACTCCACGCGCATCCCGCCGCTGGATGCCGCGCACGCCAACGACCTCGGCCGACAGGGGGGCATCTGGTTGGTGCGGCAGGATCCCTTCAACGGCGTCGGGTCCTTCAGCGACGCTCCCGAGGGCGCGGCCGCGGACAAGCTCGACTACCTGCAGACCCGACTCGACTTCCGCGGCCAGTTCAAGACGCCGACCCTGCGCAACGTGGCGGTCTCGCCGCCCTACATGCACCAGGGTCAGATCGAGACCCTCGGCGAGGTGGTCCGGCACTACTCGGACCTGTCGGTGGTCTTCGATCCGGTGCACGACCATGTGGAGCAGTTCCTGGTTCCGCTCCACCTGAGCGACGAGCAGCAGGCCGACCTGGTGGCCTTCCTGGAGTCGCTGACCGATGTCTCCCTGCCGGCGGAGCTGCTGGAGGCCCCGGGCTCGCCGCGCTGACGGGCGCCCGGCCGGAGCCAATTGGCGGATCGGATCGGCCCGCCGTCGCTATGATCGGCGGCCCCTCGCGGACGGCGCCGCCCTGATCGCGGCCCCCCGAGGCACTCGCCGACCACACCCGAGCCACCCCACGAATCGGAGCAGATCATGACCGACACCACCGCGAGCGCCGGCATCCCCGTCCTGCGCCTGGGCGACAAGGCCCCCGACTTCGAGGCCAACTCGACGCATGGCCCGCTCAAGTTCAGTGACTACGCCAAGGACTCCTGGGTGCTGCTCTTCAGCCACCCGGCGGACTTCACGCCGGTCTGCACCACCGAGTTCGTCGGCTTCGCCCAACGTCACGAGGACTTCGCGCGGCGCAACGTCAAGCTGATCGGCAACTCGATCGACTCGGTGTTCAGCCACATCGCGTGGGTGCGCAACATGGAAGCGACCCAGAAGGTGAAGATCGGCTTCCCGGTGATCGCAGACCTGGACCAGAAGGTCGCGCGGCTCTACGGCATGGTGCACGAGCCCATGGCCGTGACGGCCACCGTGCGCTGCGTGTACTTCATCGATCCGAACATGACGCTGCGCGCGATGATCTACTACCCGCTGACCACGGGCCGCAACATCGACGAGATCGTGCGTGTCATCGATGCCCTGCAGGCCGCGGACGAGCATGGCGTGGCCACGCCGGCCGGCTGGGTCCCGGGCGACGACGTCATCGTCCCGCCGCCGGCGACCCAGGCCGACGCCGAGGCGCGCGCGAACGACGGCTCGCTCAAGGTCACCGACTGGTACTTCTCGAAGAAGTCCCTCTGACCGCTCCGGTCGGAACCCTTCGCGTGGTCCGGCATCTGCTGGGAGCCGGGCCGCGCGAGCGGGTGCAATCTCCTCGCTGTCCGGAGACATCGGCAGGGGTGCACTCCGGGACGAGCCCGGGGAACCCTGTCCCCAGCCGGGCGGCATGGCGGAGATGACGATGAGCGCGGCGGAGACGCAGGCCGAGGGCGCGGGACACCGGAAGGGCATCAAGCTGCTCGGTGGACTCGGGGTCGTGGCCGCGCTCGTGGCGGCCGTCGTGCTGCTGCCCGTGGGCGAGGGCCTGGCCTCGGCGATCGCCTGGGTCGAGGACCTGGGCCCCTGGGGACCGCTCGCGTTCGTCGGCCTCTACGTGCTGGTCTGCGTCCTGGCCCTGCCCGGCGCGATCCCGACGCTCGGTGCCGGTGCCGTGTTCGGCGTGTGGCAGGGCAGCCTGCTGGTCTCGGTGGGCTCCACGATCGGCGCGACGGCGGCGTTCCTGATCGGCCGCTACCTCGCCCGGGACGCGGTGAGCAGGAAGATCGCCGGTTCGCGCGGCTTCTCGGCGATCGACCGTGCCGTGCAGGACGAGGGCTTCAAGATCGTCGCGCTCACCCGCCTCTCGCCGCTGTTCCCGTTCAACGTGCTCAACTACGCCTACGGGGTCACGGGCGTCGGCCTCAAGCCGTACGTGCTGGGAAGCTGGCTGGGCATGATCCCGGGCACCGTCATGTACGTGTCCATCGGGTCGGTGGTCGGGTTGGCCGTGGAAGACCGGGAGCGGTCGACGACCGAGTGGGTGCTCTTCGGCGTCGGCCTGCTCGCGACGGTGGCGGTGACCGTGGTCGTGACCAAGGTCGCGCGCAAGCACCTCGAGTCGCGCGTGGACCTCAGCGAGGAGCAGCCGTCATGAACCGCACCGGGGCGGGCATCGAGGTGCCGCCGCTCGACGAGCACAACCGGAAGCTGGTGGCGCACACGCACCCACCCGACTGGGAGAACCCCACGCCCTCGGGCCGCTACAACCTGGTCGTGATCGGTGGCGGCACGGCCGGGCTGGTGGCCGCCGCGGGGGCCGCAGGCCTGGGCGCGAAGGTGGCGCTGATCGAACGGCACCTGATGGGTGGCGACTGCCTCAACTACGGGTGTGTCCCCTCCAAGGGGCTGATCTCGGCGGCGCGGCGCGCGGCCGAGGTGCGCGACGCCGGACACTATGGCGTCGTCACCGGTGACGTGCAGGTGGACTTCGGCGCGGTCATGGAGCGCATGCGCAGGCTGCGCGCCGACATCGCCCCGCACGACGGCGCGGCGCGATTCCGGGACCTGGGCGTGGACGTCTTCATGGGCCACGGGCGCTTCACCGGGCCCGGGCGCATCGAGGTCGAGGGGACCACGCTGGAGTTCAAGCAGGCCGTCATCGCCACCGGCGGCCGCGCGGCCGTGCTGCCCATCGAGGGGCTGGCGGAGGCCGAGCCGCTCACCAACGAATCGCTGTTCTCGCTGACCGAACTGCCGCGCCGGATGGCGGTCATCGGCAGCGGCCCGAACGGTGCGGAGATGGCCCAGACCTTCGCGCGCCTCGGGTCCCGGGTCACGCTGCTCGAGCAGGGGCCGCACCTCCTGATGCGCGAGGACCCCGACGCGGCCGAGGTGGTCCAGGCGGCCTTCGAGCGCGACGGCATCGAGATGCTGTTCGACACGGACACCGAGCGCATCACGCGCGACGGCGCCGAGCGCGTGCTGCACCTGAAGCGTGGTGGCGAGACCCTGGAGCGCCGCGTCGACGCGATCCTGGTGGCCGTCGGGCGCACGCCCAACGTCGAGGGACTGGGACTCGAGCAGGTCGGCGTGGAGTTCGATGCCCGCAAGGGCGTGAAGGTCGATGACACCCTGCGCACCACGGCCACCGGCATCTTCGCGGCCGGCGACATCTGCTCGAAGTACCAGTTCACGCACACCGCCGACTTCCTGGCGCGCATCGTGATCCAGAACGCCCTCTTCGGCGGGCGCAAGAAGGTCTCGGCGTTGACCGTGCCCTGGGCCACCTACACCGATCCCGAGATCGCCCACGTCGGCATGTACGCCCAGGACGCCGAGGAGGCCGGCCTCTCCATCGACACCTGGGTGCGGCCCTTCGCCGACGTGGACCGGGCGATGCTCGACGGGGAGACCGAGGGCTTCGTGAAGATCCACACGGTGAAGGGCAAGGGACGCATCGTCGGGGCGACGATCGTGGGTCGGCACGCCGGCGACATGATCAGCGAGATCTCGACGGCCATGGCGGCGGGCCTGGGCCTCGGGGGCCTGGCCGCGGTGATCCACCCGTATCCGACCCAGGCCGAGGCCATCCGCCAGCTGGGCGATCAGTTCAATCGCACCCGGCTCACGCCCTTCGTGAAGGCGCTGTTCGGCAAGTGGTTGGCCTGGACGCGGTAGGTCGGGGCTCGGCCGCGCCGCTGCCGATCGAGTGCCGCCCTCAACCGTCGAGGGGTGCGCTGCTCTCGAACACGTAGCGACGCTTGTCGCGGATCTCGACCCAGCCGACGTCGCGCGCTAGCACGCCGGACACGCCACCCTGCACCGGGCGCTCCAAGGGCACCCCGGCCAGCTTCGCCTCGGCCCGCAGGTCCAGCGCGAGGTCGAGGGTGACGACGTCGTCCCAGGCGTGCTCGCCGGAACTCACGGCCTCGGCGTCGTTCCAGGTCACGGTGGCCGTGCCGGAGAGTTCGACGTGCACGTCCTGCGTGAAGGGTCCCAGGGTCAGCTTCAGGTCGGCCTCGGCTCCGACGTCGGTGGTCTCGGCCTTCCCGTCGAGGAGCACGCGGCCGTCGGCGAGGAGCACGGCGGGTTCGAACCAGCTGTCCTGCGTGCGCAGCGAGTCGTTCTCGATCGCGAAGCCGGCCAGCCACGCCCGCGGGCCGTCGAAGCGGAAGAGCAGGTGCAGGGCGTCGTCGTCACTGGAGACGGTGAGTCGCTCGATGCGCCCGGGAACGTCGCGGGGCGCGGTCAACCTCCGGGCGGACAGGACGCGGACGCGTTCGGGCTTCTCGGGGCAGCGCAGCAGCAGGCGCCGGTCGGTCGGAAGCCGCAGGTAGTCGCCGACGAGGATCGTGGGCGCGTTGCCCGCGCGCGGAGCGTCGCCCTGGGTGGGATCGGCCGCGGGCGCCGCGTGGTCCTGCGCCGGTGCGACGACGGCAGACTCACGGTCGTCCCGCAGCCAGGCGGAGAGGCCGATCGCCAGGCCGAGCACCAGCCCCAGCGCCAGCAGGCCGAGCAGCAGGACGACGATCAGGCGACGCGACACGGTGGCTTCCTCCACGCGAACGCTAGGTCGCCCGGCCTCCGGGATCAACGTCCCGGCTCCGCCGCTTTGGCGGGAAGGGCCGCCGTTTCCTAGACTCCGCCCTCCGCGCCCGCGTCCCTCGGGTGCCCGAGGTCCCCCCGAGCCGCCCTGATGCGCACCTCCCGTCTGCTGAACAAGACCCTCTTCGACGACCCGTCCGACGCCGAGACCAACAGCCACCGGCTGCTCGCCCGCGGCGGGTTCATCCGCAAGATCGCGGCCGGGGTCTACAGCTACTCGCCGATGATGTGGCGCACCCTGCGCAAGATCTCCCAGATCGTGCGCGAGGAGATGGACGCGGCCGGCGGGCAGGAGCTCATGCTGCCGATCATCCAGCCGATCGAGCTGTGGGAGGAGTCGGGCCGCGCCGACGCCTACCTCAAGGCCGGCATCATGTTCCACCTGAAGGACCGCCGGGGTGGCGAGATGTGCCTCGGCCCCACGCATGAGGAGGTCATCACCGACCTCGTGCGCAACACCATCGACAGCTACAAGCAGCTGCCGGTGACGGCGTACCAGATCCAGAACAAGTATCGAGACGAGTTCCGTCCGCGCTTCGGCCTGATGCGCGGACGCGAGTTCATCATGAAGGACGCCTACAGCTTCGACATCGACGAGCTGGGGCTCGACGCCAGCTACCAGGCCATGCGCGCGGCCTACGTCAAGATCTTCGCGCGCTGCGGGCTGCAGTTCGTGATCGTCGAGGCCGACAGCGGCGCCATCGGCGGCGCGGCCAGCGAGGAGTTCATGGTCACCGCCGACACCGGCGAGGACGCCCTGCTGACCTGCCCGGCGTGCGGCTACGGCGCCAACGTCGAGCGCGCCACCTCGGTGCTGGCCGCGGGCGAGGCCGGCGGCGAGCCACGCGAGATGCACCTCGACGAGACGCCGGGGATCACCTCGGTCGAGATGCTCACGAGCTTCTGCAAGCGGCCCGCCAGCCGCATGGTCAAGACGGTGCTGTTCGAGGCCACCTTCGCCGATGAGGTCAAGGTGGTGGCGGTGCTGATCCGTGGCGACCAGGACGTCAACGACGTCAAGGTGCTCAACGCGTTGGGGGCCCTGGACATCGCCGTGGCCGGCGACGAGACCGTCGTGCGCGTGACCGGCGCGAAGCCGGGCTTCGCCGGACCCGTGGGCCTGGAGGGCGTGACCCTGCTCGCCGACGAGAGCGTCCAGGGCATGACCAACTTCCTGTGCGGCGCGAACCGGACCGATCACCACCTGCTCGACGTGAACTTCGGTCGCGACGTGGACCTGCCCCCGGTGCACGATCTGCGCGCCGGCCAGCCCGGCGACACCTGTGCCCGCTGTGGCGAGGGCCGCCTCGGCGGCCTGCGCGGCATCGAGGTCGGGCACGTCTTCAAGCTGGGCACCAAGTACAGCGAGGCCATGAAGGCCAGCTTCACCACCAAGGACGGCAAGGCGGCGCCCTTCGTCATGGGCTGCTACGGCATCGGCGTGTCGCGCATCGCGGCGGCGTCGGTGGAGCAGAACCACGACGACAAGGGCATCGTCTGGCCCGTGCCGCTCGCGCCCTACGAGGTCGTGATCGTCCCCATGAAGATGGACGACGACACCGTGGTGCAGGCGGCCGAGAAGCTCTACGTGGACCTGCGCAAGGCGGGCATCGAAGCCGTCCTCGACGACCGCCCCGGTCGGCCGGGGCCGAAGCTCAAGGACAGCGAGCTGGTCGGCTACCCGTTCCGCGTGATCTGCGGACGTTCGCTGGCCGAGGGCAACGTGGAGGTCGAGCGGCGCAGCGAGGGCGAGAAGCAGCTGCTGCCCCTCGGCGATGCGGCGGGCTGGCTCACGCAGGCCGTCCAGGAGGGGCGTGCGGGCATGGCGACCTCGCCGGCCGCCACCCGCTGAGTCGGCCGGAAACGCGTGATAGACTTCGGGACGCCCCCGCGCGCCTCCCCGATCGTCATCCCGCGCCGACTCCACCCGATCATGCTCCTGCTCCTGTTCTCGTGTCTGCTGTCTGCGATCCTGCCTGCCGGGGACGGCGGGCCGATCGCCTTCCACGACGACGAGATCCTGAGCCACGCGCGGGCGGACGGCGTGACGCTGTCGCTGCTGCCGGCCGAACCGGTCGAGGCCTACGTGCGCTACGGCCCCCCGGCCGCGGTCACCGCGCGCACGCCCCTGGCGACGGCGGGCGACGACGAACTGCTGGTGTTCGATCTGGGCGGGCTGGCACCCTCCGGGCAGTACCAGGCCGAGGTGCTCGTGCGCCGGCCCGGGGAACGCGCGTTCACCGTCCGCGCGCCGGTGAGCTTCGGAACACTCAAGGCGCCCGGTGACCCGGTGACGTTCGGCGTCGTGGCCGACACGCACGCCTACGCGGTCTGGACCAAGGGCACCGGCCTGTTCGGTTTCCAGAAGCTCGTGCGCACGGTCGAGCACATGGTCGCCGACGACAGCCTGGACTTCGTGCTGATCGGCGGTGACATCGCCATGACCCACTGCAGTGGTGGTTGCGCCGCGGCGACGATCGACGGCGTGGACGTCGGCCCTGGGACGGTCGACACGCAGCAGGAGGCCGACCTGCGCTATCGGCTGACGTTCTCGGACGTGATCCTCGGGCCGCTCGCCAAGGCGCACCCGATCTCGCTGGTGCTCGGCAACCACGACGGCGAGGCGGGCTTCGGCGACGTCGAGGGCACCTGCAGCCAGTTCGACACCACCGCGGGCTTCTCGCGCAACGCGCGGCTGGGCCACCTGCCCAACGCCTCGGACTCCTACGACGGCAACCGTGCCGGGACGGCCTACACCTTCCGCACCGGAGACGTGCAGATCGTCGTGCTCGACGTGATGCGGTACAACGCGACGATCCCGGTCGGCCCCGACGAGTGGACCCTCGGCGCGGGACAGCTGGCCTGGCTCGAGCAGACGCTGCGCAGCTCGGAGGCGCCGTTCAAGTTCGTCTTCGGCGAGCACCTGCTGGGCGGCTCGAGCGACCCCGAACACTGCTACTGGTACGGGCGCGGCGGGTTGCGCAGCACCGACACGGGCGAAGTCGACGGCATGTTCCTGGGTGAGCAGGCCCTGGTCCAGGAAGTGCTGCGGCGACACGGCGCGCAGCTCTTCCTCAGCTTCCACGACCACGTGGTGGCGATGGGCGAGAAGATCTCCGCCGACGGCACGGGCTCGGGGGTGCACTACGTGATCGGCGGCATGGCCGGGGGAACCGTGCCGCCGTGGGCCGAGTCCGCCTGGTACAAGAGCCAGATGGACTATGACGGCGACGGGATCGCGGAGTACGAGAGCGAGCTCACGGGCACGAAGCAGAAGGGCTACTTCCGCATCCATGTCGATGGCGACGCGGCCACGCTCGAGTACGTGCAGACCCAGATCTTCGACCCGACCACCGACGGCACCGTCCTGCTCACCTACACGATCGAGCGGTGATCCGCGCGCGGTTCCGACGCGCCGGGTGGCTCCGGGTGGGGGCCGTGGGGCGCCGGGTGGCGTCGCTGGCGCCGGCCCCGATCGCCGTGATCGCCATGCTCGCCGTCGCGGTGCCGGCCGTTTCCACCGCCGTGGGCCCGCCGCCGGGCGCGCCGTTCGCGGGCTCCCTGGCCGGGCCGCCGGCCGACGAGCCGGTCGCCTTCCACCTGGAGGAGATCCTGAGCCATCCGCGGCTCGACGGGGTCAGCCTGTCGGTGCTGCCGGCCGAACCGGCCGAGGCCTACGTGCGTTACGGCGAGGTCGGTGTGCTGGAGTTCCGCACGCCCTCGCTGACGGCTGCGGCGGACGAACTGCTGGTCTTCGATCTCGGCGGCCTGTCGCCGTCGGGCGAACACGCCTTCCAGCTGGCGGTGCGCCGTCCGGGGGAACGTGAGTTCCAGCTCCGCGAGCCGGGGACCTTCCGGACGCTCGCCGAGCCGGGCGAGCCGGTGACCTTCGCGGTCGTGGCCGACACGCACGCCTACGCGGTGTGGTCGCAGCAGGGTTCGCTGACCCACGAAGGCTTCGAGAAACTGCTGGGCACGATCGCCAACATGGTCGCGGACGAGAGTCTCGACTTCGCGCTCATCGGTGGCGACATCGCCATGACCCACTGCGGCGCGGGCTGCCTGGCGAAGCTGGTGGACGGCATCCCTGTCAGCTCGGGCACGGTGGACACCCAGCAGGAGGCGGACCTGCGCTACCGCAAGACCTTCTCGCCGGCGGTCCTCGGCCCGCTGGGTCGCGCCCTGCCGCTCGCGCTGGTGCTCGGGAACCACGACGGCGAGGCCGGCTTCGGTGACGTCGCCGGGACCTGCGACCAGTTCGACACGACCGCGACCTTCTCGCGCAACGCGCGGCTGGCGCACCTGCCCAACGCCTCCGACTCCTACGACGGCAACCGCGCCGGGAGCGCGTATACGTTCCGCACCGGCGACGTGCAGATCGTCGTGCTCGACGTGATGCGCTACAACCCGGCGCTGCCCCAGGGGCCCGAGCAGTGGACCCTGGGAGCCGGGCAGCTGGCCTGGCTCGAAGCGACGCTGCGCCACTCCGACGCACCCTTCAAGTTCGTGTTCGGCGAGCACCTCCTGGGCGGCAGCTCCGATCCCGCCCACTGCTACTGGTACGGGCGCGGCGGCCTGCGCGCCACCGACAGCGGCGAGGTGGACGGGAGCTTCCTCGGCGAGCAGGCCCTTGTGCACGAGATCCTGAAGCGACATGGCGCGCAGCTGTTCCTGAGCTTCCACGACCACGTGGTCGTCACCGGCGAGAAGATCGCGCCCGACGGCAGCCCCTCCGGCGTGCACTACGTCATCGGCGGGCAGTCGGCGGGCAACAAGCCGCCCTGGGCCCTCGAGGCCTGGTATCAGGCGCAGATGGACTACGACGGCGACGGCGTCGCGGAGTTCGACACCGACACGACCGGCACCAAGAAGAAGGGCTGGTTCCGCGTGACCGTCGACGGCGATCTCGCCACCCTGGAGTACGTGCGCACCAAGATCGACGACCCGGTCCTCGACGGCACGGTCCTGCTCAGCTACACCATCGCGCGGTGAGGCGGTCCGCGGTCGGGCCGCGGCTCTCGGGCGGAGGCGCGAGCGGGCGTTGAAGATCCTGCAGGTCATCCACGACTACCTGCCGCTGCACACGGCGGGTAGCGAGATCTACACCGCGCACCTGTCGCGCGCCCTGGCCGATGCCGGGCACGACGTGGCCGTGTTCACCTGCGAGGAGAACCGCGCGCTCCAGCAGCACACGCTCACCGAGCGCGAGCACGACGGCATCCCGGTCCACGAGGCGATCTACAACCGCATCTACCACGACCTGTCCGAGCAGTGGAACGACCCGAAGATGGCCGTGCTCTTCGGGCAGGTGCTGGACCGCTTCCGGCCGGACCTGGTGCACGTGCAGGGGCTGCAGTTCGTGGGCGGCACCTCGAGCCTGAAGGCTGCCGCGGAACGCGACATCCCGGTGGTCATGACGCTGCACGAGTACTGGTGGCTGTGCCCGCGCGCCGGTCTCATGTACGACCTCGACGGCAAGGCCTGCGAGCGCGCGACGTCGGCGGCGTGCGCGCGGTGCGTCGACATCTACCCGATCGATCGCGAGCGCTGGAGCGATACGGCCTGCGGGAACGCCCATGCCGAGCTCGGGGACCGCCGGTGGTTCGCGCGGGCGCTGGACCAGCGCGTGCGGGACATGGCCGAGGCCGCGGGGTGGGTGGACCGCTTCCGGGCCCCGTCGCGCTTCCTGGGCGAGCGCTTCATCGCCGCGGGCCTGCCGCGGGAGAAGCTGGTCTTCGCCGACTACGGGTTCCCGGCGCCGGCCGCCGATCGCCCGGCTCGCGTCCGGCGCGCTCGAGGCGACCCGCTGCGCGTCGGTTTCGTCGGGACGCTCAGCGAGTACAAGGGCGCCGACGTCCTGGCCCACGCGGTCGCGCGGTCGGGGCTCGGGGCAGCCCAACTGTCGGCGTCGATCCACGGAGCGCTGGACTGGTTCCCCGAGGTGGGCGCCGAGCTGGTCGCCCTGGCCGCGACGACGCCGGCCCTGCATCTGCGGGGCCCCTTCGACCCGGCCCGGCGCGAGGGCATCTACGCCGAGCTGGACCTGCTCGTGGTCCCGTCGCTGTGGTGGGAGAACAGCCCGCTCACGATCCACGAGGCCTGGCAGCGCGGTGTGCCCGTGCTGACCTCGGACCTCGGCGGCATGGCCGAGCTGGCGGCCCAGGGTGGGGCGCGCGTCTTCCCGCCCGGCGACGTGGAGGCCCTGGCGGCGCTGCTGGTCGAACTGGCCGGAGACCCCACGGTCCTGGACGCGCTGGTGGCCGGCATCCCGGAGGTGCGCCCCATCGCTGACGACGTGGTCCTCTTCGAGCAGCTGGGCGAGCAACTCCGTCGCTGACGGCCGTGCGTCCGGGGCGGACGCGTCGCTATGATCTCCGGATGCACCACGATCCGATCGCACCCTTCCTGGACGCCGACGTCGCATCCTTCCGCAGGGAAGCCGAGGCCGGCCTGGACGGAGCCCGCGCGGCCCTGGCCCGCTTCAAGGCCTTGCCGGCCGAGGCCGACTTCGCCGAGGTGGTCGACGCCTTCGACGCCCTCGCGCGACCCATGGACTGGCTCTCCAGCATCGCGCACCTGTTCTTCCAGACGCACCCGGATGCGGACATGCGCGCGGCCGGGGCCGAGATCGAGCAGGAGCTGCAGCGCTTCGCCACCGAGCTGTCGCTCGACGCCGAGGTCTACGCACGGCTCGCGGCCCTGGACCTGTCGCTGGCGCCCGACGCGGTCAGCAGACGCATCGTCGAACACTCGCTGCGCGACTTCCGTCGCGCCGGCGTGGACCGGGACGAGGCCACCCGGGATCGCGTCCGGGCCCTGCGCGAGGAGCTGGTCGAGATCGGCCAGGAGTTCGCCCGGAACATCGCCTCCGACGTGCGCTCGATCCGCATCCCCGAGGGTCACGCGGGGCTGGACGGCCTGCCCCAGGACTGGATCGAGGCCCATCCGGAGGCCGACGACGGTTCGGTCGAGGTGACCACCGAGCCCACCGACTACCTGACCTTCCTGAAGTACAGCACGGATCGCGACCGTCGCCGTGAGCTGCACCTGCTCTTCGGCGCGCGGGGCGCGCCGGCCAACTTGCCCGTGCTCGACAGGATGCTCGCGCGTCGGCACGAGCTGGCCGGCCTGCTCGGCTACGGCTCCTTCGCCGACTACGCCACCGAGGACAAGATGATCGGCTCGGCGGACAACGCCGCCTCGTTCATCGATCGCATCGTCGGCCTGACCCGCGACCGCGCACGGCGCGAGATCGGTGAGCTGGTCGAGGAGATCCGGCAGGACTTCCCCGACGAATCCTTCGCCCGCGACTACGACAGGTTCCACTACGTGGACCGGGTGCGTGCCCGCAAGTACGACTTCGATGCCCGCGACGCCCGGCCCTACTTCCCCTACGAGGCCGTGACGCGCGGCGTGATGGAGACCTCCGGGCGGCTCTACGGCATCACCTTCCGTCGCGCCGACGTGGCCGTCTGGCACGAGGACGTGATCGCCTTCGACGTGGTCGAGGAGGGCGAGGTCATCGCGCGGTTGTTCCTCGACATGCATCCGCGCGCGGACAAGTTCAAGCACGCCGCCATGTTCGACCTGGTCAGCGGACGGGACGGCGAACGCGTGCCGCAGGCCTGCCTGGTGTGCAACTTCCCGCAGCCCACCGCCACGGACCCGGCGCTGATGGAGCCGCGCGACGTCACCACCTACTTCCACGAGTTCGGGCACCTGCTGCACCACCTGCTCAGCGGGCGGCACGCCTACGTGTCGGTCTCGGGCATCGCCACCGAGTGGGACTTCGTCGAGGTGCCCAGTCAGCTCTACGAGGAGTGGGCCCGCGACGCCGAGGTGCTGGCCACCTTCGCGCATCACCACGAGAGCGGTGAGCCGATCCCGGCCGACCTGGTGCGCCGCATGCGGGCGGCCGAGGAGTACGGCAAGGGACTCAACGCCGCGATCCAGATGTTCTACGCGGCGCTGTCGCTCGAGTACTACCGGCGCGATCCCGAGGGGCTCGACACGACGTCCGTCGTGCGCGAGCTGAAGGCGCGGCACATCCCCTTCGCGCCCTTCGAGGAGGGCACGACGATGCAGACCGCGTTCGGCCACCTCGACGGCTACAACGCGCTCTACTACACGTACATGTGGTCGCTGGTCCTCGCGAAGGACATCTACAGCGCGTTCGACGGCGACCTGATGAACACCGAGACGGCCAGGCGCTACCGCGAGACGATCCTCGCGCCGGGGGGCAGCCGGGATGCGGCGGACCTGGTCGAGGCCTTCCTCGGTCGCCCCTTCGACTTCGCGGCCTTCGAGCGCTGGCTGGCGGCATGAGCTTCCTGCTGCTGATCGTCGGCGTCGTGGTGCTGGGCCTCGCCGTCTGGATCGGCCTTCCCAAGAAGCCATGAGGATCCTGTTCGTCAGCGCCGGCTACCTGCCCGAGGCGGTGGGGGGCGTGGAGCTGCACGTCGCCGGGCTGGCACGAGCGATGACGGCGGCCGGGCACGAGTGCGCCGTCTTCACGCGCACCGGCCGCCCCGACGTGGCGCACCTGGCCACGGTCACCGACACCTTCGAGGGCGTGCCCGTCACGCGCATGGGCAATACGTTCGAGGACGCCACGTCGCTCGAGCTGATCTACGCTCACGAGGGCATCGCCGACGTGTTCATGGCCAGCGTGGAGGCGTTCTCGCCGGACCTGGTGCACATCCACCACCTGACCTGCCTCTCCACGCGCATCGTGGACCGCCTGACCGAGGCGGGCATCCCGACGGTCATGACCCTGCACGATTTCTGGATGGGGTGCCCGCGCGGCCAGCGCATCACCTCGGCGCTGGAACCCTGCCCGGTGATCGACCTGTCGCGCTGCGTCCCCTGTCTGCGTGAACTCTGGCCCCACCTGCTCGGCGCGGGGGCTCACTCCGGCACCGCCGTGATCGACACCGCCGTGATCGACACCGCCGATCGCGAGGCGGTGTCCCGCTACCACGACGCGATGCTGGCGGTGCTCGGCAAGGTCACCGCCCTGGTCACGCCCTCGGTCTTCATGCGCGACACCTTCGAGGCCCAGGGTGTGCCCGTCGGCCGCATCGAGGTGGTCGAGAACGGGCTCCCCACCGGGCGCTGGGCCGGCGTGGCCGCCGAGCGGGCGGCCGGGACCACGCGCGCCGTCGGTCGCGCCGTCGGTCGCGACGGCGCATCCGGCGCTGCGTCCGGCCCTGGGCAGCCGGGGACGCCGCTGCGCGTCGGGTACATCGGCAGCGTGCTGGCCAGCAAGGGCGTGCACGTCCTGCTTGAGGCCGCGCGACGCCTGCCCGACCCGGCGCGCGTGGTGCTCGACATCTGGGGCGAGGTGCTGCCGTTCCACCACGACCGCGACTATGGCGCCCGGCTGGACGCGCTGCGGCAGGGGCACGAGGCCTCGATCCGCCTCCATGGCCGTTACGCCCAGGAGCGCCTGCCCGGCATCCTGGCCGAGCTGGACGTGGTCGTGGTCCCGTCGCTCTGGTACGAGGCCTACTGTCTGACCATCCGTGAGGCCCGCCTGGCCGGCGTGGCCGTGGTGGTCAGCGATCACGGGGCCCTGGCCGAGGCCGTGCGCCACGACGTCGATGGATTGCTGTTCACGCCCGGCGATGCCGACGCCCTGGCCGCGGCCTTGTCCCGCCTGCTGGACGAGCCGGGACTGGCAGCCCGGCTCGTGGCCGCCTCCCCGACCATCCGCGACGAGAGCGAGGCTGCCCTCCAGCTCCGGGCTCTCTATGATCGATGTGTCGCCGGGCACGTCGCCCCGGACCAGACCGCGTCCGGAGACGGCACCGGGCCCCGGGAGCCCCGCTCGTGAAGGTCGCGTTCGTCGTCCATCAGTACCCTCCGCGCTTCAGCACGGGAACCGAGCTGTATGCGCACCGGCTCGCGCTGCACCTGCGCGAGGCCGGACACGACGTGCGCGTGTTCACCAACGAGCCGGATGCGACCCACGGGACGGCACTGAAACTGATCGAGGATCCGGTCGACGGCGTGCCGGTCACCCGGCTCACCTTCTTCGACGGCCTCGTGCCCAACCACGCGCTGCACGACTACTACTCGGTGTTCCTGGGCAAGCTGTTCGGCAACTGGCTCGACGAAGTGCAGCCCGACGTGGTCCACGTCTTCCACCTGATGGGCATCGGCCTGTCGGTGGTGGAGGAGTGTCGGCGCCGTGGCATCCCCGTCTACGTGCAGCTGATGGACTACTGGTACCTGTGCCCGACTGTGCAGCTGCTGCGCCACGACGGCAGCCTGTGCGACGGTCCCGAGACCAAGGTGTGCCTGGAGTGCCTGGCGCCCAACGACTTCGGGTACCAGTTCCTGCGCATGTTCTCGCAGCGTGAGGGGTTCGTGGAGGTGGCCCGCCCCGACGCGACGCACAACGACCTCAACCAGGGCGGCATGACGGCGCAGCGCAAGGCGCTGCACGGCCGGCCCGAGTTCATCCGCCGCGTGCTCGAGGGCGCCACGGCACTGGTCGCGCCGTCGATGTTCCTCAAGTCGCTGTACCTCGAGCACGGCTACGCCGACGACCACATGATCCACGTGCCCTACGGCGTCGATCCGCTGCCGGGCGACGTGCCGCCGGTCCCGGTCCACGGAGAGGGCACGGTCACGTTCGGCTTCTTCGGCAGCGTGAATCCGCAGAAGGGCCTGGAGATCCTGGTCTCGGCCTTCCGTGAGAGCCGCGACGAGCAGCTGCGACTGGTCGTCCGCGGGAACATGCAGCACTTCCCGAAGTACGCCAAGCGCGTGCGGGCCTTCGCCGACGTGGATGCGCGCATCCAGTTCCTGGGGCCCTTCCCGCACGACGGCCTGGTCGAGGCACTCGGCACCATCGACATCCTGGTGGTGCCCTCGGTCTGGTACGAGAACACGCCCTTCGTGGTGCTCGAGGCGTTCAGCGCCGGGCGGCCCGTGGTGGCCAGTGACCTCGGCGGTCTCTCGGAACTCGTGCGCGACGGCGTCAACGGGCGCACCTTCGTGGCCGGCGACCCGGGTTCGCTGATGAACGTGATGCGCGACTTCGCCGAGGATGCCGAGCTCGTCAAGCGCCTCGCGGCCGGGATCGGTGAGGTGAAGTCCTTGGAGGACAACGCGCGCGACTTCCTCGGGCTGTGGGAACGCGCTTCATCCAGGAGAGCGAGCGCATGACCGACCTGTCCGGGCCCGACGCCGAGGCGATCCGCCGCCACGAGAGCCATCTCGTGGGGCAGATCTACCACCTGATCGAGGCCAACCAGGCGCTCGAGGAGCAGCTGCACCGGCTCAGCAAGGCCACCGAGATCGCCGACGTGCTGCGTGGACGGAGGCTGACCCCGGACACCTTCGAGCTTCCACAGCCCAGGGTGCTGCCCACGCCGCGCGGTGAGTCCGCGTGGTTGCGCATCGACGAGTTGCTGAGGGCCATGCCTGACGACACGGCCGGCCTGGGCGAGTTGAAGCAGTGGCTCGGGGTGGCGCGCGAACAGGGCACGAGCGTCGATCCGGACTGGCTCGCGCACACGCGCACGCGACTCCTGGCCGCGGAACAGGCGCTGGCCTACCTCGACGAGCAGACCCGCGATCTCGACGCGCTGCGCCGCGAGAAGGCCTCGATCATGGACGGCGTGGGCAAGCTCGAGCAGAACATCGAGGACCTCTGGAAGTCGCTCAACGAGAAGACCACGCACATCCAGCGCCTCGAGAAGCAGCTCAACCGGATCTGGGGCAGCGCGCCCTACCGGGTCTGGCGCGGCTTGCGCAACCCCTTCGGTCGCGGAGGAGGGCAGCCGTCCTGAGGATCGGGGTCGTCATCCCGACGCGAGACGGTGGGGAGCGGTTCCACGCATGCCTCGCCGCGCTCGCGCGCCAGGATCCGCCCGCCGCGGCGTTGGTGGTGGCGGACACGGCCAGCCGCGATGGGACCCGGGAGGCGGCGCGGCAGGCCGGCGCGCGAGTGCTGGCCGTCGATCCGGCGGCGTTCGATCACGGCTTGACGCGCAACCTCGCGGCGGCGGCGCTGCCGGAGGATCTCGACGTGCTGGTGTTCCTGGTGCAGGACGCGGTTCCGCAGGGCGAGACCTTCCTGGGGACGCTGGGCACGGCCGCGCTGCGTCCGGGGGTCGGCGGCGCGACGGCCCGGCAGGTGCCGCCCGCCGGGTGCACGCGCGCGACGGTGGCGAGCGTGACGGCCTCGCCCTTCGCCGCCGCCGAGCCGCGCCGCATCGGTCCGCTCGACGAGGTGGCACGAACCGGCCTCACGCCGGCGCAGTGGCGTGCACGGGTCTGCCTCGACGACATCGCCTGCGCGCTCCGGGCCGACCTGTTCCGTCGCATGGGGGGCTACCGCGCGGCCCGCCACGGGGAGGACGCGCTGATGGCCTACGACCTGCTCTCGGCGGGTTGGGCGCTCGAGCACGAGCCCGGAGCGGTGGTCGAACACGGCCACGAGTACACCGTGGACGACGTCGGCCTCCGCTACGAGGCCGACGCGGTGTTCTTCCGCGAGCGCTTCGGCTTCGCGTCGCGGCCGAGTTGGCTGTCCGTGGCCAAGGGCGTGCTCGCCGCGGCCCGCCGCGACCGGGCCCTGGCCAGGCTGCACCCGGAGCGCCCCGGAACGATCGACGGACGCCCGCTGTCCGCGTTGCGTCGCGCCCAGGTCTGGGCCCAGTACCGCGGGAGTCGCGGCCCGCTGGGCAGCTTGCCCGAGCGCCGTGCTGTGCCCACGCCGGCGGACCTCGGTGTGCCCCTCGCCGGTGAGTCGATCCGGTGAGCGCCTCGCCCTCGGTCTCGATCGTGATCCCCGCGAAGAACGGGCGTCCCACCGTCGGTCCCTGCCTGGATGCGGTCCTGGCCCAGGACTACTCCGGCGCCGTGGAGGTGCTGGTCATCGACAGCGGCTCCACGGACGGCACGTTGGACGACATCGCCCAGCGCCCCTCGGTGAAGCTGCACCGCATCCCGCCCCTGGCTTTCGATCACGGCGACACGCGCAACCTCGGCGCCGGCCTCACCCAGGGCGAGCTGATCGTGTTCCTGGTCCAGGACGCCGAACCGGTGGGAGCGGCCTGGCTCTCGCGCCTGGTGGCGAACTTCGAGGACCCGACCGTCGCCGGCGCCTTCTCACGCATCCTGCCGCGCCCGCACGCGGGTCCGTTGGTGAAGCAGGGCTGCGAGGGCGACCTCTGCTTCGGTCGCGAGCGCATCGAGACGCGCGCCGGTTCGCCCGAGGCCTGGGCCGCCCTGGACGGTCACGCCCTGCGCGTGGCCTGCAACTTCAACGACGTGGCGTCCTGCATCCGCCGCTCGGTCTGGGAGCGCCTCCCGCTGGTCCGCGGCATGTTCGGCGAGGACATCCGCTTCGCGCGCTCGGCGCTCGAGGCGGGGCACACGATCGTCTTCGATCCGAGCAGCGAGGTGTTGCACAGCCACGAGTACGAGGTCGGCACGGTGGCGGGCCGCACCAGCGTGGACGCCGAGATGAACATGGCCTTCCTCGGGCGCCCGTGCATCGAGAAGCTGGGGCACGTGTTCATCATGACCGGCCGGTCCTGGCAGCAGGATCGGCGCGCGCTGAAGGCCCTGGGGCTGCCGCTCGGCGAGCGCCTCAAGTGGGGCCTCTTCTCGCCGCTGTATCACTTCAGGGAGTTCTACGGCTTCTGGAAGGGTGGGCGCGACGCGATCCGCAGCGGGCTCGGCGCACCGGGCCGGCGCGCCCCGGTGCCCGTCCCCGTGCCCGACCGGCCGCTGCGCATCCTCGTCGCGGTGCACGGATTCCCGCCCGACAGCTGGGCCGGCGTCGAAGTGCTCTCCCTCACCCTGGCCCGGGCGCTGCGCGCGCGCGGGCACGACGTGGTGTTCTTCGTGCGCAGCCCGGGCACCGAGGCGGAGGCCG
>JAJDER010000158.1 GCA_029259725.1 Planctomycetota bacterium | reverse complement strand
AGGGCCAGAGCACGGTGTGCTGGTCGGTGCGCAGCGCGCCGGTGGTCGGGTTGCGCACCAACCGGTGCCGGTAGAAGGGCAGGAAGCGCCAGCTGCCGTCGCGCGGTCCGCCGGTGGTCCAGCCGCCCAGCAGCAGCACGGTCCAGCTGGTGGACGGCTCGGTCACGTCCATGTGCGTGCGCATGAACAGCGGCCAGAGGAAGAAGTCCCAGGTGTCGATGCCGAACAACCGGTGTGTCCGGCCGGCGATGGGGAAGAAGGCGAAGTAGCCATCCCCTTCCGCGGGGCCGTTGCCGGTGAAGATCAGCGGGAAGACCATGGTCTGCCACTGGGTGCCGCCCTCGACGCGCTTGCGCTCGCCGGACCAGACGAGGGGCCAGAGCTTGAAGATCGTGGACTCCTCCCGGTCGCTGAAGCGGACCAGCGGCGGGATCACGTCGGTGACGCGGGTCGTGCCGTCGGTCAGGCTCTGGTAGATCGGGCGCAGGGCGTGGCTGACCCCCTCGGGGCCGATGCGCACGTCCACCAGCGGGCCGAAGGCCTCGATCTCGGTGGTGCCGCCGGCGCCGGCGCCCCCGGCGAGATGCTCGACCCGGAGGAGCGGATTCCAGTCCATCTCGGGGAGGACCGCCAACGAGGCGCAGCCCAGCCCGGGAACCAGGCCGATGGCGGCCACGAGGACGATGCGTGCCCCGACGCGCATCCGGAGAGCCTGACACCCGGGACGACCGGTCTCAAGCTCGCCGCGAGCTTGTGTGCCCCGACGCCCGTGGCGAACATGTCCACCTTGCGCGCCCGGCCCCCGTGCCGAGCGCGCCCCGACACGCCCGATTCCCCCGAAGCGAGCCGTCCCCGTGCGCATCCTCTCCGGCGTCCAGCCCAGCGGTCAGCAGCACCTGGGCAACTACTTCGGCGCCATCGAGCAGCACATCGCCCTGCAGCGAGAGGGTGAGGCCTACTACTTCATCGCGGACTACCACGCCCTGACCACGGTCCAGGATCCCGCTCGGTTGCGGGAGCTCGTGGGGCAGGTGGCCCTGGACTACCTCGCGCTGGGGCTGGATCCGACGGCGGCGACGTTCTTCCGCCAGTCGGATGTGCCCGAGGTGACCGAGCTGACCTGGCTGCTGTCCACCGTGACCGGGATGGGCCTGCTCGAGCGGGGACACAGCTACAAGGACAAGCTGGCCCACGGGATCACGCCGCGAGCCGGGTTGTTCCTCTACCCGGTGCTGATGGCCGCGGACATCCTGGCCTACCGCAGTGACGTGGTGCCGGTGGGGAAGGACCAGGTGCAGCACATCGAGATGACCCAGGACATGGCCGAGCTGTTCCACAACGCCTTCGGCTGCGAGGTCTTCCGTCGGCCCGAGGCGCGTCTGGCCGAGGGCGCCGCGGTCGTGCCGGGCACCGACGGGCAGAAGATGTCGAAGTCCTACGACAACATCGTGGGCATCTTCGACGAGGGCAAGCCGCTCAAGAAGCGCGTGATGTCGATCGTCACCGACAGCAAGGGCGTGGACGAACCGAAGGATCCCGAGGCGTGCGTTCCGTACCAGCTCTACAAGCTCGTGGCGCCGCCCGAGGAGGTGGCGGAGATGGGGCGTCGGCTGGCGGACGGAGGCTACGGATACGGCGACGCCAAGCACGCGCTGCTGGCCGCCATCGACGGGCGGTTCGCCGAGGCGCGTGAGCGTCGCCGGGCGCTCGCCGCGGATCCCGACTCGGTCGAGGACGTCCTGGCCGCCGGGGGCCGACGCGCCCGGGCGGTGGCGGCGACGGTGCTGGGAGCCGCGCGCGAGGCCGTCGGCATGGCGGGGCATCCGGTCACGGGCCCATGAGGCGTCGTCCCATGGCCCCGCCGCCGTGATCATCGTGTTGCAGCGCGTCGCCCGGGCTGCGTGCACCGTGGCCGGAGAGGTCACGGGCCGCATCGAGACCGGCTACTGCCTGTTCGTCTGCGGCGTGAAGGGCGACACCGCTGCCGACGTCGTCTGGCTGGCCGACAAGGTCGTCGATCTGCGGCTCTTCGCCGATGCCGAGGGCCGGACCAACCTGTCCCTGCAGGACGTGACCGGCTCCCGCAAGTCGGTGCTGGTGGTGCCGCAGTTCACCCTGGCCGCGGACTGGCGCAAGGGGCGCCGGCCGTCCTTCACGCGCTCGGCCTCGCCGGACGAGGGCGAGCGGCTCGTGGGGGTCTTCGAGCGCCGACTGACCGAGCGCGGGGTCGGCGTGGCCCGCGGGCGCTTCGGCGCCGAGATGAGCATCGAGCTGCTCAATCAGGGGCCCTTCACGCTGGTGCTCGACAGCTCGGTCCGTCCCGTGGCCGAATCTCCCTAAGCGGTTGTGCCCCAACGACTTGTTTTCGGGGCGCGCTTGACTACCGCGGGCTCGCTCCTATGCTCCGAATCGGGCGGGAAACGCGAGCGCCGCTCGCAAGTCTCGTCTCATCAAGGACTTGTGGAAAGGGACTTCGCCGGTGGAAAACACGACGCAACCCGCGTCGAGCGACGGCTCGACCGGCGGATCCGCCGCGCCCAGGCCGGCCGTCACGGTGACCAAGAAGGACCTCGTGCACCGCATCGCCGAGCGCACCGGCGAGACCAAGGTCGTGACCAAGAACATCATCCAGATGTTCCTGGACGAGATCATCCGCGAGCTGAGCGCCGGCAACCGCCTCGAGTTCCGCGACTTCGGCGTGTTCGAGGTCCGCGAGCGGCGGCCGCGCAAGGCCCAGAACCCGCGCACGCTGGAGAAGGTCGACGTCCCGGCCAAGCGCGTGGTGAAGTTCAAGGTGGGCCGGATCATGCGCGAGCTGGTCACCGAGCAGGGTTCCGACGAGAGCGGCTGAGTCGGCGCCGTCAGGCGGTCAGCGCCTGATCCAGGTCGGCCAGCAGGTCGTCGATGTGCTCCACGCCGACGGACAGGCGGATCAGGCCATCATCCAGGCCCGAGGCCCGGCGCTGCTCGGCCGGGATCGAGGCGTGGGTCATCGACGGGGGGTGCTCGATCAAGGATTCCACACCGCCCAGACTCTCGGCGAGCGAGAAGACGCGCGTGCGCGCGCAGGCCGCCATGCCGTCCTCGACCGAACCCTTCATCACGAAGGAGAGCATGCCGCCGAAGTCGCGCATCTGACGCGCGGCGAGCTCGTGGCCGGGATGCTCGGGCAGGCCGGGGTACAGGACGCGATCCACGCGGGGGTGATCCGAGAGGAAAGCGGCCACCGCGCGGGCGTTCTCGCAGTGCCGCTCCATGCGCAGGTGCAGGGTCTTGGTGGACCGCAGCACCAGGAAGCAGTCCATCGGCCCCGGGATCGCGCCGACGGCCATCTGCAGGAAGGCGAGCTCCTCGGCGAGTGCGTCCTCGTTGCAGACCAGCGCGCCCATGATCACGTCGCTGTGCCCACCCAGGTACTTGGTCACGCTGTGCATGACGATGTCGCATCCGAGCGCGAGCGGCTGCTGCAGGAAGGGCGAAGCGAAGGTGTTGTCCACGCCGACCAGGGCGCCGCGCGCGTGCGCGGCCGCGGCCACGGCGGCGAGGTCGGTGATGCGCAGCAGCGGGTTGGTGGGAGTCTCGACCCAGACCAGCCTGGTGGTCTCCTCGAGCGCGGCCTCCACGTGGGCCAACTCGGTCGTGTCGATCACCGTGAAGCGCACGCCGAACTTCTCCATCACCCGCCGGAACAGCCGGAAGCTGCCGCCGTACAGATCGTTGCCGCAGATCACATGGTCGCCGGGTGACAGCGTCTGCAGCAGGGTGGTGATGGCGGCCAGGCCGCTGGCGAAGGCGAACCCGTGCTTGCCGCCCTCCAGCGAGGCGAGGTTGTCCTGCAGCGCCGTGCGCGTCGGGTTCTTCCCGCGCGAGTAGTCGTAGCCGTCCTTGACCACGGCCGGGTACTCCTGCACGTAGGTCGAGGTGCAGTAGATCGGGGTCATGATCGCGCCGGTGGTGGGGTCGGGCGTCTGGCCGGCGTGGACCGCTCGCGTTCCGAACTTCACGGGTTGTTCCTCGATGGGGGACGTCGGGCGGCATCCTAGCAGCGCGGCGAGCGACGCCGCGACGGCGCGTCCCAGGCCTCGCCGACCGGTCGTCGTGGACTCCACCCTTCCGCCGTGGTGAGATCTGTGGATGGCCCTGGAGAGCACGAGCCCCGATCCGATCCTCGTCGTGGACGACGATGCGGCCGTCGCCGGCCTGATGGCGGCGGTGTTGCGGCGCGAGAAGCTCGAGGCGCAGGTCGTGTCCGACGGGCCGTCGGCGCTGGAGGCCCTGGGCGACGGGCGCTGGCGATTGGTGCTCACCGACATGACCATGCCCGGGATGAGCGGATTGGAACTCGTCCGAACGGCGGCCGAACGAGGCCTGCCGGCGACCTTCCTGCTGGTCAGCGCCTACCTGGACAGCACCCAGGAGGGCGAGGTCCTGGCCGAGGCCGACATCGTCGGTGTGGTCCGCAAGCCCTTCGACGTCTCGCAGCTGGTCGCGGACGTGCGGGGGGTCCTGGCCGTGCGCGCCGCGACGACTGCGGCGCCGAGTCCCGCGCCGACGGTCCTGCGCCCCGCGGCGCGTCGTCCCGAGGCCGGGCAGGCCGGGCAGACCGGGCAGACCGGGCAGACCGAGCAGGCCCAGCAGGCCGAGCCGGGCGCCGGTGCGGCCACCGCCTCGCCCGGGTCCTGACCCGTGTTCGGTCGCATCACCGTCCAGACCGCGGGCGAGTCCCACGGCCGCGGCATGCTCGTCACCCTGACCGGCGTCCCCGCGGGCCTGGACCTGGATCTCGACTGGGTCGACGGGTGCCTCGCCCGCCGCCAGGCCGGTTTCGGCCGTTCGGCTCGGCAGCAGCTCGAGCAGGACCGTGCGGACGTGCTCTCCGGCCTGGTGGGCGGCGTCACGACCGGCGCTCCCCTGGCGCTGATGGTGTGGAACAAGGACGACAGCCTGGCGGACAAGTCGGCCTTCACCCGGCCGCGGCCTGGGCATGCGGACCTGGCGGGGGGCTGCAAGTACGGCACGACGGACATGCGTGGGATCCTGGAGCGGGCTTCCGCCCGTGAGACGGCGGCGCGGGTCGCCGCGGGAGCCGTGGCCGAGGATCTGCTGCGTCGTCTGGAGATCGACGTGCTCGGCTACCTGGTGGGCCTCGGCCCGCACCGGGTCCCGGGGCCCACGGGAAAGGCCAGGCCGGCGACCCTGCGGCGACGTCGGGACAAGTCGCCGTTCCATGCACTGCACACGGCGGGGCAGGCTGAGCTGGAGCAGGCGGTGCTCGACGCGCGGGCCGCGGGGGACACGCTCGGCGGGGTGGTCGAGGTCACGGCCTGGGGCCTGCCGGCCGGGCTGGGCTCGCTCTCGGGGCTCGGCACGCGTCTGGACGCCCGCTTGGCGTCGGCACTCATGTCCATCCAGGCCATGAAGGCGGTCGAGATCGGGGAGGGCGTCGCGGCGGCCTCCCGCCGGGGCTCGGCGGTCCACGACGAGGTGGGTCGGCCGGGACCGGACGGGCCGCGCCGACCGACGAATCGGGCCGGAGGGCTCGAGGGGGGCATGACGAACGGGGAGCCGCTCGTCGCCCGTGCGTTCATGAAGCCGATTGCGACCCTGGCGCGGCCGCTGACCTCGTGGGACTACGCCCAGGGGAAGGCCAGCGAGGCCTTCTTCGAGCGCTCGGACGTGACCGCGGTTCCCGCCGCGGCGGTCATCGCCGAGGCGATGGTGGGCCTGGTCGTGCTCGATGCCCTGCTCGAGAAGACGGGCGGAGACACCGTGGACGAGGTCGGGGCGGCTCTTTCGCGACACCGGCGCCGGGTGGCCAGGCGCTTCGGCCGTCCGGGGAATCCGCGCCGGGGCCGCTGAGCCCTTGCGGTTCGCTCGTGGCGCCGGGTCGCCGCCCTCGGGGAGGGAAATCCGGCCCACGGCGGGCGGTGGGCCGGGATTCCGAAACGGCCCCGCATTCCGCCGTTGACTCGCGTTTTGGCCGTCGCTACGATTCCGCCTTTTCCCCCCAAACCGAAAAAGCCCGTTCACCGCACCCCGCTCGCGTAGCTCAACTGGTAGAGCGCCGGTTTTGTAAACCGGGGGTTGTGGGTTCGAGTCCCGTCGCGAGCTCCAGCGGAGCGCCGAGGAGGTCCTCGACTCACCGCCTGTCGTGGATGGACGTGGCGGATCAGCGGCGGGGGAGCACGTTGGACGCACGCACAGACCGCACGCCAGGAGTCGCGACACGCCAGGATGGGGGAATGCCCGAGTGGTTAATGGGGACGGGCTGTAAACCCGTTGGCTTTGCCTACGTAGGTTCGAATCCTACTTCCCCCACCATCCCGCAAGCCGCTGCCGCGACCATCGACAAGCCCAGCCCACACCGAGGGACAAGACCAAGACACCGAGAGGACGCGCCGCCGCTGCGGGGCCCGAGGACGACCACCGACGCGGGTGTAGCTCAATGGTAGAGCCCCAGCCTTCCAAGCTGGTCACGTCGGTTCGATTCCGATCACCCGCTCCACCGCTGCCGCTCTCCGACCGACCAACACACGAACACACGTACCGCGAGCTGCTGTGGCTCAGGGGTAGAGCACGTCCTTGGTAAGGACGAGGTCATGGGTTCGAATCCCATCAGCAGCTCCAGTCTCTCCAGCACGGCGGTACGTGCCCCACGAACTGTCCAACCGACCGACCCGCGCGCGAGCCTGCAACGCTCGCACTGATCACGAGAAGGAGAGCCAGATCCCATGGCCAAGGGAACTTTCGATCGCTCCAAGCCTCACCTGAACATCGGCACGATCGGCCACGTCGACCACGGCAAGACCACGCTCACGGCGGCCATCACCGGCGCGCTGGCGATGAAGGGTCTGGCCGAGGTGCGGGCCTTCGACTCGATCGACAAGGCTCCGGAGGAGCGCGAGCGCGGCATCACGATCGCCACCGCGCACGTCGAGTACCAGACCGAGAAGCGGCACTACGCCCACGTGGACTGCCCGGGTCACGCCGACTACGTGAAGAACATGATCACGGGTGCCGCCCAGATGGACGGCGCGATCCTGGTCGTGTCCGCCGCGGACGGCCCGATGCCCCAGACCCGCGAGCACATCCTGCTCGCCCGTCAGGTCGGCGTGCCGTCGGTGCTGGTCTTCATGAACAAGGTCGACCAGGTCGATGACCCCGAGCTGCTCGAGCTGGTCGAGCTCGAGATCCGCGAGTTGCTCAGCAACTACGACTTCCCGGGTGACGACACGCCGATCATCCAGGGCTCGGCCCTGGCGACGCAGAATGCCCTCGAGGCCGGTGCCGACGTCACCGACGAGCGCTTCAACTGCATCTGGGAGCTCATGGATGCGGTCGATGCCTGGGTGCCGGAGCCGGACCGCGAGATCGATCGCCCGTTCCTGATGCCGGTCGAGGACGTGTTCTCGATCAAGGGTCGTGGCACGGTCGCCACGGGCCGCATCGAGCGTGGCGTGGTGAACATGGGCGAGAGCCTCGAGATCGTCGGCCTCACGGACGCGATCGGTACCACCGTCTGCACCGGCGTCGAGATGTTCAACAAGACGCTCGACTCGGGCATGGCGGGCGACAACGTCGGCCTGCTGCTGCGCGGCGTCGACAAGAACGCGATCGAGCGCGGCCAGGTGCTGGCCAAGCCGAAGAGCATCACGCCCCACAAGAAGTTCAAGGGCGTCGTCTACGTGCTGTCCAAGGAGGAAGGTGGCCGCCATACCCCGTTCTTCAACGGCTACCGCCCGCAGTTCTACTTCCGCACCACCGACGTGACCGGCACGGTGACCCTCCCCGAGGGCACCGAGATGGTCATGCCCGGCGACAACGTCACGGTCGACGTCGAGCTGATCATGCCCATCGCCATGGACCAGGAGCTGCGCTTCGCGATTCGCGAGGGCGGCCGCACGGTCGGGTCGGGTCGCGTCACCGAGATCACCGAGTAATCACGAATTTCGACGTGGTGGTGGGGGCCGCCGGGCTTGCGCTCGGCGGCCGTACCGCGTCCCGGGGCGTGTGCCCCGAGACCTCCACCGACGTCAGCACGAGGAGAGCGCTAGGGCTGTAGCTCAGTTGGTTAGAGCATCGGTTTCCAAAACCGAGGGCCGGGGGTTCGAGTCCCTCCAGCCCTGCCAAGCTCCTCCAGATGAAGGCCCCGAGGAGCGGGGGACGGAGCCGGGACGCGCGACCGCCGCTGGAAGACACGATGGCCAAGTACAAGCAGGACCAAGGCACCTACGCACGGACCTCCGGCATCGTGATGCTCGGAGGGCTCGGGGTGTTCGGCTGCTACACGCTGTACTACTTCCTGCTGTCGTTCCGGGGCACCTTCCTGGCGAACGACCTGGCCGGAGGGCCCGTGCCGATCCTGGGTGCGCCGGTCACGCCCGCTCTGCTGATCGCGGTGGCCGCGGCCATCGGCCTGTTGCTGTGGCTGCGACGCACGCTCGACAAGCCCAAGGTCGCGGATCTCCTGATCGAGTCCGAGACGGAGATGCGCAAGTGCACCTGGCCCACCTGGGACGAGACCTTCACGTCCTCGATCGTGGTGGTGATCGTGATGGTGTTCTTCATGGCCCTGCTGGCCGGCATCGACATCGGCCTGAACAAGGTCATGGTCCGGTGGGTGTTCTGATGAGCGATCCGAGCGCGATCACCCCGCCGACCACCCGTTGGTTCGTCCTGCGAGTTCCGAGCAACCTCGAGAACAAGATGCGGGACAAGCTGATGGCCGGGGTCGGAAACCAGAGCCTGGAACCGATGGTCCCGAACGTGCTCGTGCCCACCGAGACGGTCTCGGAGATCAAGGGCGGCAAGAAGCGCGTCGTGCAGCGCAAGCTGTACCCCGGCTACATCATGGTCGAGATGGCCGTGCAGGAGGACGGGACGATCCCCGAGCCGGTCTGGTTCCTGATCCGCGAGACCGCCGGCATCGGCGACTTCGTGGGGGGCGACCGACACGCGCCGACGCCCATGGACGACCACGAGGTGGAACGCATCCTGGTCGGCATGCGCCAGTCCACGGACGAAGGGCCTGCGCTCAAGATCAGCTTCAAGGTCGGCGACCGCGTGAAGGTCAACGAGGGCCCGTTCGAGTCCTACAACGGCGTCGTCGACGAAGTGAACACCGAGAAGGGCCTGGTGCGCGTGATCGTGACCATCTTCGGTCGCGAAACGCCCGTCGAGCTCGAGTACTGGCAGGTCGAGCAGACCTGACGGTGAACGTCGTGCGCCTCCCGGCGCCTGCGACATCGCGACACACCACGAACTGCGAAGGACCGAAGGATGGCCAAGGAAGTCATCGGCATCATCAAGCTGCAGCTGCCCGCCGGGCAAGCCACGCCGGCCCCGCCGGTGGGCCCCGCGCTGGGTCAGCACGGCGTGAACCTGGGTCAGTTCGTCAAGGACTACAACGATCGCACGCGCGAGCAGACCGGCCTGATCATCCCGGTCGTGATCTCGGTCTTCGCCGATCGCAGCTTCAGCTTCGTCCTCAAGACCCCGCCCGCCTCCACGCTTCTCAAGCGCGCCGCCAACATCGTCAAGGGCTGTGGAGCGAGCGAGAAGGTCGGCACGGTGACGCGCGCGCAGGTCGAGGAGATCGCCAACACCAAGATGCCCGACCTGAACGCAGGGTCGCTCGACGCGGCCTGCTTCATGGTGATGGGCACCGCCCGCTCGATGGGCATCGAAGTCGTCGACTGACGACGGAAGGAACCTGATAGATGGCCACCCACAGCAAGCGCAGCAAGGCCAACGCCGGCGTCGTCGAGAAGGGCAAGCTGTACAGCCTCGAAGACGGCGTGGGCACGCTGAAGCAGAGCACCGCGCCGAAATTCAACGAGACCGTCGAGATCGCGCTGAACCTCGGTATCGACCCGAGGAAGTCGGATCAGGCCGTGCGCGGCGCCGTCTCGCTCCCGCACGGGACCGGCCGCAGCGTGCGCGTGATCTGCTTCGTCAAGGACCCCGCCAAGCAGGAGGAGGCGAAGGCTGCGGGCGCCACCGAGGTGGGTGACGACGAGCTGGTCAAGAAGGTGACCGACGGCTGGACCGACTTCGACGTGGCCATCTCCTCGCCCGACATGATGGGCCAGGTGGGTCGTCTGGGCAAGGTCCTCGGCCCGCAGGGCAAGATGCCGAGCCCCAAGTCGGGCACGGTCACCGCGGACGTGGCCAACGCCGTGAAGGAGTTCGTCGCCGGAAAGGTCGAGTTCCGCGCCGACGCCGGTGGCACCGTCCACGCCCCGATCGGCAAGCGCTCCTTCGAAGACGGGCAGCTGGCCGAGAACGCCCGCGCCTTCGTCGCCGCCGTGAACGCGTTGAAGCCCGCGACGGCCCGCGGCCTCTACATCAAGCAGGTCTTCCTCTCGACCACGATGGGCCCCGGGCTCCTCGTGGACGCGAGCTGACACGGACCCGGAAACAGACCGATGCCCAACATCCTGAACGAAGCCATCACGGCCGAGTACGAGGGCCTCTTCGACGAGGACCTCGACGCGCTGTTCGTGCAGCCCGTCGGCCTGTCCGTCGAAGACGTCGGCTCGCTGCGCGCCACGCTGCGCGAGTCCCAGCTGCAGATGCGCGTGGTCAAGAACAGCCTCGCGCGGCGCGTGCTCGGCAACCTCGGCCTGGACGCCGGCGACGAGATGTTCACCGGGCCCTCCGCGATGATCTTCGCGGCGGACGGCGCCGAACTCGATGCCGTCGCCATCAGCGCGTCGAAGATCGTGGCGGCCTGGGTCAAGGACAACAAGAAGGAGCTGCCGACGGTCAAGGGCGGCGTGATGGAGAAGCGGGTCCTCGACGGCGCCGCCGCCGCGGACCTGAAGCGCCTGCCCGGCAAGGCCGAGCTGCGTTCCATCCTCGTCGGTCAGATCGTCGGCCCGGGCCGCAAGCTCGCGGCTCAGCTCGTCGCTCCGGCCGGCAAGCTGGCCTCGCAGATCAACAAGCACATCGAAAACCAGGAGGCCGCCGGCTGATCCCCGGCGACCTCGGTCGGCCGCGCGGCCGGCGAACCTCGAACCAGACACCCGCAGTAGTTCAATCAGGAGCAACAGAACCATGTCCGACACCGCGACCGCGGAAGTCCCCGCTGCCATCAAGGATCTCGGCGAGAAGATCGTCGGCCTCACCCTGCTCGAGGCCCAGGCGCTCTCCGACTACCTCAAGGATGAGCACGGCATCGAGCCCGCCGCAGGTGGCGGTGTGATGATGGCCGCCGCTCCCGCCGGTGGCGGCGAGGAAGAGGAGAAGACCGCCTTCGACGTCGTGCTCACCTCTGCCGGCGACAAGAAGATCCAGGTCATCAAGGCCGTCCGCGCCATCACGGGTCTCGGTCTCAAGGAGGCCAAGGATCTCGTCGAGGGCGCGCCCAAGGCCGTCAAGGAAGGCGTGTCCAAGGAGGACGCCGAGAAGGTCAAGGCCGAGCTCGAGGAAGCCGGTGCGGGTGTGGAGCTGAAGTAGTCCACCACTCCCACAGCATTCCTCTCGCCTCGCCGCGCGCGCGCTTCCTCGCGTTCGCGGTTGAGGTGCGTCTTGAGCCAGCCTTCGTCGCAGGGGTGACGACCCGATGACCGTTCGCCATTTCGGCCGCTTTCGCAGCCCTCTCGCAGTTCCGAGTCTGACCGACATCCAGACCTTGTCGTGGTACGAGTTCCTCCAGGAGGACGTGCCCTTCAACCGTCGGAACGTCGCCGGTCTCGAATCGATCATGCGCGAGACCTTCCCGATCTACTCGTACGACAAGACCGTCAGCCTCGAGTACGTCGGATATGAACTCGGGCGTCCGCGTTACCGCGACGACGAGTGTCGGGTCCTCGGTGTGACCTACGGCATGCCGTTCAAGATCCTGCTCCGGCTCGAGAAGCCGGAACCCGTCGAGGAGTGGGTGTACCTCGGCGAGATCCCCATCATGGTGGGGGGCGGCGAGTTCATCGTGAACGGGTCCGAGCGCGTCATCGTGAGCCAGTTGCACCGGTCTCCGGGCGTGGACTTCTCGGTCGAGTTGCACACCAGCGAGAAGAAGCTGCACAGCTGCTGGATCATCCCGCAGCGCGGCAGCTGGGTGGAGCTCTCGGTCACCAAGAAGGACGTGCTCGACATCAAGATCGACCAGTCGAGCAAGTTCCCGGCGACCACGTTCCTGCGCGCGATGTCCGAGGACCACGGCACCGACGAGCAGCTCATCCCGCTCTTCTACAAGACCAAGAAGATCTCGCTGAAGGGCAGCAAGGACAAGGACCTGCTCGGCAAGCACGTGGTCGGCGACGTCGTCGACACGCGCACCGGCGAGGTGATCCTCAAGAGTGGCGCGGCGATCACGGCCGAGGGTCTCGAAGCCCTGCTGGCCAGCGCGCTCAAGAACGTCGAGGTGATCGAGAACGCCGAGGACGACCCGCTCCTGCTCTACACACTGCAGGAGGACGACGCGCGCAGCCACGAGGAGGCGCTGCTCAAGATCTACACGCGTCTGCGCCCGGGCAACCCGCCCAACATCGAGAAGGCCCGCACGCTGTTCCGCGAGCGCTTCCAGGACAGCACGCGCTACCGCCTCGGGCCGGTGGGGCGCTTCCGCATCAATCGCAAGTTCGGCCGCAAGAGCAACGACGACTCCGAGATGACCCTGCTGCCCGAGGACATTGTGGATTCGATCCGCTACATCCTCGGCCTGCGCGCCGGCAAGGGCCAGGTGGACGACATCGACCACCTCGGCAACCGGCGCGTACGCACGATCGCGGAGCTGGCCGGCGACGAGTTCCGGAAGGGCTTCCTGAAGCTGCGCCGCACGGCCAGTGAGCGGATGAACAACCAGGAGCAGATCCAGACCGCGACGCCGCGGCAGCTGATCAACTCCAAGACCGTCAGCTCGGCCATCGAGTACTTCTTCGGCCGGGGCGAGCTGTCGCAGGTCGTGGACCAGAGCAACCCGCTGTCCCAGCTCACGCACGAGCGGCGCCTCTCGGCGCTGGGTCCGGGGGGCTTGAACCGCAAGCGCGCCGGGTTCGACGTGCGCGACGTGCACCTGTCGCACTACGGCCGCATCTGCCCGATCGAGACGCCGGAAGGCAGCAACATCGGCCTGATCGCGTCGCTGTCGCTGTACGCGCGGCTCGACGAGTACGGCTTCCTGGTCACGCCCTACCGCAAGGTGGTCAAGGGCCGGGTCACGGACGACGTGACCTACCTGCGTGCGGACGAGGAGTTCGAAGCCGTCCTGGCGCCGGCCGACACCAAGGTCGACGAGGGCGGTGGCATCGTGGGCCTGGGCGACGGCTTCACGCTGAGCCGCGTGAAGGGCGAGTTCAGCTCGATCGCGACGAAGGACGTGCAGTACATCGACATCAGCCCCATGCAGCTCGTGGGCGTGTCGGCCGCGCTGATCCCGTTCCTCGAGCACGATGACGCCAACCGCGCGCTGATGGGCAGCAACATGCAGCGCCAGGCGGTGCCCCTGCTCCAGACCGACCCGCCCGTGGTGGGCACCGGCATGGAGAGGGAGGTCGCGATCAACTCGGGCATGGTCATCCGGGCCAAGAGCGCCGGCACCGTGGACTACGTGGACGCGGCGTCGATCGTGATCGGCGAGGACCGCTACGAGCTGCGCAAGTTCGTCGGGCTCAACGAGAAGACCTGCCTGAACCAGCGTCCGCTGGTGCTGCCCGGTCAGGTCGTGGAGGTGGGCGACCTGCTCGCCGACGGGGCCTCGACCAAGCAGGGCGAGCTGGCCCTGGGCGGCAACGTGTTCGTCGGCTTCATGATCTGGGACGGCTACAACTTCGAGGACGCGATCATCGTGTCCCAGCGGCTGATCAAGGACGACGTCTACACGTCGATCCACATCCAGCACTTCGACGTGGAGATCCGCGAGACGAAGCTGGGCCGCGAGGAGTTCACGCGCGACATCCCGAACGTCTCCGAGACGGCGCTGTCGCGTCTGGACGAGACGGGTGTCGTGCTCATCGGGACCAAGGTCAAGCCGGGCGACGTGCTCGTCGGCAAGGTCAGTCCGAAGAGCAAGTCCGAGCTCACGCCGGAGGAGAAGCTGCTCCACGCGATCTTCGGTCGCGCCGGCGAGGACGTGAAGAACGACTCGCTCGAAGTGCCCCCGGGGGTCTACGGCACGGTCATCGCGACGCGGCGCTTCACGCGCAACGTCGACACCTCCGAGGAGCAGTCGGCCAAGAACCTGCGTGCCATCCGCAAGGCGGAGCGCGAGTTCACCGGCTACCTCGACAAGCAGGTGCGGCAGCTGCTCATCGACGTCAAGGAGATCGCCGGCGAGAGCGTCAAGGACGACCTGACCAACAGGGTCCTGAAGCTCGAGGAAGGCGTCGACGGCGAAGAGCTGCGGCGTGCCTTCGAGCTGATCCGCAAGCGGTGCATGGAGAACTACCGCCGGGGGACCGGCGAGAACCTCTACAAGCTCTTCCGGGTCTACGCGGACCGCATCGAGGAACAGGAGAACGAGAAGAACAAGGTCGTCAACCGCCTGTCGCGCGGTGACGAGCTGCCCACCGGCGTGCTCGAGATGGTGAAGTGCTACGTCGCCACCAAGCGCACGCTGGAGGTGGGCGACAAGATGGCCGGACGCCACGGCAACAAGGGCGTCATCTCGGTCATCCTGCCCGAGGAGGACATGCCCTTCCTCGAGGACGGGCAGCCGCTCGACATCCTGCTGAACCCGCTCGGCGTCCCGTCCCGCATGAACGTGGGACAGATCCTCGAGACGCATCTCGGCTGGGCCGCCACGAAGCTCGGCTTCCGCGCGGTCACGCCGGTCTTCGACGGTGCCAAGGAGGAGCAGATCCAGGACCTGCTCGAGGAGGCCGGCCTGCCGCGCGACGGCAAGGCGGTGCTCTTCGACGGGCGCACCGGCGACCCCTTCGACCAGAAGGTGACCGTCGGTTACATGTACATGCTCAAGCTGCACCACCTGGTCGCGGACAAGGTGCACGCACGAGCGACGGGCCCGTACTCGCTCATCACCCAGCAACCGCTGGGTGGCAAGGCGCGCTTCGGTGGCCAGCGCTTCGGTGAGATGGAGGTGTGGGCACTCGAGGCGTACGGCGCCGCGAGCATCCTGCAGGAACTGCTCACGGTGAAGAGCGACGACGTCGAAGGCCGCACGCGGATCTACGAGTCGATGGTCAAGGGCACCAACATTCTCGAGCCGGGCACCCCGATCTCGTTCGACGTCTTGACGAACGAGATCCGAGGGCTGTGCCTCAACATGGAACTGCATCGGAGGGGTCGCTGATGGTCGGCATCCACGGCGGGTACACGCGCGAGGTCCCCGGGATCAACACCCTGCGGACGAACCCCACCGACAACCCCTACGTCACCATCCGGCTGGCCTCCCACGAGGACATCCGCAGCTGGTCGTTCGGTGAGGTGCGCAAGCCCGAGACGATCAACTACCGCACGTACCGGCCCGAGAAGGACGGCTTGTTCTGCGAGAAGATCTTCGGCCCCACGAAGGACTGGGAGTGCTTCTGCGGCAAGTACAAGGGCATCAAGCACAAGAACATCATCTGTGACCGCTGCGGCGTCCAGGTGACCCACAGCAAGGTGCGCCGCACCCGCATGGGCCACATCAACCTGGCCGCGCCCGTCGGGCACATCTGGTTCTTCAAGGCCACGCCGTCGCGCATCGGCAACCTGCTCGGCATCAAGCTGTCCGACCTCGACAAGGTCATCTACTTCCAGGAGTACATCTGCTGCGACGGGGGTGACACGCCGCTGGAAGTGGGGCAGCTGCTGACCGAGGAAGGCCTGCGCGAGGCGCGCCAGAAGTACGGCAGCAGCTTCGACGCCGACATGGGTGCCGAGGCCGTCAAGAAGCTGCTGCTGGCCCTGGACCTCAACGCGGTCTCCGAGGAGTTGCGCGAGGAGCTCAAGACCACTCGCAGCAAGCAGCGCAAGGCGGAGATCGTCAAGCGCCTGCGCACGGTCGAGATGCTGCGCGACTCGCCCAACAAGTCGCACTGGATGGTCCTGGACGTGATCCCGGTGATCCCGCCGGACCTGCGTCCGCTGGTGCTGCTCGACTCGGGCAACTTCGCGACGAGCGACCTCAACGACCTGTACCGACGCCTGATCAACCGCAACAACCGCCTCAAGAAGCTGCTCGACCTCAACGCTCCCGAGGTCATCATCCGCAACGAGAAGCGGATGCTGCAGCAGTCGGTCGACAGCCTGTTCGACAACGGTCGCTGCCGCCGGCCGGTGCTGGGCACGAGCAACCGCCCGCTCAAGTCCCTGACCGACATGATCAAGGGCAAGCAGGGTCGCTTCCGCGAGAACCTGCTGGGCAAGCGCGTCGACTACTCGGCGCGTTCGGTGATCGTGGTGGGCCCCGAGCTGAACCTGCACCAGTGCGGTCTGCCGAAGGTCATCGCCCTGGAGCTGTACCAGCCGTTCATCATCCGGCGCCTCAAGGAGCTCGGCTTCGCCGACACGATCAAGTCGGCCAAGAAGATGCTCGAGCGCAAGGACGAGGAGGTCTGGGACATCCTCGAGGAGGTCATCACCGAGCACCCGGTGCTCCTCAACCGCGCACCGACCCTGCACCGCATGGGCATCCAGGCCTTCCAGCCCGTGCTCGTGGAAGGCAACGCGATCCGCCTGCATCCGCTGGTGTGCGCCGGGTTCAACGCGGACTTCGACGGTGACCAGATGGCCGTGCACCTCCCGCTCAGCTACGAGGCCCAGATCGAGGCCACGACACTGATGATGTCGGTGCACAACATCTTCGGCCCCGCCAACGGCAGCCCGGTGATCAGCCCCAGCCAGGACATCGTGCTGGGTTGCTTCTACCTGACCACGAACCGCCCGGGCGAGCGCGGCGAGAACATGGCCTTCGCCGACACGTCCGAGGTCTTCCGCGCCTACGCGGACAACAAGGTCGGCATCCACGCGACGATCCGGGTCCGCCTGCGCGAGGGACTGCGCGTGATCGAGCCCAAGGGGCAGTACGACGCGACGCGCAAGCCCGTCGAGACGACGGTGGGCCGAGTGATCTTCAACGACATCCTGGCCGGCGACTGTCCCTTCTGGAACATGGAGCTGGACAAGGGCAACATCAAGCGCGTGATCGCCGACACCTACGCGGTGATCGGCAAGGAGGGCACCGTCCGCATGCTGGACGCCCTCAAGTCGCTCGGCTTCAAGTCGGCGACCCGCGCGGGCCTCTCGTTCGCTGCCAGCGACCTGCTCACGCCCAAGGGCAAGGACAAGATCCTGAGCGAGACGGACGACCAGGTCGCGGCCATCAACGCCCAGTACCAGAAGGGCATCATCACCGAGGGCGAGCGCTACAACCAGGTCATCGACCTCTGGACCCATGCCCGCGAGCGCGTGGGCGAGGAGATGATGGCGGAGTGGAAGAACGACGTCCGCGCCGGGCGCCCGTACCTCAACCCCGTGTTCATCATGGAGCGCTCCGGTGCGCGTGGCACGATCGAGCAGATCCGCCAGCTCGCGGGCATGCGCGGTCTGATGGCGAAGCCGTCGGGCCAGATCATCGAGACGCCGATCAAGAGCAACTTCCGCGAAGGCCTGCGCGTGCTGGAGTACTTCAGCTCGACGCACGGTGCCCGCAAGGGCCTGGCCGACACGGCGCTCAAGACCGCCGACTCGGGCTACCTGACGCGCAAGCTGGCCGACGTGGCGCAGAACATCGTCATCGCCAAGGACGACTGCGGCACGATCAACGGCGTCAGCAAGTCGGCGATCATGAAGGGCGACAAGATCGACGTCTCGCTGGCCCAGCAGGTGCGCGGACGCGTGGCTCGCGACACGATCGTGGACGTGGTCACGGACGAGGTCATCGTCCGTGAAGGGCAGCTCATCACCACCGACGTGGCGCGGCGCATCGAGTCGCTGGGCTACGAGAAGGTGCGCGTGCGCAGCCCGCTGACCTGCGAGGCCGGCACCGGCATCTGTGCTGCCTGCTACGGCATGGATCTCTCGCGCGGCGCGACCGCCGAGGCCGGTCTGGCCGTGGGCATCATCGGCGCGCAGTCGATCGGTGAGCCCGGCACGCAGCTGACGATGCGGACGTTCCACATCGGTGGCACGGCCAGCCGTCTGCTCACCGAGTCCAAGATCAAGGCCACCCGCAAGGGCAAGATCGGCTACCTGGACGTGAAGGCCGGCGACGACGAGAACGGCAAGAAGATCTCGCTCGACCGCAACGGCTTCCTGCTCATCCTCGACGACAAGGATCGCGAACTCGAGCGCTACGCCGTGCCGCTCGGCGCGGTGCTCCCGGTCAAGGACGGCGCGAAGGTGCGCACGGGCGAGATCCTCGCCGAGTGGGATCCTCACACGATCCCGATCCTCGCCGACCGCAAGGGCAAGGTCCGCTTCGAGGACATCGTCGAAGGCAAGACGATGCTCCGCGAGCAGGACGTGGGTGGCGCCGAGCGCATCACGATCATGGAGCACAAGGGCGACCTGCACCCGCAGATCGTCATCGAGGACGACGAGGGCACGCCGCTGATCTACTACCCGATCCCCGAGAAGGCCTACATCGAGGTCGAGGACGGGACGCCGGTGGAGCCGGGCAAGCTGATCGCCAAGTCGCCGCGTGAGTCGACCGGTACCCAGGACATCACGGGTGGTCTTCCGCGTGTGACCGAGATCTTCGAGGCTCGTCGGCCCAAGGAGCCGGCGATCATGGCGGAGATCGACGGCACGGTGGAGCTGGTCCGCGAGATGAAGCGCGGCAAGCGCACGATCCTCGTGAAGAACGAGGAATCGGGCATCGTCCAGGAGCACCTCGTGCCGCACGGCAAGCACCTCAAGGTGCAGTCGGGCGACCGGGTCGCGGCAGGGCATCCGCTGGTCGAAGGACCGCTGATCCCGCACGACATCCTGCGCATCAACGGTGAGGAAGCACTGCAGCTCTACCTGCTGCGTGAGGTGCAGGGCGTCTATCGCAGCCAGAACGTGACCATCGACGACAAGCACATCGAGGTCATCATCGGCCAGATGCTGCGCAAGGTGACGGTCGCGGACCCGGGTGACTCCGACTTCCTGCCCGACGCGGTGGTCGACAAGTTCCGCTTCCGCAGGGTCAACCAGGAGCTCGTCAAGGCCAAGAAGCGCCCGGCGACCGCGGAACCGGTGCTCTTGGGCATCACCAAGGCGGCGCTGCAGTCCGATTCGATGATCTCGGCGGCCTCCTTCCAGGAGACCACCAAGGTGCTCACCGAGGCGGCCATCGGCGGCCGACGCGACAACCTGCTGGGCCTCAAGGAGAACGTGATCCTGGGCAACATGGTGCCCACGGGAACGGGCTTCCGGCCGCTGCAGCGGACCCGCGTGCGGCACATGGTCGAGGCGCCCGAGCCGGAGGTCGCACCGGACGAGTTCCCAGCACTGGACCTGGCCGAGGGAGCTGTCTGAACCGACCCTCCGCCCGGACGACCGCACGGGTCGGGGCCGCTGCTGCTTGACGGCCCGGCACCCGATTGATGGAATACCCCGTTCTGCCACTGAGGGCAGAAAGCAATCTCGAGTACGAGCCCCCGATGCCGACCATCAACCAGCTGATCCGCAAGGGTCGGAAGAAGATCAAGAAGGCCAGCAAGTCCGCTGTCCTGGAGGCGTGCCCCCAGAAGCGAGGTGTGTGCTTGCAGGTGAAGATCCAGACGCCGAAGAAGCCCAACTCGGCGCTGCGGAAGATCGCCCGCGTCAAGCTGAGCAACGGCAAGGAGATCACGGCCTACATCGGCGGTGAGACGCACACGCTCCAGGAGCACGCGAGCGTGCTCGTGAGGGGTGGTCGGGTGCGCGACCTTCCGGGTGTTCGCTACCACGTCATCCGCGGCACGCTGGACGCCGCTGGTGTGGACGGCCGACGTCAGGCCCGCAGCAAGTACGGCGCCAAGCGCCCCAAGGCCTGATCGGCCCCGCTCACCGGATACCACACGATGCCCCGCAAGTACGTCTCGACGGCCAAGTTCCTCAAGCCGGATCCGCGCTGCAACAGCAAGCTCGCGTCCAAGTTCATCAACTGCCTGATGTGGGACGGCAAGAAGGTCACCTCGCGCAAGATCTTCTACGACGCGCTCGACATGCTGAAGACGAAGGTCCCCGGCGAAGAACCCATCGACGTGTTCCAGGCCGCGGTGACGAACGTGCGCCCGATCGTCGAGGTGCGCAGCCGTCGTGTCGGTGGCGCCACGCTGCAGGTGCCGCACGAGATCAAGCGTGAGCGTCAGCAGGCGCTGGCGTTCCGTTGGCTGATCCAGGCCACGCGCGGCAAGAAGGGCAAGCCCATGGCGCGCCGCCTGGCCGAGGAGCTGTACGACGCCTACAACAAGCAGGGCTCGGCGTACACCACGCGCGAGAACACCCACAAGATGGCCGAGGCCAACAAGGCCTACGCCCACTTCGCCTGGTGATCCTGAGTTCGGGGCCCGCCCCCGGGCGGTGAACCCCGGCACCGCAACGGCCGCGCTCTCCCGGGCGCGGCCGTTTGCGTGAGGGACACCCTTCCCCATCCAGGACCCTCCGCCGTGGCGACCGTGAAGCGCGAGAAGATCCGCAACATCGGGATCATCGCCCACATCGATGCCGGCAAGACCACGCTCACCGAGCGCGTCCTGTTCTATGCCGACCGCGCCCACCGCATGGGCGAGGTGCACGAAGGCACGGCCAAGATGGACTACCTGGACGAGGAGCGCGAGCGCGGGATCACGATCACCAGTGCCGCGACGACGGTGCCCTGGCGCGGGCACCGCATCAACATCATCGACACGCCGGGCCACGTGGACTTCACGGTCGAGGTGGAGCGTTCCTTGCGCATCCTCGACGGGGCGGTGGTCGTGCTGTGCGGCGTGGCCGGCGTGCAGGCCCAGACCGAGACGGTCTGGCGCCAGGCCGATCGCTACCACGTGCCGCGGCTGCTCTTCGTGAACAAGCTCGACCGCGTGGGCGCCGACTTCGAGCGCGTGGTGGAGCACGTGCACGAGCGCTTCGGCGCGCGGGTCGTGCCGGTCCAGATGCCCTGGGGCGCCGAGAAGGGCCTGATCGGCGTGCTCGACCTCGTGACCCAGAAGGCGTTGCGCTTCGACGTCGAGTCGCTCGGCAAGACCGTGGGCATCGAGGAGGTGCCGGGCGACATGCTCGAGGAGCTGCAGTTGCATCGCTTGACCATGCTCGAGGCGCTCGCCGACGAGGTCGATGCCTTCGCCGAGGTCTATCTGGAGCACGAGCTCCACACTCCGGAGGACGCGATCCTCTCGGCCCTGCACGAGGCCACGGTGGCCGGACGCATCGTCCCGGCCCTGTGTGGCTCGGCTTTCCGCAACGTCGGTGTGCAGCCCGTGCTCGATGCGATCCTGGGCCTGCTGCCCTCGCCCCCCGAGCGGCCGCCGATCGTCGGCACGCACCCGGTCACGCAGGCCGAAGAGGTGCGCCCGCCCGACCCGGCGGGCCCGCTCTGTGCCCAGCTGTTCAAGACGATCTGGGCGAGCCAGGGCGACCTGGGCTTCCTGCGGCTCTACTCGGGCACGCTGAAGCTGGGCGACCAGGTCTACAACCCGCGCACGGGCAAGGTCGAGCGGGTCAACCGCATGTTCGTCATGCACGCCGACGACCGCGAGAACGTGGAGATCGCCGAGGCCGGCGACATCGTCGCGGTCATCGGTCTGAAGCACACCGCGACGGGCGACACCCTGTGCCCCAAGGGCGCGCCGATCGTGCTGGAGGGGATGACCTTCCCCGAGCCGGTGCTGTCGATGTCGATCGAGCCGTACAGCGTCAAGGACCGGGACGAGCTGGTGCGGGTGCTGGACCTGCTCGGCCGCGACGACCCGTCCTTCCGCTGGGCCGAGGCGGACGAGACCGGTCAGATGCTCATGTCCGGTGTGGGCGAGTTGCACCTGGAAGTGATCCGCCACCGCATGGAGCGTGAATTCGCGTTGCGGATCCGCGTCGGCGAACCGCGGGTCGCGTACCGCCAATCGGTCTCGGGCGGCGGCGAGGCCGAAGCCATCTTCGATCGCGCGCTGGCCAACCGCTCGCTCTACGCCGGGGTCCGGCTGCGGGTCGAGCACGATGCGGCGATCGCGGGGGTCGAGATCCTGGACGAGATCCCGGCCGAGGAGGTGCCGCCGATCCTGCGCCCCGCGATCCTCTCCAGCGTCCAGAGCGCCCGGGCCGGGGGGCTGGCCCTGGGTTTCCCGATGTCGGGCCTGCGGGTGACCCTGCTGGGCGGGAGTGCCAAGGAGGGTGTCAGCAACGAGGCCGCCTTCGGTCACGCCGCCTACCTGGCGCTCCAGGAGGCGGTGACCAAGGCCGGCCCGGTGCTGCTCGAGCCCGTGATGCAGTTCGAGATCGAGTGTCCCCAGGAGTTCCTGGCGGGGGTGAACAGCGACCTGACCGGACGGCGCGCGGTGGTCTCGGGGCTCGAGACCGAGCACGACCCGGCCGTGATCCGCGGCTGCGTGCCGCTGGCGGAGATCTTCGGGTACTCCACGACCCTGCGCAGCCTGAGCCAGGGGCGAGCCAGCTTCTCGGTCGAGCCGAGCCACTACGCGCCCGTGCCGGCGGCCGTCGCCAGGCGTGTCCTCGCGTGAGAAGCGGCCCATACAGGGAGCTGTCGTGCCCGGCCCCGACGCAGGCTCGGGCAGCCCGCAGCGGCCCGGGCCAGGCGACCGCGGGGCCAGCGCCACGGTCGTTTTCGGGCGGGCGGCGGATTCGGCCTTCAAACCCGGCCTCGGGGGCAGATTCCCTTTGACTCGCACGGCGCGACTCATAGAATCACCCGTTTTCCGTCACGAGGTCAAAATCACCTCGGCGCGGACGAGACGGCGGTCGCCCACCCCGAGTTGGCGGCCGCCTTTCCCACGGAAACATGGCCCCTGAAGGCCAGCACGTGGGGCCCTCGTCGGCCCGGCAGGTGAGCTGAACTCGGCGCTCCCAAGGCGCGTGGAACCGGCATGCAAGCGAAGAAGATCATCATCCGCCTCGAGGCCTACGACCACGAGACGCTCGACCAGTCGGCTGCCGACATCGCCGACGGTGCGCGGCGCACGGGGGCGCGCGTGGCGGGACCCATCCCGCTGCCGACGCGGATCGAGAAGTTCACCGTGTTGCGTTCTCCTCACGTGAACAAGAAGTCGCGTGAGCAGTTCGAGATCCGCACGCACAAACGGCTGATTCACATCCTCGAGCCGACGTCCAAGACCGTCGACGCCCTGTCGAAGCTCACGCTTCCGGCCGGTGTCGACATTCGTGTGAAGGCCTGAGCGGTACGGGCGAGCCATGAACGCACTCATCGGAACCAAGCGGGGCATGACCCAGGTGTGGCGGGAGGACGGAACGCGCGTCCCCGTCACCGTCCTGGATGTCGAGCCCAACACCGTCACTGCGGTGAAGACCGCCGATCGCGATGGCTACACCGCCGTCCAGCTCGGGTCCGGTTCGCAGCGGCCCAAGCTCGTGGCCAAGCCGCAGCAGGGCCAGTTCGCCAAGGCCGGCATCGAGCCCCTGCGCCACCTGCGCGAGGTGCGCGGCGAGTTCGATCTCGCCGTCGGTGACCTGATCGCGGTGGACTCGGTCTTCGAGGCCGGTGGTCTCGTCGACGTCGTCGGCGTGAGCAAGGGCAATGGCTTCGCCGGCACGATCAAGCGCTGGGGCTTCGCGCGCGGTCCGGTGACCCACGGCAGCCAGAACGTGCGCCGGCCCGGCTCGATCGGCATGTGCAAGTACCCCGGCCGTGTGATCAAGGGCAAGAAGATGCCCGGGCGCATGGGTCATGAGCAGGTGACCGTGCGCGGCCTCGAGGTCTTCGCCGTGGACGCCGACGCCAAGCAGCTCCTGATCAAGGGCTCGGTGCCCGGTCCCAACGGCGGGATGATCGTCGTCAAGCACAGCCTGAAGCCCGCCAAGCGAGGGAACTCCTGATGGCACAGGTCCGCTCCTGGGATGACGGCAAGGTCGGCAAGGTCGACCTCGACGACACCGGCCTCGGCGAGAAGGTCAAGACGCGCCTGCTCGCGCAGGTCGTGCGGATGTACGAGGCCAATGCGCGCCAAGGCACGCACAGCACGAAGACGCGCGGCCAGATGAACTACACCGGCCGCAAGCCCTACAAGCAGAAGGGCACGGGCAACGCCCGTCGCGGCGATCGCGCCAGCCCGCTGATCAAGGGCGGCGGCATCACCTTCGGCCCGCATCCGCGCAAGCATGGCTTCAGCATCCCGCGCAAGGCCCTGCGCGAGGCCCTGCGTTGTGTGCTGATCGGCAAGCTGCGCGATGGCGAGGTCTCCGTGCTCAAGTCCGGCGCCTTCACCGAACCGTCCACGCAGAAGGCCTCCGGGGCGCTGCGTGATCTCGAGTGCGAAGGCTCGACGCTCATCGTCGTGCCGGGCGAGAACGTCGCGCTGCTGAAGTCGGTGCGCAACCTGCCGCGCACGGCGATCCTGCGGGCCAGCGACGTCAACGCCCTCAACCTCCTTCGCCACCGCAACACCGTCTTCGCCGACGACGCCTGGGACGTGCTCAAGAGCCGCCTGGCGGGCGCCGCCGCAGGGGCCGAGGCATGAAGAACGACGCCTATGACATCGTCCGGAAGCCGCTCATCACCGAGAAGGGCACGGACATCACCAGCGAGCAGAACGGCTACACCTTCGCCGTCGCGCCGCACGCCAACAAGGTGATGATCCGCAAGGCGGTCGAGTCCCTGTTCGACGTGAAGGTGAAGCACGTCCGCACGATGGTGCGCAAGGGCAAGTGGAAGGGCCGGGGGCCGCGTCGGTTCCAGCGGTCGGATTGGAAGCGCGCGGTCGTGACCCTGCACGACGGCGACGCGATCGAGTTCCTCTAGGCCGCGCGCCGGACGACGACAGCCATGGTCATCCAAAAGTACAAACCGACTTCGCCGGGCCGTCGTGGGATGACGACCATCCGCGATCCGGAGCTGAGCAAGGACAGGCCCGAGAAGTCCCTGCTGATCACGCTCAAGAAGCACTCCGGCCGCAACCATCGTGGGCGCATCACCTCGCGCCGCCGCGGTGGGGGCCACAAGCGCAAGTACCGCCTGGTCGACTTCAAGCGCCGGCACGACGGGGTGCCCGCCAAGGTGGCCTCGATCCAGTACGACCCGTACCGGACCGCGCGCATCGCCCTGCTGCACTACCTGGACGGCAAGAAGAGCTACATCCTGGCGCCCGACGGCCTGCATCAAGGCGACGTGGTGCAGTCCGGAGCGGGCTCGGAGCCGAACGTCGGCTGCTGCCTCGCGCTGTCGTCCATCCCGCTGGGCATGGACCTGCACAACGTGGAGCTGGTCCCGGGCCGCGGTGGCAAGCTCGCTCGTTCGGCCGGCTCCTCGTTGCGGCTGTCGGCCCGCGAGGGCAGGTACGCGACGGTGATCATGCCGTCCGGCGAGACCCGCAAGATCCACGTCGATTGCCGCGCCACCATCGGCCGCGTCGGCAATGTGGACCACAGCCTGGTCAAGATCGGCAAGGCCGGCCGGAACCGCTGGAAGGGCCGTCGCCCGAAGGTGCGCGGCTCGGCCATGTACCCGGCGGCTCACCCGCTCGGTGGTGGTGAGGGTCGCACCTCGCCCGGCCGTGATCCGGTGTCGCCCTGGGGCAAGCTCGCCAAGGGTGGCAAGACCCGTAGCGCAAAGAAGACGTCGAACTCGATGATCGTTCGCCGACGCAAGAAGAAGAGGTAGACCGTGAGCCGGAGTCTCAAGAAGGGTCCGTACGTGGACGTCAAGCTGGAGCGCAAGGTGCTCCGCATGGCCGACGCGGGGACGCGCACGCCGATCAAGACCTGGGCCCGCGCCTGCACGGTCACGCCCGACTTCGTCGGCCACACGTTCCTGGTCTACGACGGCCGTCGGCACGTGAAGGTCTACGTGGTCGAGGACATGGTCGGTCACAAGCTCGGCGAGTTCGCGCCGACGCGGACCTTCCGCGGCCACACGAACAAGAAGGGCAAGTAGGTCATGGTGACCTTCAAGGCGTCCCACCGATACGCACGCGTCACCGCCCGCAAGGCGCGGTTGGTCGCCGACCTGATCCGGACCAAGCCCGTGAACCAGGCCCTGGTCGCGCTGGACCACAGTCCCCAGCGCGCCGCGGCCTTGCTGGGGAAGGTCGTCCGCTCGGCCGTCGCCAATGCGAGTCAGGCGGGCGCCGACGACCTCAACCAACTGCACGTGAGCAAGTGCTGGGTCGATGAAGGCCCGCTGCTCGGCGGCTACGTGCGCTGGCGCCCGTCGGCTCGTGGACGCGCCATGCCGTATCGCAAGAAGACCAGTCACATCCACGTCGAGCTGGCAACCGCGGCCCTGGCCGCGACCGCTGCTCCGGCCAGCAAGGACAACTAGGCCATGGGTCAGAAGGTCAATCCCATCGGCTTCCGGATCGGCATCAACGAGCCCTGGCGCTCGCGCTGGTATGCCGGCAAGAAGGACTTCGGGGCACTGCTGCTCGAGGACCAGAAGATCCGGAAGTTCATCAAGAAGGAGTACCACTCGGCCGCGGTGCCGCGCATCGACATCGAGCGCACCCGCGAGCGCGTGACGGTGATCATCCACACCGCGCGTCCGGGACTCCTCATCGGTCGCCGTGGTGCGCAGGTCGATCGGCTCAACGAGCAGCTGACCGACATCTGCAACAAGCCCGTCGCCATCCGCACGGTCGAGATCAGCAAGCCGGAGCTCTCGGCGCAGCTGGTGGCCGAGAGCATGGCCGAGCAGTTGCAGCGTCGCGCGAGCTACCGTCGTGCGCTGAAGAAGTCGGCACAGCTGACCATGCAGGCCGGCGCGCTCGGCGTGAAGCTCCAGATCTCGGGGCGTCTCGGGGGGGCGGAGATCGCCCGACGTGAGAAGACCTCGCTGGGCTCGGTGCCGCTCTCGACCCTGGACGGCTGGGTGGACTACGGCTTCGCCATCGCCAAGACCACGCACGGCGTGATCGGCGTGAAGGCCTGGGTCTACCGTGGGCTCTACAAGGACTACCAGGCGGGAGGGCGCTCCTGATGGCGAAGTCCATGCCGAAGCGCTTCAAGCACCGCAAGGTCCAGAAGGGCAAGATCCGCGGCAACGCCACGCGCGGCCACACCGTCGCCTTCGGTGAGTACGGGCTGCAGTCGCTCGAGCCCGGGTGGATCAGTGCCCGCCAGATCGAGGCCGGTCGTGTCGCCGCGACGCGCGGTGCCCCCGGCGCTCGCGTGACCATCCGCATCTTCCCGCACAAGCCGATCACCTCGATCCCGGCCGAGACCCGCATGGGCAAGGGCAAGGGTGAGCCGGACTACTGGGCCGCGGTGATCAAGCCCGGGACCGTGCTGTACGAGATCGGTGGCACCGAGGAGGCCGTGGCCAAGCTGGCGCTGAACCGCGTCGCGCACAAGCTGCCCGTGCGCTGTCGCCTCGTGAAGCGGAGGACCCGCTGATGGGCACCCGGAACAAGGAGATGCGCGAGAAGCTCGACTCCGAACTCACGTACGAGTGCAAAGGGCTCCAGAAGGAGCTCTTCGAGCTGCGCTTCAAGTCCAGCTCGGAAGGCCTCGCGAACCCGCACCGGATCCAGACGCTCCGGCGCGACATCGCGCGCATGAAGACATTGCTCGCCGAACGCCAGCAGGGCATCCGCGGCGCGGCACCGCGGACATAGATCGATGACCGAGACCGAGACCAGATCCAGGGACGACATTCGCCGCACCGGCACGGTGCTGAGTGATCGGATGGACAAGACGATCACCGTGACGATCGAGCGTCGTGTGATGCACCCCGTCTACAAGAAGTACGTGCGTCGCTCCACGAAGCTCTACGTCCACGACGAGAACAACGAGGCGGAGACCGGTGACACCGTCGAGATCGCCTTCGCGCGCCCGCTGAGCAAGACCAAGCGCTGGCGCCTGGTGAAGGTGGTCACGCGGGCGTCGGGAGGTGCTTCGTGATCCAGATGCAGACCATGCTCGATGTCGCCGACAACACGGGCGCCAAGCAGGTCATGTGCTTCAAGGTGCTGGGCGGCAGCAAGCGTCGCTATGCCGGCGTGGGGGACGTGATCATCGGCTCGGTCAAGAAGTCGATCCCCACGGCGACCATCAAGAAGGGCACGGTCGTCCGCGGTGTCATCGTGCGCACCCGCAAGGACATCTCTCGCCGGGATGGTTCCCGGGTGCGCTTCGACCGCAACGCCGTCGTGATCATCGACAAGGACGGCAACCCGGTCGGGACCCGCATCTTCGGCGCCGTGGCTCGCGAGCTGCGCGCGAAGAACTTCATGAAGATCATCAGCCTTGCGAACGAGGTCGTGTGATGAAGGTGCGTCTCCGGCAGAACGACCGTGTGATCGTCATCGCGGGTGCCGACCGCGGGAAGACGGGCACCGTGCTCAAGCTCGACAAGTCAGCCGGCAAGGCGCTCGTCGAGGGCGTCAACATGAAATGGAAGCACCTGCGCCGCAGCCAGGAAAACCCCCAGGGCGGCCGCGTGCAGCGTGAGTACCCGATCCAGCTGAGCAACATCGCCTACCTCGACGCCGAGTCGGGCAAGGGCGTGCGCGTCGGGTACGAAATCGTGGACGGCCAGAAGGTGCGCGTGATGCGACCTTCGGGCAAGCGGATCAAGTGAGATGACTGACGACACCCCCCGCCTCAAGGCGCGCTACCTGGCCGAGATCCGGTCCGCGCTCGCCGAGGCGCACAACCTGAACAACCTTCACCAGGTGCCGGTCCTGAACAAGGTCGTGGTGAGCATGGGTGTGGGCCTGGCCCGCGAGAACAAGGGCATGCTCGATGCGGCCGTGGCGGACCTGCAGACGGTCACCGGCCAGAAGCCGATGCCGCGCAAGGCGCGCAAGTCGGTCAGCAACTTCAAGCTGCGTGAAGGCATGCCGATCGGTTGCATGGTCACCCTGCGGGGTGATCGCATGTGGGAGTTCCTGGACCGGCTGATCACGGTGGTCATCCCGCGTATCAAGGACTTCCGCGGCCTCAAGACGAAGCTCGACGGGCGGGGCAACTACAGCCTGGGTCTCGCGGACCAGTCGATCTTCCCCGAGATCAACCTCGACAAGATCAAGCACCAACAGGGCATGAACGTGACCATCGTCACGAGCACCGAGGACGACGCGATCGCGTTCGACCTGCTGACCCATCTGGGCATGCCCTTCCAGCGCGCAGACGACAAGGCTGCCGCGTAGAGCGGCGCCACCACCGACGAACCGAGAGACGACCCTTGGGCAAGACCAGCTGGATCGCCAAGTCGAAGATGAAGCCGAAGTTCAGCACGCGGCAGAAGAGCCGCTGCTCGCTCTGCGGCCGATCCCACGCCTTCATGCGGAAGTTCGGCATCTGCCGGATCTGCTTCCGCAACCTGGCGCTGGCGGGCGAGATCCCCGGCGTCCGGAAGTCGTCCTGGTAGGACGGGAGATCAAACCATGACCATGACCGACCCCATCGCCGACATGCTGACCCGAGTGCGCAACGCCCTGCGTGTGCGCTTCGACGACGTCGACATGCCGGCCTCGCGCATGAAGCGTTCGATCGCCGAGGTGCTCAAGCGTGAAGGCTTCATCAACGACTACGAAGTCGTGCCGGGCGGTGTGCAGGGAGTCCTGCGCATCAACCTGAAGTACGGCCCGGACGGCGAGATGCTGATCAACGAGATCCGCCGCGACAGCAAGCCCGGTCGCCGGCTGTACTGCGGCGTCGACGAGATCCCACGCGTGCTCAACGGCATCGGCATCTCGATCTACTCCACGAGCAACGGCGTCCTCTCGGACCGCGAATGCCGCACGCAGCGGGTTGGCGGCGAGCGGCTGGCGACGGTCTGGTAAGGCGAAGATGTCGAGAATCGGAAAGCAGCCGGTGGAGTTCGCCTCGGGGACCAAGGTGTCCTTCGAGGGTGGGACGCTCACCGTCGAGAGCAGCAAGGGCAAGCTGTCCCAGGACATCGACCCGCGCATCGTCGTCGAGATCAACGCCGACGACCGGGTCTTGACCTTCGGGCGGGCCACCGAGGATCGCGAGGCACGGGCGTTGCACGGCCTGTACCGCTCCCTCGGCGCAAACATGGTGGAGGGCCTCGAGAAGGGCTTCTCCAAGACACTCGAGATCGTGGGCGTCGGCTACAACGCAAAGGTCCAGGGCAAGAAGCTGGTGCTGAACATCGGCTTCAACGCGCCCGTCGAGATGCCTGTGCCGGAAGGCCTCACCTGTGAGGCCCCGCAGCCGACCGAGATCACGATTTCGGGTGCAGACAAGCAGAGTGTCGGCCAGTTCGCCGCCGAGATTCGCGCCGTGCGGAAGCCGGAGCCCTACAAGGGCAAGGGCATCCGCTACCGGGGCGAGTACGTGCGTCGCAAGGTCGGCAAGGCGTTGGGAGCCTGATCGACGTGAGTATCGGAAGATTCAAGTCCCGCGAAGCGACCCGCCGTCGGCGGGTCCAGCGCGTCCGTCGGAAGGTCCAGGGCACGGCCGAGCGGCCGCGTCTCTCCGTCTTCCGCTCCAACAAGCAGATCTACGTCCAGGCCGTGGACGACGTGGCCGGCGTGACGCTCGCCGCTTCGTCCTCGGTGGCCAAGGCGCTCAAGGGCAGCCTGGCCGGACCCAAGGCGTCGGTGGCCGGCGAAGTCGGCAAGGACATCGGCAAGAGACTCATCGAGGCCGGAGTGAAGACGGTGGTCTTCGATCGCGGCTGGTATCGCTACCACGGTCGCATCAAGGCACTCGCCGAGGGTGCCCGCGAAGCCGGACTGGAGTTCTAGACCGATGGCACAGAGGCGACAGGAACTCGATGTCAAGGCACCCGGCATCTACGAAGAAGCGGTGGTCAAGGTCAACCGCTGCGCCAAGGTCATGAAGGGCGGACGCCGCTTCTCCTTCTCCGCGCTCGTGGTGGTCGGGGACCGGCACGGCAGCGTCGGCGTCGGCTTCGGCAAGGCCAAGGAGGTCCCGGCCGCGGTCGAGAAGGCGGTCAAGGACGCCCACAAGAACCTGGTCAAGGTGCACCTCAAGGAGGGGCGCACCCTCGAGCACGAGATCGTCGGCCGCTTCGGCGCCGCCCGCGTCCGGCTCGTCCCCGCCGCCCCCGGCACGGGCATCATCGCGGGCGCCACCGTGCGTTCGGTGCTCGAGCTGGCCGGCGTGCACGACATCCTGACCAAGAGCATGGGTTCCAACAACCCGGTCAACCTGGTCAAGGCGACCCTGCAGGGCCTGCTCGACGTGCGCACCCGTCGCACCTCCGAGCAGCTCCGAGGAGTGAGCATCGCATGAACCTGCAGGACGTGAAGACGCCGGCGACGCGGAACAAGCGCAAGCGCCGCATCGGTCGAGGCCAGGGCAGCGGCTGGGGTTGCACCGCCGGCCGTGGCAACAACGGCCAGGGTTCGCGCGCCGGTGGCAAGAAGGGCCGCGGCTTCGAGGGTGGGCAGATGCCCCTCGCCCGTCGCCTGCCGAAGCGGGGTTTCACCAACTCGCTGTTCCGGACGACCTACTCGATCGTGAACGTCGGCGACCTGGTCAAGGCCTTCCCCGAGGGGGGCGCCGTGGACCTCGAGACGGTCAAGCAGGCCGCGCTGGTCAAGCACAAGGCACTGCGCCTCAAGGTGCTGGCCAAGGGCGAGCTCGACGGCAAGAGCTTCCAGCTGAAGGTGCACAAGATCTCCGACGCCGCCAGGGCCAAGGTCGAGGCCGCCGGCGGGTCGGTGGAGATCGTGCCCGAGGAACGCCCGGCCAAGACCAAGAGCCACCGCAAGACTGACGAGAGCGAGGCCGAGACGTCGTCATGATGAGCGGCTTCCTCAACCTCTTCCGCGTCCCGGAGATCAGGAACAAGATCCTGGTCACGATCGGCCTGTTGGTGGCCTATCGGGTCGGCTTCCACGTGCCGATCCCGGGCGTGAACTGGGCCGTGCTGGAGGAGTACCAGCGCCAGTCCGAGCAGGGGGGGACCGCCTTCGCCTTCGGCATCATGAACGCCCTGTCGGGCGGTGCCATCGGCTCGTGCAAGCTGTTCACGCTGGGCGTGATGCCCTACATCAGTGCCTCGATCATCTTCTCGCTGCTGGTCAAGGTGGTCCCGCAGCTCGAGGCGCTGCAGAAGGAAGGCCAGCAGGGCCAGAAGACGATCCAGCGCTACACGCGCTGGGCGACCGTGCCGATCTGCCTGATCCAGTCGATGTTCGTGATCGGCATCCTGAAGGGTGCTGTCGGACAGGGCGTCATCGACGCCGACCTCTACGACAGCTTCTTCTACAAGCTGTTCCTGGTCATGTCGCTGACGACCGGAACGTTGATCATCATGTGGATCGGTGAGCAGATCACCGAGTACGGCGTCGGCAACGGCGTGTCGCTGATCATCATGGCCGGCATCCTGGCGCAGATGCCCTCGATGCTGGATGCCCTGCTGGGCACGCTCGAGACCCGCGATCAGGTCCAGACCGTGGCCACGCTGGTGGTGCTCTACATCCTGATCGTCATCGGCATCGTGTTCGTGACGAAGGGGCAGCGGCGCATCCCGATCCAACAAGGTCGGCAGTTCCGCGGCCGTCGCGTCTACGGCGGCCAGCGGCACTACCTGCCGCTGAAGGTCAACCAGGCCGGCGTCATGCCGATCATCTTCGCGTCGTTCCTGTTCGTCGTGCCGGCCGTGCTCGACAAGCTCTGGGGCGCGGTTGCCGGCCACGAGGTCCAGACCTTCACGCGCATCTTCGAGTGGGGCGGGTTCTGGTACATCCTGTTCTACTCGGCACTGATCTTCATGTTCTCCTTCTTCTGGACGTCGCTGATGTTCCAGCCCAAGGAGATCGCCAACAACCTGAAGGAGCAGGGTGGCTTCGTGCCCGGCCTGAAGCCCGGCGTGAAGACGGCGGAGTTCCTCGAGTCGGTCATGTTCAAGGTGACCCTCGCGGGCGCGACCTTCCTGGTCGTCATCGCCGTCATGCCGCAGCTGCTGTCCAGCAACGTGCCCAACATGCCGCCGGCCCTGGCGATGTTCCTCGGCGGGACGAGCGTGCTGATCGTGGTGGGCGTGGTGCTCGACCTGGTCGACAAGGTCAACGCCATGCTGGTCATGCGGCGTTACGAGGGTCTCGGCGCCGGCCAGGGCCTCGGGTGGGCCGGCCGGAAGCGCGGGAAGGGGGCTGCGTGACCTGTTCGCGCGTGGTCTTCCTCGGCGCGCCCGGAGCCGGCAAGGGCACGCAGGCGCAACGCGTCTGTGCGTCCGAGGAGCTCGTGCACCTCTCGACCGGGGACCTGCTGCGGGCGGCGGTCAAGGCCGGCACCGAGGCGGGGCGCGCCGCGCAGGGCTTCATGGAGGCCGGCCAGCTCGTGCCCGACGAGGTCGTCTTCGGTGTGCTCTTCGAGCGCCTCGAGGACGGCGTGGACGCGTT
>JAJDER010000157.1 GCA_029259725.1 Planctomycetota bacterium | reverse complement strand
GGTCGGCGGCCGTGTCGACGCCGGTGGTCTCGAGATCGAAGACGACGAGCGGGCGGTCGAGTTGCAGGGTCATGGGTGTTCCTCCTGGCCCCAGGATGCGACGACGGCGCGATCGGTTCCAGTCTCGTGGAGCACCTCACTCCCGCTCGGCGAGCGCCTCCCAGCGCGTGTTGGCCGCGTCGAGCTCGGCGGCGGCCATCCGTCGCTGCTCCTGGAGCGCGAGCACCCGGGTCTTGTCGCCCTGGTAGAGCGCCGGATCCGCGAGCTGCGCGTCGAGCGCCGCCACGGCCGCCTCGAGTCCGGGCAGCCGCGCCTCCAGCTCGGACAGCTCGCGCCGTTCCCAGGGCGCCAGGCGTCTGGAGCGGGGGGCACTCGTCTCGGTGGGCGGCGCCGGCCTGTCCTTGCGCCGGGACGCGTCGCCGTCGCGGGTGCCGTCGCGGGCGCCGTCGCGGGTGCCGTCGCCGGTCCCGTCGCGGTCCGCGTCGCGGCCGGCGTTCCCGCGCGCCTGCTCCTGCGCGAGTCGATCCAGCAACGAGGTCACGTCGCCGGTGTGCAGTCGCGCGCCGCCGTGGCCGTCGAGGTGCAGCACGTGCGTCGCCACGCGGTCGAGGAACCAGCGGTCGTGGCTCACGACCACGACCACGCCCTTGAACGCGACCAGCGCTTCTTCCAACGCACGCAGGGTGGCCAGGTCCAGATCGTTGGTGGGCTCGTCCAGCACCAGCACGTTGGCGCCGGTCAGCATCAGCTTGGCGATGAGGATGCGCCCGCGCTCGCCGCCGGAGAGTTTCCCGATGGGGGTGTTCTTGGTCTCGCCGGGGAACAGGAACCCGTCGAGGAAGCTGGCCACGTGGATCGACTGCCCGTTGACCACCACGCTGCTCCCGCCGCCGGTGAGCTCCTCGACCACGGTGTTCTCGGGATCGAGGTCCTCGCGTTTCTGGTCCACGGTGCCGAGGGCGAGCGTGTCACCGAAGACCGCGCGCCCCTCGCTCGGTTCCAGGCGCCCGAGCAGGATGCGCAGCAGCGTGGTCTTGCCCGCGCCGTTGGGGCCGACCACGCCCAGGCGCATGCCGCCGTGCAGTTCGAGATCGAGCTTGGGGAGCACCTCGTTCTCGCCGTAGCGGTGCGCCACCCCGTGCAGCTCGAGCACGCGGTTGCCCAGGCGCGGGCCGGGCGGGAAGGCCAGCTGCAGGTCCGCGGGGTCGGCGTCGGGCATGGCCTCGACCAGCTCGTCGTAGCGCTGGATGCGCGCCTTGGCCTTGGTGGAGCGTGCGGGCGGGCCGCGACGCATCCAGGCCGTCTCGCGGCGCAGCATGTTGCGTCGCGCCTGGTTGGTGTGCTGCTCCTGCTCCAGCCGCGCCGCGCGCAGCTCCAGGTAGCGACCGTAGCCGCCGTCGTACTCGATCAGCTTGCCGCGCTCGATCTCCACGATGCGGTCGGCGACGCGGTCGAGCAGGTAGCGATCGTGGGTGACCAGCACCAGCGGCACGCGCAGCTTGATCAACTGCTGCTCGAGCCAGGCGACGACAAACGCGTCGAGGTGGTTGGTGGGCTCGTCGAGTAGCAACAGGTCGGGTTCGGTGATCAGCAGCCGGCCCAGCGCCGCGCGGCGTGCCTCGCCGCCCGAGAGGGTGCCGGCCCGCGCGTCGGGGTCCTCCAGCCCGACCCCGGCGATGGTGGCCTCGACCCGGTGCTCGACCTCGTGCCCGCCGACCTCGTCGAGCCGTCGATGGAGCTGCTCCTGGCGACGCAGCAGCGCGGTCTGCTCGGCCTCGCGCTGGGCGTCGTCGTCGTCGCTGGCATCGCCGGTGCTGGCGGACATGGAGAGCGCGTCGTTGATGCGCTCCAGCTCCTCCAGCAGCACGTCGCGCTCGCCCAGGCCCTCGGCCACGATGTCGCGCACGCGGCGCTCGGGATCGAAGCGCGGCTCCTGCTCCAGGTAGCCGATGCGCGCCCCCCGGCGCACGGCGCGCTCGCCGGTGGTGGGCGTCTCGAGCCCGCCGAGCAGCTTGAGCAGCGTGGACTTGCCGGCGCCGTTGGGGCCGATCAGGCCGATGCGATCCCCATCGCGCACGGTGAGCGACACGCCGTCGAGCAGCGGTCGCCCCGCGTCGTAGGTGAGCGAGACGTCGGTGAGGGTGAGCAGGACCACGGCGGGGAGCGTAGCGGGTGCGGCGCGCCGCGTCGCGGGGATGGACCCCGGCGCCGATCGGACCCCTCAGCTCCCGAGCATCAGCTCCAGCGCGTTGGAGAACTCGAAGACCGCGCCGTTGGGGACGACGGCCTGGAGGATGAGGCCGATCGGCGGGCCGGCGCCACCCGTGACCGGGAGCTGCAACGTGCCGCTCGCGTCGGTCACGAACCCCTCGATCAGCAGCAGGAGCGGGTTGGGCGCCAGGACGCCTCCCTTGATCGGCATGGGGTCGTACGCCAGTCCCGTCGCGAGGAACACGGGCGCGGCCGGTGTGGCGCCGGCCAGCGCGAGGACCGCTTCGGTGCCGGCAAGGGTGAGGTCCTCGCCGCACACGGCGAGCGACACCGATCCCGGACCCGCGTGGCCCAGGTCGGCGGCACAGGCTCCCGTCGCAAGCAGGTGGACCCGGTAGGCCTCGAAGGAGGGCGTGCTGTCGAAGACTGCCGAGACGATGAGTGCACGACCCGGATCGGTCGCCGCCAGGTCCGGATCGCGTTCGGGAGCCGGGGACGTGGCGATCGGGAAGCCCGGGCCATCGAGCGGGTTGCCGGAGGCATCGAGCCGTTGGCCGTAGATGTCACTGCGCTCGTCCAGGAAGAACGTCGTCGCGCGCGTGTCCTGCTCGACCACGAGGAATCGGTTGCCGGTCCAGACGGTGGCCGGCGCGATCTGCTCGTCGGCGGCGATCAGGATCCCGAAGCCGCCCGGGTCGAGCATCGTGCCGTCGGGCAGGATGCGCCGGCCGTAGAGGTCCAGCTCCGAGAGACCGTTGCGTGGATCGACCCAGGTGATCAGTCCGACGCTGTCCGAGGCGGCGACCGAAGGCGTGAGTTCGGCCGAACCGAAGTTCGCGTGGACGATGAAGTCGGGGGTGAGCATGCTGCCGTCGGCGGCGAGGATCCGCCCACGGATGTTCGCCTTGGGGTCGTCGTGGGAGAAGTTGCGCTGGTAAGCCACGAGCCATCGATCCCCGAATGCGGCGACGCTGGGCGCGTGGGCGAAGCTGGTGCCGATCGAGAGCGGTGACCCGTCCAGCAGCGTGCCGTCACCGGCCACGCGCATGCCGAGGACGTACTGGAACTGAGGGGAGCCGGGCGCGTCGACGGCGACGACCAGGAAGGTCTCGTCGACGGCCGCCACGGACGGTGGCTCGAGCACGCTGGCGGCCATGACCGGGAAGGGAGCAGCCTCGAGCACCGTGCCGTCCGGAGCCACCCTCCGGCCGAGGATCGTGCCCTCCTGCTGCCACACGACCAGGAACAGGGACCCGTTGAACGCGACCGAGGGCGCCGAGAGCAGTCCGGTGGGCAGGCCGAGCTCGAAGGGCTCGGCGTCGATCGCCTCGCCCTCCGCGTCGACGCGCTGACCGAGGATGCGCTGGTCGCCCGAGCGCTCGCTCTTGAAGACGACCAGCTGGATACCGGCGCCGCTCGCCACGGCGGGCGCGGTCTGACGCGGTGCGCCGACCGAGACGACGTGCTCGTCACCGACGGTCAGCGCCACGTCGTACGAGGCCGTGTAGACGTCCTGCGGGAACGCGCCGCCCGCTCGGCGGTCGGTCCAGATGGCCTGCACGCCGCCGGTCGGGCCGCCGGCGAGCCGGACCTCATCCACTTCGGCCTCCGCGGAAGGGGACACGGCCACGCCGCCCGGGTCGAGCAGGATGCCCGAGGTCGAGACGCGAGCCATGCGCAGCGCATCCGGCGACAGGAACGACGGCGGCGTCCAGGAGACGATCCACTGCACGCCGTCCCAGGTGACGCGTGCGTTGCTCTGGGAGAAGAGCGATCCGGTGACCACGGGGATGCCACCCGGGTCGAGCTGGACGCCGGTCGCGCTGATGCGCGTCGCTGTCACGTTGCCGATCTGGTTCGAGGAGGTGTACTTGCCCCAGGCGGCGAAGAACTCGACGCCATTCGTCGTGAGGTCGAGTGCGTTGCTGCTGCCGGAGCCCCCGACGAGCGAGAAGGTCCCGCCGAGCGGCGACAGGTTCGTGTCGTAGCGACGTGCCCGGATGGCCGTGGCTTCCCGCCAGACGAGGAGCCAGGCGCCCTGGGTGAACGCGATGCGCGGATCGAAGATCAGGGACGAGACGTCGACGAGCAGCTTGGGCGGCGTGTCGATGAGCGTCCCCCCCGCGGAGAGCCTCACGCCCACGACGTCTTCCTCACCGGCGGATGTGCCCTGGCCCACGACGAGCCATCCGGTCCCGTCGCCCGCGACTGTGTACTGGATGCCGGACGAGAAGGGGTAGCTGATCAGGTCCAGGGGCTGGAGATCAAGCACCTCTCCGCTGGCCGAGACGCGGACGCCGCGCACCGCGGAGGCCCAGAAGAACGGGGTCGGCTCCTGGCTGATCCAGGTCACGAGCCAGGCGGAGCCGTTCCAGGCGACCGAGGGTTCGTCCTGGTTGGCGGCGTCGAGCGCGATCACGATCGGCGTGGTGTCGAGCGGCGCCCCGTCGGCTGCGAGTCGTCGGGCGTAGATGTCGCTTCCCCCCTGGTCGATGCCGAGCGTCCCGCTCAGGTCGGCGCGCCAGTCGGTCCACACCGCGAGAAACACATCGCCTCCGAGCGCGAGGCCAGGCTGGTGCTGGTCACCGGCAGCCGGGCCGATCAGGTCGTCTCCGGGAAGAGCATGAGGAACGCCGAGACCGGGGCCCTGGCCGGAGGCAAGGGAGACGCAGACGAGCGTGGCGAGCAGGAGTCGGGTGATGGAGGGCTTCATGGGAGGACGTCCCGGTGGTGAGAGGCGGCGGGGCGGTGCGCTCGGCGCACGGCACGGGGGTACGAGGTCGGAAGGGTGCGGTCGCGCGGGCTCCGGCGCGGCTCACGGGCAGGGTGGACCGGAGACGTGGAGCGTGTAGTCGATCTCGTGGGATCCGTTGCCGGTCACGCGGATGTAGTAGGTCTCGCCGGCGACACCGGGCCAGCTCACCTGGGGCCAGGGGCCGGTGGGGCAGCCGTAGAGTGAGCAGCCGACCTGGTTCGACACGCTGCCGGGGCAGCCGGTGTGCACGGACAGGTAGTACGAGAAGGCCGCGCCGCAGCCGTTGACCGTGATCGGCCCGTCGACGGCGGGAGTGTACGAGTACCAGACGTCGCGGTTCAGTTGCGGGCTGCCCATGCAGCTGGCCGTACCGTCATTCGTGGCGCCGACGGTGGAGCCGCTGACGCTGTCCCCGTTGCACAGCGGGATGGCGTCGGAGCAGTCGTCGGGGATGAAGTCGCAGGCGTTGCCGATGCCGTCGCCGTCACTGTCGAGCTGGTCCTGGTTGGGCGTGCCCGGGCAGTTGTCGAGCGTGTCCGGGTAGCCGTCCGCGTCGGCATCGAGGGCGGGGTCGAAGGGCACGTCGAAGGCGTGGGCGTAGCCGTAGTCGTTCACGTCCCCGACGAAGCCTCCCGCGATGTAGACCGTCTGGCCGTCGTTGCTGAACTCCGGCTGCCAGGACGCTGCGAACTGGTTCACGCCGTTCTCCGGCGGCAGCTCCTCATGCCAGACCAGCGAACCATCGATGGTGCTGAAAGCCCGCACCCAGGCCGGCTGGCCGAAGGTGGCCGAACCGTCCGCGATGATCAGCGACTCGTCCGGCGTGACCGCGAGGTCCTGGAGCATGTGGCCGATGTCGGGCGCGATCCACACGGTGTTGCCGCCGGGGTCCAGGGCCCAGAGTTCCACGCCCAGCCAGTCGCCGGTGTACACGATGCCGGAGGCGCCCACCGTGGGTTGGAGCAGCACGTTGGTGCCGGTCGTGCTGGGGTGGATCGAGATCCACTCGTCCTCGGCGTCGGGAGACACGGCCACGACGCCGATCTGCCCCCAGGCGAGCAGCAGGCGGCCGGTGGCGTCGAGCACCGGGTAGCCGTTGGCCGACACGCCGATGTCGGACGCCGTCCAGAGCACGTTGCCGGAGTCCATGTCGAACGTGTGCACCGTCGCGGGCCCGGATGCATTGAATTCCCAGCTGCCGTACCACTGGCCGTCGCCGAAGGTGATCTCCGAGTTGCCTCCGGCGAAGCTGAAGAACTGCACCTCGCTGAAGCGCAGCTCGCCTTGCGGGTCGAGCGAGAAGTGGCCGAGCCCGCCGACTCCGCCCGAGCTGTCCTGCACGGCGTAGATGTTGCCGTCGGGACCGACGTTGGGACCGGCCAGCAGCGGCAAGCCAAACGTGTTGGGGAGGTTCCACCGCACGGTGCCGTCGGAGTGGATCGCCCAGACCAGCGTGCCGGGCGTTCCTCCCGTGTAGATCGTGCCGTCAGCACCGAAGGAGATCGGCCGCGCTCCGCCCGCGCCCGGCAGGAACCACTTCAGGCCGCCCGTGGGCGAGAGTGCGTAGAGTCCCAAGTCATCGCTGGTGTAGACGGTGCCATCGGGGCCGACCGAGACGAACTGCCAGGGCACGTACGAGTCGGTCTGGAAGCTCCACTGCAGCCTGCCTGTCGATCGCCGCTGCGTGATCAGGAACGGCACCGGGGTGCTCCAGCCGTCCTCGGTGCCGACCATCACGAGCGTCGGTCCGGGTTCGGCGTCCTCGGGGACGTAGGCGTGGATGGCGTGCTCGCTCCACGTGGTCACGATGGCGACGGACCCATCGATGAAGACCTGCGACGAGCTTTGCGCGGACCCGAAGCCCGTACCCGAGAGGACCAGGCGGCCGCTGGGTGGCGCTTCCGGCACCGAGAGGGCCGTGATGTGCGGGAGTACCGTCTGGAGAGGCTCGATGCGGTCGATCGGGCCCACCCCGAACTGTGCGACCGTGGATGGCCCGAGCACGCCGGCGACCAGCGCGGCGAACAGGAGCGTGAAGAGGAAACGCGGGCCGGCGTGACCTGTCGTGGCGGCAGCACTCATCGATCGGTCTCCGTGGAGTCTCCGGGGCTCCGGTGCAAGGGTCGCCAGGGCTCCGGTGCAAAGACCGTGCCGAAACGCCTCCCCGTGGCGCGTGTCCCACGGATGCGGCCTGGGTCGCTGGAGAGCCATGGTCGGAGTCATGATGCGAGGCCCGTGGCGTCCAGATTCTGGACCCGGCGTGCGGTTGGTGGTCACGGGCAACCCCGCGATCGTCGGGCGCACCGCCGGATCGCCTCCCACCCCAGGGTCTCGGCCTTCAAGTCCCACGGGGTTCGTCTGGCACGGATCTTGCCTCTTGCCGCTCAGGCAACGACTGACGCAGGAGGCGACCGATGACCACTCTTCCAACCCGCGGGATCTGTTTCGTGATGCTCAGGGCCGCGACACTTGGCGCCGTACTCGCGCCCGGCCTCGCCGCCCAGCAGGCACCCGTCCTCGATCACCTGTTCGAGACGGTGCTGACGCGCAGCGGGCACATCAACATCCACGGCACGCATCTCGATCAGGCCGGCCAGGTGTTCCTCGATGACGTCGAGTGCCTGGTCATCCCGATCCCGGGCACCAACGCCGTCGAGATGCACGCCTACGTGCCCGAGGACATGCCCTTCGGGCCCAGCCAGCTCACGGTCACGAGCGCCAATGGCTCGAGCAACCCGCTGCCGGTCACCGTGGCCCCGCGGACGCCGGACGGGCGCGCGCTGTGGGTGTTCACGATGAACAGCCAGAACATCCTCCGCCGGCCGGCCCTCGGCGCCGACGGCACCGTCTACGCCAAGTCGGGTGCCGGCGAGGTCGTCGCGCTCACGCCGCAGGGTGCCCTCGACTGGCACACGAACGTCGGCGCGGACTGGCAGCCGGAGATCGACGTCGGCCTCGACGGCACGATCTACACCGCCGACGGCTGGCCGACGGTCTACGCGCTCGATCCCGCCGACGGCTCGGTGGAGTGGACCTGGCAGGACAGCCTGACCAACGGCCTGATCTCGGGTCCGAACGTGGGCCCCGACGGCAACATCTATGCGGTCAGCCACGCGCCGGCGAGCGGCATCTTCTCGCTCGACCCGCAGGGGAACTTCCGCTGGAAAGGACCGGACAACCCCTACTCGCCGATCGGCGGGCAGGGACAGGAGATCGTCTTCAGCGACACGCAGCTGTTCTTCTGCCAGAACGGATACTTCGACTCGTTCGACTTCGACGGCGACCGCATCTTCCGCAACACCGTCGTCACGCAGTACGACGACTCGAGTCCGCAGCCGGCGGTCGGCCCCAACGGCGACAGCTACGTGGAGTGGTGGGCGCAGCTCCAGTCCTATGCACCGGGCGGCAGCCTCAACTGGATGATCTTCGGTCCCGGCGGCAACAACCTGCGCGACCCCGACGTCGGAGCGGACGGCTCGATCTACACCATGCGCAACGTGTTCAACACGTTCCACGCGGTGAACCCCGACGGCTCGGAGAAGTGGACCTACAACCACCCCGACACGCTGATCAACCCGGTGGTCGACCCCGCCGGTGAGACGATCGTGATCGGCGGCGCGGGCGACGGCTTCGACCCGGGCTTCTTCCTGGCCATCGACGCGGCCACCGGCACGCCGATGTGGGAGGTCGAGCTCCCGTTCCTCTACCCAAACCCCTGGGACGTGGTGAAGGTCTCGCCGCAGGGCCGCGCCCGCTTCACGCCGGACGGCTCAGTGGCGTATGCCATGGCCATCGGCCCGTCGGGATCGCCGGGGCACGGGTTCATCTACGCGCTGCAGGTCGCGCCGATCGTGGACGTCGGGCACGCGCTGGCGGGCTCGGCCGGTGAGCCGACGCTGACCGGCACGGGCACGCTGCAGGTGAGCGCGCCGATCACGCTGGAACTCGCCGACGGCGCGCCGTCGGCGAACGCGTGGTTGATCGTCGGAGGCGCCGCCGCGGGCACGCCGTTCAAGCAGGGCGTGATGTTGCCCAGCGTCGACATCGTCGTGCCCCTGCAGACCGACGGTTCCGGCTCGCTGCAGATCGGTGGGTCTTGGCCGGCCGGCTTCCCGTCGGACACCGCGACCTACATGCAGGTCTGGATCGACGATGCGGCCGCGCCGGCGGGCCTCGCGGCGTCGAACGCGCTGTCCCTGATCACCCCCTGACGTCGGGGAGGCGGGCGTGATTCCCCGCGGGGCACCCGCCCCCTATGATGTCCGGCTTCTCCGGGAGGGCATCGCATGGGCTTGTCGTCACGTCACTTCACGCGCGGGCTGCCCGCGTTCGCCGCCGGCCTCGCGCTGGTCCTCGGTGGCTGCGTCGCCGCGACACCCTTGTCCCAGCCGGCGAAGCACTATCCCGGCGTGTCGACCTGCGCGCGCGCGATCACGACGGACTCGCCCGAGGCCCAGGCCTGGTTCGACCAGGGGCTGACGCTGCTCTACGGCTTCAACCACGACGAGGCCACGCGCAGCTTCCACGCCGCCACCGTCGCCGACCCGGACTGCACCATGGCCTGGTGGGGTGTGTCGATCGCGAGCGGGCTCGACCTCAACGATGGCGTCATGTCGCGCGAGGACTGCCGCCGCGCGTACGACGCCGCGCAGCAGGCCGTGGCGACGTCGGCGGGCAAGCCCGAGCTGGAAGTGGCGCTCGCGAACGCCATCGCCACGCGCTTCGCCTGGCCGCCGCCGGACGACCGTCGCGCGCTGGACGAGGCCTACGCCGCCGCGATGGAGGAGGTCCACACCGCGTTCCCTCGCGACAACGACGTGGCCACGCTCTTCGCCGACTCGCTCATGGCGCTCAACCCCTGGCACTACTGGACGCCCGAGGGTGAGTTCTTCGGCCGCAGCGAAGAGGCCACCGCGGTGCTCGAGGCCGCCCTGCAGCGCGACCCCGACCACGCCGGCGCGTGCCACTACCTGATCCACATCCTGGAGGTGGGCGACCCCGGCCGCGCCGAGGCCGCCGCCGACCGGCTCGCCGTCGCCGTGCCGGGCGCGGGTCACCTGCTGCACATGCCCAGCCACATCTACGTGCACATCGGTCGCTACGACGACGCGGTGGACGCCAACGTCGACGCCATCGCCGCCGACGAGGTCTACCTCGCCGAGGTGGAGGATCCAGGCAACTACCTCGGGTACTACGCGCACAACGTCCACATGCTCGCCTTCTCGGCCATGATGGAGGGGCGCGAGCGGGTCGCCATGGACGCCGCGCGGCAACTCGAGCGCGACATCAGCGACGACGACATCGCGGCGGATCCGGCGTGGATGGACGGCCTGATGGGGACGCCGCTCCACGTGATGGTGCGCTTCGGCCGCTGGGAAGACTTGCTCGACGAGCCCGAGCCCGCCAGCTTCCGCTACTTCTCCCGCGCGAATTGGCACTACGCGCGGGGCGTGGCCATGTCGGCCCTGGGCCTCACCGATCGTGCGCGCCGCGAGCTGACCGACTTCAGGCGCGTCGCGCGCATGGTGCCGAAGTCATGGAACGCGGGCGCGAACCCCTCGTCGGAGGTGCTCGCCATCGCCGGGCACATGTTCGAGGCCGAGTTGCTCTGGCGCGAGGGCGAGCGGGAACTGGCCTTCGAGCAGATGCGCAAGGGCATCGAGATCGAGGACGCGATGCAGTACGGCGAGCCCCCCGGGTGGATGCAGCCGGTGCGCCACGCCT
>JAJDER010000156.1 GCA_029259725.1 Planctomycetota bacterium | reverse complement strand
CGGCGGCGATCTCGGTGCGCAGGCCCTTGGTCGAATCGGTGAGGAAGGTCCGGGCGGCGTCGTCGAGTTGGGCGTCGAGCGTCTCGGGCAGGTAGGCCTCGTCGCGCAGGTCGGGGCAGGACTTGCTGGCGCAGTTGATCGCGAAGTGGATGCGCGGATCGCCCAGGGGGCGCAGGATCTCGTGCTCGATGGCGGTCAGGCTCACGCGCTCGCCGTTCACGGGCCAGCGCTCGTCGTCCCAGCGCTGGCTACTGGGGATGTCCCGGATCGACTCGATCTTCGGGTAGCGCTCGAGCATGAGCTTGAGCGTGAAGGCGTTGTACGCGTTGATCCAGAAGGCGAGCTGCGACGGGCGATCCAGCGTGACGGGGTCCACCGCGGCGAGGCCTTCCAGGTAGCCGTCGAGGGCGTCGATCTTCCCCTCGAGGCCGGCGTAGTCGACGATCCCGTCCTTCACGTGGGCCTTCAGCAGGGTGTCGAAGGGGGCGTGCAACTGCGCCGCGGCGGAAGGCCCGGTGTGCGCCGCGTCGTCGCCGAGCGGGGCGAGGGCGGTGCGCGCGGCCGCATCATCGATCGCGGGCGCGTTGCCGTCGGCGGCGGTCTGACCCTGGGCCGGAGCTGCAGTGAGAAAGGAGCCGGCCAGGGCGAGGACGAACAGGCGCTGGAACATCGATCGATCTCCGGAAGGGTGCCCAACCGATGCCCGTGGGCGGCACGCGTGACCACCTGATGCGTCGAACCGACCTGGATCATGCAGCACCTGCGCCCCGATCCCGCCCACGACCCCGTGCGTCACGACGTGGACACCGATGGCCTGGGAGCCCGCGTGCGACTCGGGCCGGTCAGACATCCACGAGGGCGTACAGGGTGACCTCCTGGCCCAGCAGGCGGGCCGGACCGAAGACCTTGTCGTAGCCCGGCATCTGATCGATCCACTTCAGGCCCGGGCGCAGTTCCAGCGCATGCTCGCCGATGAACAGCAGGTGCGTCGCGCCGAACCGCTCGGCCACCTCGCGGATCACCGGCTCGGGTTCGAAGGGGATCTGGATGCAGGGTTGCTCGGAGATCGCCCAGAGCTCGTGCACCTCCCGCGTCATGAGGATCTCGTCGTCGAGTCCGAGCGGGGTCAGCACGCGACGGTCGAGCATCTCGTGGAAGGCGTTGAGCCGGTCGATGCCCGCGCTCTTGCGGACGAGGTTGCGCACCGAGAAGTCGTACTGACCGTAGGCGAAGGCCAGCACCGTCGCGGCGATCAGGCTCCAGGCCACGCGTTGCCGCAGGGCCTCGCGCTTCGCCAGCGGGGTGGTCACGACGTGCGCGAGGGTCTGGATGCCGCGTCCCGCGCAGATCACCAGGAACGGATACAGGCTGTACATCCCGGATCGGAACGACTCGGTGGCCACCGACGTGAACAGCACGGTGTAGAAGCCGAACTCGAACAGCGCGTGGGCCCAGAGGAACCCGAAGCGCCGCTTGAACGTCCCCAGCAAGCCGAACCAGGAGAGCCACATGAGCCCGACCACGGCCACCGACTCGCGCGCCAGCTGCTTGCTCGCCGAGCCCTCGACCATGCCCTGCGACAGCGACTTGAACGTGGACCGCGCCGTGTTCCACTTGGTCTGGGCGATGCGCTCCCAGCCCTCGGCGAAGTAGGCGTCCGGCGTCACGCTCTCGGGCAGCGCGTACCAGCTCTCGTACTCGGTCATGAACATGGCGCGGAACGAGCCGCCCGGCATCATCGCGCCGAAGTCCTGGGCGTTGCGTGCCCACCAGGGCGACATGATCAGCGCGTAGCCCAGCACCAGCATCGCTGCGACCTGGAGCGTCGGCCGGCGTCGCGCGAAGAGGAAAGCCGCGCCCAGCGAACCCACCAGCAGGATGCCGTCGCTGCGGCTCAGTTGCGTGAAGGCCAGCGAGACCCCGAAGGCAAAGGCCCAGCTCCCCATGTTGCCGGCGCGCACGAGACGCAGCGCGAGCCACAGCGTGAGCGTCGCGAAGACGACGTACGGACAGTGCGACAGCAGCGCCGCCGGCTGGTCCATGAACAGGTGGAAGGTGGTGCTCAGCGCCGCACCCACCAGCCCGACGCGTCGGCAGTTCCAGAGATCGCGGCCGAGCAGGTACACCGGCCAGGGGAGGATCGACGCGAACACGATCGTGGCCGCCTGCGCCGAGACGTAGTCCACCTCGCCGATCCACATGCCCACCGCGCCGATCAGCGAGGGCAACGGCATCCACCACAGGTTGCTGGGCGTGGGGAGGCCCTCGGGGTGGCTCCAGTAGGTCCAGATGTAGTCGAGCGTGAAGCCGCGCCCCTCGACCAGGTTCTTCGCCACCGTGTAGTAGAAGGCGATGTCGCCGTGGTTCACCGCCGTGCGCGGCAGGTTGGCCTTCCAGCGGGCGTACAGCGAGACCACGCAGCAGAGCGCGACGAAGAGCGCAAAGATCCACTTCGACCCGGCGCGGACCGGGGCGTCGGGCGGCGCGTCGGCGGAGGTCGTCTCGGCCATGGGGCGAAGCATACCCGCGGCCCCGCGCGGAGCGAGTGCGCTTCCGCGCCGACGACGTGACCGCTACGCTGCCCGGTGTCGCCCCACCCGTTCTCGGAGTGCCCCGTGTCCGATCTCGTCCTGCTGGAGCAGCGCGGTCACGTCGCCCACGTGACCCTGAATCGCCCCGAGGTCCTGAACGCCCTGAGCTTCGACACCCTGGGCCGACTCGGTGAGATCTGCGACGCGCTCGCCGCCGCCGACGAGGTGCGGGTGGTGCTCTTCGGCGGCGCGGGCGGCAAGGCCTTCTGCGCCGGCGCGGACCTGAAGGAGCGACGCGGCTTCACCGAGGAGCAGACGATCGCGTTCGTGAAGCGCATCGGGGACACGTTCAGCCAGGTCGCGGCGCTGCCGCAGCCCACCATCGCGGTGCTGGCCGGTGCGGCCTATGGCGGCGGCCTCGAGCTGGCGCTGGCGTGCGACATGCGGCTGGCGTCGACCGAGGTCAAGATGGGGTTGACCGAGACGTCGCTGGCGATCATTCCCGGCGCGGGCGGCACCCAGCGACTCGCGCCGATCGTCGGCATGGCCAAGGCCAAGGAGCTGATCCTCGCGGCGCGGCGCGTGCCGGCCGAGGAGGCCCTGCGCATCGGGCTGGTCAACGACATCGCGCCGCCGGACCAGCTGGACGAGCGTGCGGCGCAGCTGGCCGACGCCATCGCCCGCAACGGGCCGTTGGCGGTGCGCGCGGCCAAGCAGGCGATCGAACTCATGGACGCTGGCGGCGACCTGGCAACGCGTCTCGTGCGCGAGCGCGAGATCTACCTGCAGCGCGTGCTGCCCAGCGAGGATCGACTCGAGGCGCTCGCCGCGTTCCGGGACAAGCGTCCACCCGAGTACCGCGGCCGCTAGGGCAGCGCCTTCTTGGTCTTCACGTTGCCGTGGAACACGCCGGCGGGACTGGTGTGGAAGAGCGTGCCCTGGCCGCCCTTGATCACGAGGCGACCGTCGGGATCGGGCTTGCCCTTCAGCTTCAGGTGCAGCGAGGTGGCCCCGGGCGCGTCGGGCCGGGCGTCGAAGGCGCTGGTGTGGCTCTCGGCCTTGTTGGCCTTCCCGTCGATGGTGGCGCGCACACCGCCCACGACGAACAGGTCGCAGTCGAAGGCCGCCGCGAAGGCACCGCCGGGCAACTCGAGCAACGCGCGCCCGGCCCCCGCGTCGATGGAGAGCACGCCGGCGTCGTGCACGGCGGTCGAGCCGTCCGCGGTGAGCAGGCTGCCCTTGAGCGTCACGTCGAAGCGGTAGGGGGCGAAGGCCGCGCCGCCGCCCACGCCAAGGGGTGCGGCGACCGAGACGACCTGGATGCCGGCCGGATCGAAGCCGGCGATGCGATCGTCCCCGCGGGAGACGACGTAGACCACGCCGTCGGGCCCCACGGCGAGGCCGGCCGGATCGTCCACGCTACCGGTCACGGGCCACCCGGGGATCGGCAGGCCGGATGGGTCGAGGGCGAACACCGAGTCCGTCTCGCCGCACGAGACGAGCACGCGACCGTCGGCGCCCAGGGCCAGGCCGGTGGGGGCCGAGGGCAGCACGCCCTGGCCCAGCACGGCGACGACCGCGCCGGAGGGGTCCAGCTCGAGCACGGACGGGTCGGCGGCGCAGGCCACGAGCAGGTGTCCGTCGGAGGCGAACGCCAGGTCTACCGGTTCGTCGAGCATCCCGCCGGCGTCGATGCTGCGCAGGGGCAGGCCCGCCGCGTCGAACACGAGCACCTCGTTGGAGCCCCTGCTGACCGCGAAGAGCTCGCCACGGGGGCCGAACGCGAGGCCGCCCGGATCGGCGAGGCTGGTGCCGAGTCCCACGGTCGCCACGGCGTTGCCCTTGTCGTCGAGCACGACGATGGTGTCATCCGCCTGGCTTCCGACCCACAGTCGTCCGCCGGGGCCGAAGGCCATGCCGGTGGGATCGGCCACGTCGCCCCAGGCGGAGGTGCCGTTGAGGGCCACGTCGGGACCGAAGCGCAGCACCCCGTCCGCACCGGCCACGTGCAGTCGCGCGGCCACGCTCGCACCGCCCCCACCCGCGGCCTGGACGGGCAGCGCGAGGGCGCAGCAGACGAGCGCGGCCAGGGTCGATCGAAGGCGGGGAGACAGGGACATGGACCGGGAGTTCCGAGGGGCACGTGGAACGCACGCAGGGGGCGACTTCCGTCCCCATCGGTTGCGGGCGGGGGACGACCTGAAGTCGGAATCGGACCCCGATCACCGTGCGTGGGCATCGGACTCGATCCGGCGCGCGTGTATGATCCGCTTCGGGGCCAACCCTCCCCGGCCCCGGAGAGACGACCGATGCAGGTGGCCAGGTTCATGACGCGCCATCCGACCACTGTCGAGCCGAATGCGCCGCTCGATGTTGCGTACACCGTCATGCAGGAGAAGGGCTTCCGGCACCTTCCGGTCGCCGTCGGCGACGAAGTGGCCGGGATCATCTCCGACCGCGACCTGGCCCTCGCGACGGGGGGCCTGCCCGAGGAGCTGCGCGGCGAGGCCGGGGACAATCCCGCTCCGACCACCGTGCGCCAGATCATGCACACGCCGGTGGTGTGCGTCGAGGAGCACGAGCCGGGCGCGCGCGCCGCCAAGCTCATGGTCGAGCAGCGCATCGGTGCCTTGCCGGTCCTCGACGAGGGCCGGCTGAGAGGCATCGTCACCGAGACCAACCTGGTCAAGGTCTTCCGCGACCTGTGTCGCGATCCGGCCGTGGCCGACGACCTCGATGGTGCCGTCGAGCACCTGATGAAGAGCCCGGTCATCATGCTCGCACCCGAGGACGACTTCACCATCGCGATCGACCGTTTTCGCGACTGGCGCATCCGCCACGTGCCCGTGATGCAGGGTGACGAACTCGTCGGCATGGTCTCCGACCGCGACGTGCGCATGGCCATGGGGCGCGCGCTGATCATGGACGCGCAAGATCAGCATGCCGGCATGCTCGCCGTGTACAACGAGTCGATCGCGCGGATCATGACGCCCACGGTCGTGACCATCGAACCCCAGGCCCGCCTCTCGGAGGCCGTCTACCTGATGCTCGAGCACCGCATCAGCGCGCTGCCCGTGGGCGTGGACGGAGAGATCTTCGGGATCGTCACGCGGACCGACATCCTCGAGCACTACGCGAGCGTGGCGTGAGTCGGGTTGCCGGCCCGCTCGGCGGGCGCGCGGTTTGAGTCCGAAGGTCGTCCAGGGGCGACGGCGGCGGAGTCGGGCGCTGTTGCTCCTGCTGCTGGCGGTCGGCGCCGTGGTGGTGCTCGAGCTGGGCATCCGCGTGCGGCAGTGGGCCAGGTACGGGACGACGAGCAGCTTCTACGCGTTCGAGCTCGATCCGATCAGCGGGCTGCGTGTGCCGGCGCCGGGCGTCACCGAGGGCCGCGGCGTGCACATCGAGATCAACTCGCTCGGTTTCCGCGGGGCGCCGCTGGAGTCGCCCAAGCCGGCCGGCCGGGTGCGTCTCGCCTTCCTGGGCGGTTCCACGACGTTCTGCGCCGAGGCGACCGACGGCGCGCACACCTGGCCCGAGCGTGTGGCGGCCACCCTGCGTGACGCGTCCCCACGGGCGACGCTCGACGTCGTCAACGCCGCGGCCGGTGGTCTGCACTCGGGCCATTCACTCGACAACCTGCGACACCGCGTGGCGCCGCACGATCCGGATGTCGTCGTGATCTACCACGCCACGAACGACCTCACCTTCGATGCGCGCGCACAGGCGGTCGCGGCGGGGCTGGCCAAGGCTGAACCGGAGCAACCCGGCTGGCTGGAGCGCAACTCGTTGGCCTGGCAACTCGTCGCGAAGAACCTGCGGGCGCGCGCCCCCGGCGGCGACGAGGGTGCGCTCGACTTCGACGTGCAAGCGGCGGCCGAGAGGTTTCGCGGCCGACTCAGCGCCCTGGTGGACTTCGCGCGGGAGCGGGCCGATGTGGTGGTGCTGGTCACCTTCGCGCATCGCCCGCGTCGGGGGCAGGAGCCCGAACACCTTGCGGAAGCCGTGGCCAGCTCGCGGTTCTACATGCCCTGGTTGTCGGTCGAGCACATCCTCGACGGGTTCGACGCCTACAACCGCGTCATCCGTGAGGTGGCCGCCGAGACGGGTGCGATCCTGGTCGCCCGCGAGGACGAGATCCCCGGCGACGCGATCCACTTCGTCGACTCGGTGCACTTCACCGACGCCGGTTGCGAGCGCCAGGCCGAGCGGGTGGCGGCGGCGCTGGTGCGAGCGCCGGCCTGGAGGGCGCTGATGGACGGCGGGGGTGGCTGAGACCGGGCGCTCACCCGCGCGCGGGCGTGAGGCCGTGCTGCTCGGGGTGCATGCGGGACTCGGGATCGCGGCGATCGTGGCCTGGCGGTCCGGGCCGTTCGGCGGGCACGCGGTGTCGCACGGCGCGGAGACCCTGGCCGCTGCACTGGCCGCCCGGCCGGCACCCGATCCGGCCGACGGCCCCCTGGCCCTCGCGGCTCTGGGGCCGGTGCTGCGCGCGGGTCTCGATTCCGGCTGGGCCGCCGGTCTCTGGGGGCTGGTGTGCTCGGTGGCCTGCCTGCTCGCCGTGGGTCGGCTGGCGGCGCCTCTGGGGCCCACGGCGCGCCTGTGGGCCGTGGGGTTCTGGGCCGCGTCGGGAGCCGTGCTGGGGTCGCTCGTGCAGCCGGGTGGCACGCTCCAGGCCGAGGCGCTGCTGACCTGGGGGTTGGTGGCGATGAACCAGGCGCGCCGCGGTGGCGGCGGTCGTCGAGCCGCGGTCGTGGCGGGAGTGCTGCTCGGTGCGGCGGTCCTCACCCGCTGGCCGCTCGCGATCCCCGTGGGCTTGCTGCTGGTGATGGCGGCAGCTCGACGGCCGTGGCGTCCGGTGTGGGTCGGAGCCGGGTTGGCCGTGCTCGTCGCCCTGCTCGTCTTCGGCGACCAGGTCCTCCCGCGCGGCCTCGGTCTGCCGGTGCGGCTCACCCAGGGTCCGGGGGCGACCGGGCTGGTCCCGAGTCTCGGGCCACGCTTCGATCGGGTTCGCGCCGAGCCGTGGTTCCAGGCCCACGCGGTGGGAGCTGCAACGGTCGAGGCCGATGCGTTCCACCTCGCGCGCGTCGGCCGTCTCTGGGCCGCGGAGCCGACGGGCTGCGTGGCCACGCTGGGACGCAAGGCGACGCTCTTCTGGCGCGGCGAGGAGGTCCCCGTGGGTGCCGACATCGCCCACGGCCTCTCCGCGCTCCCGGGCTTCGGGCTGCTGCTGTTGGTCTTCGCAGTCGTGGGTCCGCTCGCCCTGGTGGACCTCTCCTGGCGGCGCGATGGACTCTTGCTGCTGACG
>JAJDER010000155.1 GCA_029259725.1 Planctomycetota bacterium | reverse complement strand
TGCCATCGCCGTCGCAATCGTTCTCGCAGCCGTCCGCGATCCCGTTCCCGTCGAGGTCCGACAGCGTCCCCTGCGCGAGGTCCAGCGCGTCGTCGAAGCCGTTGAGGTTGCAGTCGTTGGCGGGCTGCAGGGAGTGGCTCGACGTCGTGGCCAGGCCGAGCGGATCGGTGACCGTCAGGTCGATCTGGAAGTGGAAGGCATCACCCGGGGAGCCGTGCGGGAACAGCGTCGCGTTGCCGGTGCAGCCCGTCTGGAACGGCTCCGGGTGCGTGTGGCTGTCGTGGTGCAGGATCACCTGCCATTGGCAGCTGAGGTCCGCGACGGCGTGCTCGGCGTCGGAGATCTCGGCGGTGAGGGGAAACACCTCGATCTGCGTCGGATCGTAGACCATGCCCTGGGACGGCTCGAGGATCGTGACCACCGGCGGCGTGTCGTCGACCCACACGCTGTCGGTGGTGACGACGGTGCTGCTGACCGCGTCGGTCACGGTCAGCGTGATCGGGTAGACCGTGGGTTGCAGGGTGGGTGCCAGCGGGTCGGCCGTCACGCGCAACTCGGCCACGCTGACGAAGAACGCCGATCCGCCCGGCGCCCCGATCAGCCGGATGCCGTCCCCCACCACCGGCGCGAAGACGGCTTCGTGGATCTCGTACCCCAACTGGTCCCTGCCGTCGTAGGGCGGGACGAACACGGCGTCCTCGATGTCGTTCCAGAGCCCGGCCTGGCGCACCTGCACGCGCAGGTCCTCGAACCACCCGCCGGTGTCGCCGAACTCGAACCCCTCCTGGAACACGAGCCGCCGGATCGTGCGATCGGTGCCGAAGCCGTACCCGATCCAGTCCTCGGGACCCTTCACGTCGGTGCCCAGGTAGAGGCTGATCCACTCCGGCTCGAGCAACCAGGTCCCGGCAATGGGCCACACGCCGTCGCGGATCGCCTCGATGTCCAGGGGCTGCGGTCCGGGAGCCTGGGGCGGCGACAGGTCGAAGACGTTCGACAGGGGCGTGCTGCCGGCGGACACGTCCTCGGACGGGAACGCGATGAGCGGCGCGGGGACACCGCTGAGCGGCGTGCCATCGCCGAAGTCCCAGCTGAAGGCCAGCGGGAGTCCCTCGGGATCGGACGAACCGGTCGCGTCGAACTGCACGACGTGGGGCGAGGGTCCGAAGGGCGCATCGACGTCGATCTTCGCCGTCGGCGGTTGGTTGCCCTCGATCCAGCGGATGCGATGGATGCGCGCGATGCCCGTGCCGCTGAAGCGGATGTAGTGCAGGTCGTGGTTGATCGGATGGGTGTTGACGGCCACCACCGGGCCCAGCACCGAACCGAACTCGGCCGCCTCCATCAGCTCTCCCTGCGCATTGAAGCGCAGCTGTCGCATCCAGCCGTTGGTGAAGTCGACGTTGTAGGAACTGTTGCGGTACTCGACCGGGTAGCCGGGGCCGTCGTACCAGGCTCCCCCGATGGAACAGCTCCCGGCGAAGGACGGGCCCGCGACCGGCGTCCCCGGTTCCCCGAGCACGGCCACGCTGGCACTGCCGTCCGCGGCGAAGGTGCCGGCGCGGGACGGCCCGGTGATGTGCTTCCAGTCGAGGACGGGTCGCGTGTGCACGGAGGTGTACTCGGCCGGGATGGGAACCGCCCGGTCGCACGGGTTGGCCGGCCAGGACGGTGCCGTCTCGTGCTCCTGCGCGATGAGCTGGTCGAAGGTGAAGAACGGCGTGTCACAGGTGCCACCCGCGGGGAGCGGCTGGCCGAAGAGCGGGTTGGGCGCGAGCCGGTTCTCGATCGACACCGTCGACAGGATGTCTTCGGGCTCGAGCCCCTCGTAGAGCGGCCAGCCGAAGTTCTCACCGCCGGTCCGACAGACCGAGACCTCTTCCCAGGCGCCCTCGCCGACGTCGCCGATGATCAGCGTGCCCGGGTGTGCCGCGCCGCCACTCCCGGTCATGAGGTCGAAGCGGAACGGGTTGCGCAGGCCGTAGGCCCACACGCGCGAGCGGACCGAACGCGGGGCGAGCGGCTCGAAGTACGGGTTGTTGGCCATGCCGGCGCCCGTGGCCGGGTCGATGCGCAGCAGCTTGCCCGAGAGTGAATCGATCATCTGGGCGCGAAACGTGCCCACGTCTTCCTCGGGCGTGATGATGCCGTCGAGGAGTGCCGCCTGGGCGGGCTCGGTGCCGCCGGTGTCGGGCCCGCCGGGAGCGGCGCCGTCCCCGCAGCTGATCAGCAGCGAGCCGTCCTCCCCGAAGCTCAACCAACCCACCGAGTGTTCGCCCTGCACCAGCGGGAAGCCCGAGTCCTTGGTCGGGCCCAGCAGCACGAAACGCGAGGACGGGTCCGCCGGCTCTCCGTGGGCCGGCGAGGTGAAGCGCGTCACGCGGCCGATGGTGGGCACGAAGGACAGGCTCGCCCCGGGGTCGTACTCGGGCGTGCCGAAGTGATCGAGGTAGTGCCGGTCGACGGCGTACAGCACGTACACGTGACCGTTGTCCAGGAAACCCGGGTCGAGAGCGAAGCCCATGCACCCGTTGCTCGACCAGTTCCCGACTTCCTCACGGATGTCGAGGAACAGCTCGGCGTGGTCGGTGTGCTGCTCGTCCTCCACCATCCAGATCAGGCCCGACTTCTCCCAGACGAACATGCAGCCATCGTCGTCGAAGGTCAGACCGACGGGCTGGTCCCAGTCGCCCTCCAGCGTCTCGTCGAGGAACCCCTCGGGCAGGATCTGGGCGGAGGCCGCGCCGAGCACCAGGATCAGCAGGGTGGCGCATGCCTGTGTCCGGATCGAGCTCATCGACTGATTCCCTGCGGTTGGCGTGGTGGTCGCTCTGCTAGGTTCGGTGCATGGTAACGCCGATCCTGGCGGCGGTCGTGGCGGGTTTCCTGGCCGCCCCCACGCCAGTCGCCTCACCGCAGGAGGGCCCACAGCGTCCCGCCGCGCGAGGGTCGCCCCATCTGCTGTTCGTGATGGTGGACGACCTGGGCTGGCAGGACACCTCGGTCCCGCTGGCCGACGCGCCCACGGCGTTCAACGCGCGCTACCGCACGCCGAACTTCGAGCGACTCGCGGCTCGCGGCGTGAGCTTCACCCAGGCCTACGCCGCCGCGCCGGTGTGCACCCCGACGCGCACCAGCCTGATGACGGGCCGCAGCCCCGCGGCGACCCACATCACCTACTGGATCCTGCACGCCGGCAAGGACACCTCGGCCGACTTCGCGGGCCTGCGTCCCCCCGCCTGGGATCTCGACGGCCTGCAGCCCGGCGACGTGACCCTGCCCGCACTCCTGTCCGCGGCGGGCTACCGCACGATCCATGTCGGCAAGGCGCACCTGGGCGGTGAGGGCTCTCCGGGCGGCGACCCGACGACGCTCGGCTTCGACGTGAACATCGCCGGCCACGGAGCGGGCGCTCCGGCCAGCTACCACGGCACCGACGGATTCTCGCGCGGCTCGGTCTGGGACGTGCCGGGCCTGGAGCGCTGGCACGGGCAGGACGTGTTCCTGACCGAGGCTCTCGCCGCGGAGGCCGTCGATGCCGTGGCCGCCGCCGTCGCCGACGAGCAGCCCTTCTTCCTGCACTTCGCGCCCTACGCCGTGCACACGCCGATCCAGGCCAACGCGCGCTATCTGGAGCACTATCCCGACCTCCACCCCACCGAGGCCGCCTACGCGACGATGGTCGAGAGCGTCGACACCGCCGTCGGCGACCTGCTGGACCTGCTCGAGGAACTCGGCGTCGCCGACGACACGTTCATCGTGTTGACGTCGGACAATGGCGGGCTCTCGGCCCACGGTCGCGGTGGCGCCGCCAACACGCACAACCTGCCCCTGCGCAGCGGAAAGGGCTCGGCCTTCGAGGGCGGCACGCGCGTGGTGGCCTTCGCCGCGGGCGCGGGCGTGGGCGCCGAGCCGGGCAGCCGCTGCGACGTCCCGATCATCACGCACGACTGGTTCACCACGCTGCTCGCCCGGGCGGGCGTCGCCGTGCCGGCCGACCACGCCGAGACGCTCGAAGGGATCGACCTCGCGCCGTTGCTGCGCGGTGAGGACCCGAGCCCGGCGCTGTCCGAGCGCACCCTCGGCTGGCACCAGCCCCACTTCTGGGGCGTGAACGGCCCCGGCATCTGGCCCTACAGCGCGCTGCGCCGCGGGGACCACAAGCTCATCCACCGGCATGGCGACGGCGCGCTGCTGCTCTTCGATCTCTCGACCGACCTGGGGGAGACCACCGACCTCGCCGACCGGCACCCCGACCTGGTGGCGGAGTTGGCCGGCCAACTCACCGACTGGCTCGAAGGCGTGGCGGCCCAGCCGTCTCTCGACGCCGAGACCGGCGAGCCCGTCCCCAGCGCCCGCGCGCGAGCCGCCGCCCTACGCTGACCGGGTGCGCCCGGGACCGGCGCCTCAGCCCGCCTTGTCGCTCCGGGCCGCGCCGCGTCGCAGGCCCAGGTTGAGGATGCGCTGGAGCAACTGCGGGTAGGTGATGCCCGCCTCCGCCGCCGAGCTGGCCAGCTCCTCGCGTTGGGCGATCTCCGGGTTCGGGTTCGCCTCCAGGAAGAACAGCTGCCCGTCGTCGCGCAGCCGGTAGTCGACCCGGCCGTAGCCCTCGAGACCCAGGATCCGATAGACGCGCCGGGACGTTCGCGTGATGGCCGCCTCGACGTCCTCGGCCAGGTCCTCCGCCGGGCCGTGGAAGATGCCGCGCCGCTTCTGGTACTTCACGTCGTGCTTGACCCGTTCGGTGGCGATGGGCTCGGCGCCCGGCGCCAGGTTCTCGAACATCATCTCCCACACCGGCAGCGCGGTCAGCCGCTCGTTGCCGAGCACGCCCTGGTACAGCTCCCTGCCCGCGATGTACTCCTCGGCCAGGGCATCGGTGCCGATCTTCTCGTGCACGAAGGCCACCCGCTCGATCAGCTTCGCCTCGGTGTCGACGATCGATGCCTGCGCGATGCCCATCGAGGACTCCTCGATCAGGCTCTTCACGATGCACGGCAGCGGCAGGTGCTTGGGGCGCCGCACCTTGCGCCCGATGCGGAAGGTGGCGAAGGCCGGCGTCTTGATGCGGTGGTAGGCCATCAGCTTCTTGGCCAGGGCCTTGCCGCGGGCGAGCACCAGCCCGCGCGGATTGCAGCCGGTGTACGGCACGCGCAGCAGCTCGAGGTACGCGGCCACGTGCTGATCGAGTTCGGGCAGCCCCGCGAACTCCTCGAGCAGGTTGAAGACCAGGTCCGGCTTGAACGTGCGGATCGCGGAACGGATCGGCCGCAGTTCGTCCTCGATGCCGAGCGACTGCACCTCGTGGCCGAGGCCACGCAACGTGCTGACCACGTCGAAGTCCGTCTTGAAGACGTTGACCTCGGCTTCGGAGTGCCCGTCCAGGCTGTCCGGGGGCACCAGGTCCGGATGCGTCAGGTGCAGGACTCGGAGCTTCTTCACCGAGCGACGTCCCCTTTCGGCAGACCTTCAGAGGGCGAACCAGTTCCGACGGCTGTAGTGGTAGTGCGTGGTCTTCACCGCCAGCAGCACGGCGAACTCCATGCGCAGGTGATCGTCGTCTCCCGTGGCCCGGAGATCCAGCGCCCGGCAGCGGGCGAGCATGTCGCCGAGGACCTGTTCCAGCGTGAACTGGTACTCCCCGGTCCAGCGCGAGACCAGACGGCGGATCTCCCCGCGGTTGCGGCGCAGGAAGGCGCTGGCCCGTTCGGCGTCGGGCGAGCGGTCGGGGAAGAGCTTGCGCAGGTCGCGGTCGTAGATGTTGGGGGACTCGGGCGAGGAGCGGCGGCGGCGCTCGGCGTAGTGCTCGGCCAGGGTCTGGGGCAGGGTGGCCAGCGCATCGACGTGCTTGCGCGAGCGCACCGGGGCGGGTCGGCCCATGATCTCGCCCATGAGTTCATCGACGTACTCGAGCTTCTGCAACGCGGGCCACCCGGCGTAGCGCTTGCGCCAGTGGTGACGCGGCCCGAGCCAGACCGCGAAGGTCTCGGCGAAGTCCTCGTCGGGGTGGCTCTGCGCGTAGTAGAGGCGCAGGTGCTGGACGTGCTTCCTGCTGGCGGGGTTGGGACGGTAGACTTCGGGATAGGGCGTCGAGGACGAGCCGAACAGCGCTCGCCAGCGCTTGCGCAGGTGCAGACGATGGGCGTGCTGGATGGCGTGCCCGCACTCGTGCTTGAGGATGCGCAGGCACTCGTCGCGGGTGCCGCCTTCCACTTCGAGCATCTGCGTCCGTTCGAGCCGCATCAGCCTCGGGTGTGCGAGGTAGAACGGCACCGCCACGCCGGGCACGCCCTTGGGCGAGAACCACTCGTTGCTCAGCCAGACGTGTGGGCGGAAGCGGAGGCCCCGCCGTTCCAGCCGCCTGGACAGCTGGACGACACAGTCCTCGATCCAGCTTCCACGCCAACTCACGCCCAGGTCGCACAGGCGTGTCTGCAGCAGGTCCTCGTCCCGGGACGTGGCCCAGGGATAGGGGTCACCTCCTCGTCGTGCGCGCGCCATCGACCGCTTCTCGTCTCGCTCTCCGCTCGTCCGTGGCCGGCTGCGCCCGCCCGCACATGAGCGACCACCCTAACGCATGCGGGACGCGAGGCCTCGGCTCACGTGTGGTCCTGCACGCGACATCCCCCGGCGCCCGCGGATTTCCCCGAATCAGCCGAGACCCGGCCTCACGGGTCGGGAGCGGGCCGTACGCCCGGTCCCGGTTCCAGAGACGTCGGGTGGCGACCCGCGGCAGCCTCAAGCACGCGCTCCCTCCGCGCCGACAGGACCCTTCCGAGGCAGTACCCGGGGGTACCCGGAGGAGGAGTCCGATGTCTGCCACCCGTCTCCTGGTCATCAGCGAGGACCAGGACATCCGTCACGCCTTCGAGACCGTCGCGCGCAAGCGTGGTGGCGTCACCGTCGCCTTCGACGGCGACACGGTCGATGACGTGCACGACGTCCTCGAGGCCGCGCTGGTGGTGATCGACCTCGACACTTCGGCCCTCGACGGCATCCGCTTGTTGGCGGCGTTGTCCGAACACGGCTCGCGCGTGCCCGTCCTGCTGGTCGGCGACTGCGACTCGCGCACGCTCGACATCACGCGTCGCATCGGAGAGAAGCGCGGCCTGTCCATGCTGCGCCCGCTGTGCAAGCCGGCCGACGCGGGCGACGTGTGCCGGGCGGTCCACAGCGTGGTGCCGATGACCGCGCCCCAGGTCGTACCGGCCGACCTCGTGACGGCGATCGAGCGGGGCCAGTTCCGGCTCCACTACCAGCCGATGCAGGACCTGGGCAACGGCGCGGTGTTCGGCGTCGAGGCCCTGCTGCGCTGGGAACACCCCGACTACGGGCAACTCGGCCCCGATCGCGTCATCCCCGTCGCGGAAGCCCACGGGCTGATGGGCGCCGTGACGCGCTGGGTCGCCGGCGAGGCCTTCGAGCAGTACGCCCGGTGGAAGCAAGGCGGCTGGAACTTCCGCATCTCGATCAACGTGTCGGCCGAGGAGCTGCGCGACCCGCGCTTCGTCGACGACATCGCCGACCTCGCGCGTCGGCACGGCGTGCCCTTCCCCAACATCGCCATCGAGATCACCGAGAGCCGCGTGATCGCCGAGGAGGTCGAGGTGCTGGAGACCCTGGCGCGCCTGCGGCTGCTCGGGATGCACCTCGCCATCGACGACTTCGGGACGGGCTACAGCTCCCTCGGCCGGTTGCGCGACATGCCCTTCACCGAGATCAAGATCGACAAGTCCTTCGTGATGGCGGCCGGCGTCAGCGACTGGGATCGCGAGATCGTGCGCGTGATCTCGATGCTCGGTCGACGCTCGGGCATGACCGTGGTGGCCGAGGGCGTCGACTCGCGCGAGGCCCTCAAGATCGTCGGCGCGATGAACTGCCATGTCGCCCAGGGCTTCCACATCAGCGAGCCCCTCCCGGCGGACGAGCTGACCGAGTGGCTGTACGACGAGGGCGTGCCGACCGGCGTGCTGCCCCCCACGGCCGAGATCGACGCGGCGCCGAGCTCCAGCGACTTCCCGTCCGTCCCGCTCGACGTGGCGCGCACACCGATCGTGCCCGGCCCACGACCACCCGGCCCCCTCGCCGGCTGACGCCAGGAGGCACCGACCGCGTGCCCGGCGCGGTCTCCGGTCTCCGGGCGCACCGGCGCACCGGCGTAGCCCGTGCCTACTCGAGCGACCAGATCCGCTCAGCGCTGTTGTTCAGCGAGTCGCCCTCGACTCCCTGCGGGCTCACCTCCACCCGCAGCAACAGGCCGAGATCCGCTTCCAGCAGTGCCGCCAGGGTGGATCCGGAGGCGATCAGGGCGACGACTCCCTCTTCATCGACGGTCCAGTTCCCGGCGCCGCCGAGGCTCACGCTGACGCTCGCGAGTTCCTCCTGGTCGGGGAAACCCGGGCCGTTCAGGACCGCTCCCGCCTCGTCGACGGCGGCGACCGCCACCAGCCGCAGCGTCACCAGGCCGCTCGGCGCCGTCCCGGCATTGACCACCCGACCGGTGACGACGTAGTCGGTGCCCTGCGGACCGGGCACAGCCTCCAGACGCGGAGGATCGACGGCCAGCTCGTGCGAGGCCGGGACGGGCGCACTCCCCACCCGCGAGGCCACCACCAGCGAGAGCCCCACGGGCAGGGTCACGTCGACTTCCACCGCCGAGCCGGGCTTGTCCCACTCCCCGGTCTGCAGCGCCGCGCCGGGGAAGATGTCGCAGTCGCCCGACGCCGCCCCCACCTCGACCAGGTAGCGACCCGGGACCAGGCCTTCCTCGAGCACCATCGTCACGTCGACGGCGGAGCCCGCGTAGTTGTAGACGAAGGCCGAGACCCTCTCGCCCACGTAGTCGGCGTGGTTCACGTGCACGGCGACATCCAGCGTCGCCCCGCCGATCCAGCGCAGCAGCGGGCGGTAGACCGGCCCCTCCTTGAGGGACGTGCCCGTGAAGCCGACGGCCGCATGGGAGAGGACCGCGCGGTGGTTCGCGGGCACGCGGTCGGTGCGCATGGCGTGCTTGGTCAACAGCGGGAAGCAACTGCGGTAGAACGCCGCCGCCTCGACGTAGGCGCCGGGCAACGCGTCGGTACTCTTGGGATCGTCCTCGACGCAGTCGCTCGGCTCTCCGAGTGCGTAGCGAAGCGCGGCCCCCTGATCGACGGCGTCGAACTCGAGCCAATGGCGCACCTTCGAGAGGAACGCGGGATCCACGTAGGGCGCGCCGCCCTGGTCGGGATCGGGTTGGGACGCGAGGTCGGGGTCCAGCGACAGATCGCGATACAGGGACAGCAGCGAGGGGCCGAGTCGCAAGCTGTTGCGGTACTGCTCGGCGGCCCAGTCGGCGCTGCCGGGAGGGCCGGCCGGGCTGCCCGCGGCCTCCCAGTCGAGCACCGTGCGCACCATGCGCACCGCCGGCACCAGGTAGGTCCAGCGGTCGGCCTCGGTCGAACTGCGGTAGGCGACCCGCATCAACTCGAGCACGTAGGCCACGTCGCCGGTCTTCCACATCGAGTCGTCGCCCGCGAGGCTCTCCTCGGTGTACCAGAGCCCGCTCGTCCCGACGTCGCCCGACGGCCACTGGGCCGGCGCCGGGAAACCCAGCGGCTTGCCGAACGCCGCGCCCGGCGCGAGCAGCGCATCGTCACGCCAGCCCCGCGCCCAGGCCCGCAGATCGGCGAGCAGCACGTGGTTGGTCGGCAGGCGCAGCATCGCGGCCACCGAGAGCGCCGGGAAGGTCGCACGCCCGTTGAGGAAGACGTCGAGCGCCTTGGCCGGGTTGTCGTCCGGGCCGTTCGCGGTGTACCAGAACGACTTGAAGTGGGTGCGGCCGTCGAGGTTGACGCCTGCGAAGGCGTTCTCCGGCTCGGCCTGGTCGAGGATGTGCCGGCCGTTGCGGAAACCCAGCTGCAGCGAGCGCGCGGTCCAGCCGAACACGCCGCGGTCGGCGCGGAACGGGTCGGTGGCGAACTCGCCGGCATGTTCCACGTCGACCATGTCGCCGCCGTAATACCCGTCATCGACCCAGCCCGACGACAGCAGGCCGTAGTCGACCAGGTCGTCGATGCGGGCCAGCAGCGGGCGGTGCTGCTCGCTCTGGCGTGCGGCGAGCAGCGGCGTGAGAGGTCGCAGCAGTTCCACGTCGTCGCCGTGACCGCCGCCGAGTTCACCCCCCGCGTAACGTTCGGTCAGCCAGTACCGCGCGAAGGAGTCGTGCATCCGCCCGAAGACGCGCTGCAGCTCGGCCCACAGGGGCGCGCCGGCGTCGGGATCGGGCAGGGCCACGTCGTCGGCCCACCACGCCTGGGCCAGCTGCGCCTCCGAGAACAGGTCGAGGTCCTCCAGCATCCACTCGCTCGGGTGGACGTCGGTCCCGGCCCAGGCTCGGAACAGGTGCAGCTCCAGGTCGGCCGGGACGTCCGCCTCGGCGAAGCCGAGATCGACGAAGTCGAGGAAGATGTCCTGGAAGAGGTCCTGGGTCTCGACGTGGGCCGGGTTCGTCTCGTCGATGACCATCAGCGGATTGATCAGCGTGACCATCACACCGACCTGCTTGAGCGACGCGAACAGGAGCGGTGACGGTTCCCAGGTGTCCTCGTCCAGAGTCCCCGCGTTCCAGCGCAGCAGATCGGAGAGGACCGTCTCGCCATCGGTCCGGGCCACCAGCGGCCGCAACTCGCGCAGCGCGATGTGCGTGTTCAGGTTGACCAGGGGCACGCCGTCAAGATCGTCCTGCTGCCCGGCACAGTCCGGGTTGAGGAAGCCGTAGCCGCCATCCTCCGGGCAGGCCTTCGCCCAGGAGTAGGCCCGCGCATCGAGGTGATCGAAGGCGCGCACGAAACTCGCCAGCTGGCTCCGCAGCCAGGTCGCCGCCGGGTGACCCACCGCCTCGGCGGCCTCGAGCGCCTCGTCCGCGGCGGCGGCCAGGTGCAGGCTGCCGTCGCGGCTGCCGTCGAGCCACCCGATCAGGTGCATCAACGCCGTGCCGCGCTGGTAGTCATCGGACAACGCCAGCGCGAGGGTCTCCGCGGTGGCGAAGTCGCCGGCGTTGAAGGCGTCCACGAAGGTCGCGACGGCAGGCTCGAAGCCCTCGAGCGGACCGTTCGCGTTGCGCCTGTAGCGCAGGGGCAGCGGCTCGTCCGGGTAGACGCGGAAGGCGGCCAGGAACAGCGGGCCGTCGGCCTCCTCGGAGAGGCGCACGCGCACCACGCCGTTGTCGTCGCTCAGCGCCCGGACCCAGACCGAGATCACGCTGCCGATGTCCGACTGCAGCGAGTTCGCGAGCAGGCCCGTGCCCGGACGAAGATCCTGGGCGACCACACGCCAAGGGCCGCCGGGCGCGGGGTCCTTGATCTCGACCATCACCTTCGACGAGGACGTCGGCAGGTCGGTCCACGCGCCGTCGATGAACTCCATCCAGGGCCAGCTCGCACCCAGCTCGAGGTGCAGGCGGAAGGCGGAGCCCGGAGGCAGTCCGCCGATGGTGAGCACGGTCGGGTCCGCGAGCTGCAGGGCCGTCTGCAGCTGGCGCTCCCCGGCCCGATCGTGATCGATCGAGCTCACGTCCGACGGGAAGGCGAGCACGCCCTGCATGGGGAAGTACTGCGCCACGTGCACGGTGTCGATCGGCGGCACGCTCAGCACCACGCCCCCCGGCGCACTCTCCTCGGAGAGCAACTCGAAGCCCTCGGTGGGCAGCATGTAGCCGTTGAGGTCGCCGCAGTCCACGGCGACCAGCGGCTGCACGAACTCGCCGGGCGGACCCCCGCCACCGGGCGGGCCCTCACCACCGGGCCCCGGCGGCGCCGGCGGGTCCTCGTCCTCGAGCAGGTCGTCGATCTGCTGCTGGAAGTCGTGCGCGGCGGCCCCGTGCTCGATCTCCTTCTGCGACCAGTGCGCGAGGCGATCGGTCTGCTTGCCCTGCAGCTTGAGCGTCTTGGTGACCCGCTTGTGCGCCTTCTTGGCGGCTTTGGCGGCCTTCTTGAAGGCCTGCTTGGCCGCCTTGCGCGCCGCCTTCGCCAGGGCCAACTCGCCTTGGGCGAGGTCGAGCGCGAGCATCGCCGCCTCCACCACCTCGGGCTTGCTGTCGCTCTCCTCCGGCAGGTCCAGGGCCGCCTCGAGCTCGAGCTCGCGTTGGTCGACGAGGGCCTCGGCCGACGCCAGCGCCGCCTCGGCCGCCGCGAGATCCGCCTCCGCCAGCAGCAACGCGGCGTCCGCCACCACGACGTCGGCCTCGGCCAGCGCGAGTTCGGCCGCCGTGTCGTCCAGCTTGAGCTCGAACAAGACGACCTTGTCCTGCGCCTTGACCTCCTTGGCCAGGCTCTTGGCCAGCTTCTTCTCGAGCTGCGCGACCAGCTTGGCGGTCGCCGGGTCGAGCTCGGGCGTCTTGGCCGAGACCGCCATGAGCGGACCGATCAGGAGCACCAGCAGCGCGACGGCGAAGGACCGCCGGCGCGCGAGCACGCGCCGCGTGGACGAGGAGCGGGAGCCACCGGAGCACGGCGGCAGAGCGGGGATCGAAGGTGTCAGCACGGTGAACCCGGGGGGCGGTCGACGTGAGCTATCTCGTCCCCCGACCCGAGCGACTTGACCACCCGGGTCATCCCCGCTTTCGCCGACCTTCTTCCGCGGGCGACCCTACCATGGCCGCATGCACGTCCGAAGACCGCCGTTGCATCACCTTCTCGACGCGAGTCCGAGCATCTTCGCCGCGTGGTACGCGCTGCCCGACCTGCGCGCGCCCGACGGGCGTCCGGTGTCCGCGACGATCGGCTTCGCCTCCTCGCTGATTCGGCACCTGGGTGAGCATCAGCCGGCTTCGATCGCGCTGGCCTTCGACGAGAGCCTGGACACGTGTTTCCGGAATGACGTGTATCCCGCCTACAAGTCGGAACGCGCCGCTCCGGACGCGGACCTGCTCGCGCAGCTCGAGGATTGTCGCGAAGTCGCCGAGGCACTGGGCGTCGCAACCCATGCCCACGCGCGGTACGAAGCCGACGACCTGATCGGGACCCTCGCGCATCACCTGGCCGCCCGCGGCGACGACGTGCTCGTGGTGAGCATCGACAAGGACCTGGCCCAGCTCGTCGGCCCGCGGGTGACCATGCTCGACACGAAGCGCAACCAGCACCTCGACGCGGGCGCGGTGCTGGCCCGCTTCGGCGTGACGCCGGGCCAGATCCCCGACCTGCTCGGGCTCGCCGGCGACCCGGTGGACGGCATTCCCGGCGTGGCGGGCGTGGGCCCCAAGACGGCCCGTGTCCTGCTGGAGCACTTCGCCGACCTCGACGCCCTCTACGGTCGCCTCGACGAGGTCCCGTCGCTCCCGCTGAGGGGAGCCGCCGGCGTGGCGAGGAAGCTCGAGGCCGGGCGCGAACTCGCGCTCCTCTCGCGGGAGCTGGCCACCATCGTCGTCGATGCGCCGATCGCCACCGACCCCGACCGGTTGCGTTTCAAGGGCCTGCAGGCGGAGCGCCTCGACGCGCTGTGTGAGCGACTCGGAGCTCCTCGGGTGGCCCAGCGCGCCCGCGACGTCCTGGGTCAATCCTCGCGGCGGACCTCGTAGGCGTCGGAGGGCAGGTCGCGCACCGCGGGATCGGGCGGAGTGGCGCCGGGTCCGGGACGACCGGGACCGGGCCCCCGCCCCATGGACCCGCCGAAGTGGAACCCACCCACGGGTCCACGGCCGCCCGTCGCGGCAAGACGGCGCTTGAGCACGGCCAGGAGCTTCTGTCGCGTGACCGGGATCAGGCACAGGATCCCCAGGGCGTCGCTGAGGAAACCGGGCAGCAACAGCACCAGCCCCGCCGCGAACACGAGCACGCCCTCGAGCATCGCCTCGGTGGGCTGGCGTCCGGCCCGCATCTCGGCCTGGCACCGCCGCATCACGCTGAGGCCCTGCTGGCGCGCCAGCGACGACCCGACGATCGCCGTCCCGATCACGATCAGGACGGTCACGACCGGCCCGAGCATGGCGCCCACCTTGATCAGCAACATGAGCTCGACCAGGGGCGCGAGGATGAACAGCAGCAGCAACATGCCCCTATCATGCGGGTCGGCCCGCCCCCGCGCTCGTCCTTTGTGCGCCGACGCCGTTCCCCACTCCGCCTGCCGTGTTCCCGTCATCGGCCTGCCCCGGATCCTCGCCTTGACCGCTTCCGACCGCGTGCTCCTGTTCGACGTCATGGGCACCCTGGTCCACGAGCCGTTCTTCTCGGTCGTGCCGGCGTTCTTCGGGATGTCGCTCGACGAATTGCTGGCGGCCAAGCACCCGCGGTCGTGGCAGGCCTTCGAGCGCGGCGAGATCACCGAGGCGGACTACTTCGCCGCCTTCTTCCGCGACGGGAGACCGATCGATGGCGAGGGACTCCGCCGCGCGATCTTCGACGCCTGGCGCTGGCTCCCCGGGATGCAGGCCGTCCTGACCGAGCTGGCCAGGTCCGGGCAGCGCATCCACGCCCTGTCCAACTACCCGGTCTGGTACCGCGCCCTGGACGCGCGCCTGGGCATGTCGCCGGCGTTGACCTGGAGCTTCGTGTCCTGCGAGACGGGCGTGGCCAAGCCGGACCCGGCGGCGTTCCTCGGGCCGGCGCGAGCGCTCGGCGTCACGCCCGAGCGGTGCGTCCTCGTCGATGACCAGCCGGCCAACATCGACGCCGCGCGCCGCTGCGGGATGGACGCCATCGCCGCCGTCAGCGCCGCGGACGTGCGCGCGAAGCTGGCCGAACGCGACCTGCTGGGCTCGACCCGGCGCTAGGAGTCTGCGCCCCAGAAGGCCTTCGGTGGCGTCGTGCCGTGTGCTCCTGATTTTCGGGCATGAGATCTGCTGCTCAGACAGTCGAGGCTTCGCCTCGAAACTCGCCTCAGACCTCATGCCCGAAAATCAGGAGCCCCCTCCTCGGCGGCGGCCGAGGC
>JAJDER010000154.1 GCA_029259725.1 Planctomycetota bacterium | reverse complement strand
ATGCCCACGGGCGGGGCCGACACCGCGGTGTTCCAGATCATCGAGACGCTGAAGCCCAGCGATCGCGGCGAACTCGAGATCACCGACGTGAACAACGCCTACATCGCACGCGGGCAGATGGCCTTCGGCATGCTCGACGGTTGGTGGACCGATGCGGGCACGTTCGGCAGCCTCTTGAGGGCGTCGAACCTCGTGGCCGAGGGCGGCGCGAACCGGGTGGGCTGAGTCGATGAAGGTGCTCGTGACCGGTGCGGAGGGCATGCTCGGCTTCGCGCTCCGCGAGAGCTGTCCGACCGGGGTGACGTTCGTCGGCGTCGATGTGGACGACTGCGATGTCACCGACGCGGCGGCCGTGAACGCCATGCTCCAGAAGCATGCGCCCGACGCGGTCATCCACGGCGCGGCGTTCACCGACGTGGACGGGTGCGAGGATCGCGAGCGCATCGCCCTGAGGGTCAACGGCGATGGCGCCGGAAACGTGGCGCAAGCCTGCCGGGCCGCGGGGATCCCCTTGGTGCACGTGTCCACCGACTACGTCTTCGACGGGACCCTGAAGGCGCCCGGCGAGTACGCCGAGGAGGACCGCGTCGCGCCCCTGTCGGCGTACGGGCGGACGAAGCTGGCGGGCGAGGTCGCGGTGCGCGAGGAGCATCCGCGGCACTGGATCGTGCGCACGCAGTGGCTCTACGGGATCGGTGGGAAGAACTTCGTCGAGACCATGCTGACCCTGGCCGGGCAGCGCGACCAGCTGGCGGTGGTGGACGACCAGATCGGGAGCCCGACCAGCACCCACGACCTGGCTCCGGCGCTGTGGACCTTCGTCACGGAGCGACCGCCCTTCGGCACCTACCACGTCCGCAACGACGGCGAGTGTTCCTGGTACGACTTCGCCGCCGAGATCTTCGCCCAGGCGGGCGTCGAGATCACCTTGGACCGCACCGACACGGCCAGCTTCGCGCGCCCCGCACCGCGGCCGGCTCGCTCGGTCCTGAGCCTGGACAAGACGCGCAGACTGGTCGGCGTCCACATGGCCCCCTGGCAGGACGCCCTGGCGCGCTATCTCGCGCGCCGGGCCGCCGCGACGGCCGCCCCCGAAGGGACCCCATGAAGATCCTCGTGACCGGTGGGGCCGGGTTCATCGGCTCGAACTTCGTGCTCATGCTGCGGAGGCAGCGTCCCGACGTGTCGATCGTCAACCTCGACCTGCTCACCTACGCCGGCAATCTCGAGAACCTCAAGGACCTCGAGGACGACCCCGCCCACGTCTTCGTCCGTGCCGACGTCGCCGATCGGGAGGCGCTCGAGGCGCTCTTCAGCGAGCACGCGCCGGACGGGGTGATCCACTTCGCCGCCGAGTCCCACGTGGACCGGAGCATCCTGGATGCTCGCCCCTTCGTGGTGAACAACGTGCTCGGGACCCAGGTGCTGCTCGACGTGGCCCGGAAGCACGGCGTGGCGCGCTACCTGCAGGTCTCGACCGACGAGGTCTACGGCAGCCTGGGCGCCGACGGCCTGTTCACCGAGGAGACGCCCTTGGCGCCGAACTCGCCCTACGCGGCCAGCAAGGCCGCCGCGGACATGTTGGTGGCCGCCGCGGTGCACACCCACGGTCTCGATGCCGTGATCACCCGGTGCAGCAACAACTACGGGCCGCTCCAGTTCCCGGAGAAGCTCATCCCCCTGATGATCGCGAATGCCCTCGAGGGGCGGCCGTTGCCCGTGTACGGGGATGGGCGTCAGGTTCGGGACTGGCTGCATGTGTCCGACCACTGCTCGGCGATCTGGGCCGTCTTCGAAAGGGCGGCCGCCGGGTCGGTGTACAACATCGGTGGAAACAACGAATGGGAGAACATCGAGGTCGTGAAGCTCATGCTGTCCGAGCTGGATCGACCCGAGAGCCTGATCTCCTTCGTGAAGGACCGCCCCGGCCATGACCGCCGCTACGCCATCGACGCCTCCCGCATCCGGGACGACCTGGGCTGGGAGCCCGCCCGACGCTTCGAGGAGGCGCTCCCGGAGACCATCCGCTGGTACCTGGAACACCGGGCCTGGTCGGAACGGGTCCGCTCGGGCGCCTACCTCGACTACTACGAGGCCCAGTACGGGGCCAGAATCGCCGATTCACCTCCATCCCGGCCCTGATTTCGTCGATACAGGGGACGGAGGGGCCCGGCGGGCCCGCCGCAACCCGTGGTCGCAAGTGCTGTTTCGCTGGCCCTTCGGCCGCGGTCCCGTGAGGAGAGAGACGCCGATGTGTTCCGGACGGTGGCCGGCCGGCCTACTGGCCCTCGCCAGTGTCGTGTTGCTCGGGGCGTGCACCACCCCGTCGGACGATGCGCGCGTGCTCCAGGTCGTGAACCAGCGCGGCTTCGGGCGACCGACCCAGGACGCCAACCGGCAGTACTACGTCGGCATCGGCGACGGCGTCGTCCTGCGGGCCCCGAATTATCCCGAGTACAATGGGGTCTCCGAGCGCGTCAGGATGGACGGGGTCATCACCCTCCCTCACGTGGGCGAGGTCTTCATCAACGGCCTGACGCCCACCGAGGCCACCGAGGTGGTCCGGTTGCGCTACTCCGAGCTCATCACGGACACCTCCGGGATGGAGCTCAACGTCACCGCCATCGCCTCCAAGAAGTGGTACCTGCTGCCGGTGCTTCCGCCGATCCCGCGGGCGATCCCCTTCCAGGGGGACCAGCTGCTGCTGGACGTGGTCGCGCAGAGCGGTGAGGACATGGTGCTCGTCGACGACGACATGATCCTCGTCGTGCGCGGCGATCCCGAGAATCCGCTGATCATCCAGTGTGACTACGACGACATCGTCGAGAAGGGCATCACCCGCGACAACATCCCGATCCGTGAGAACGACATCGTGATCCTGGAGCCGTCGATCGTGGGTTGGATCGGACGCTTCGTGAACATGCTCGTGGCGCCGCTGACGCCGATCCAACAGCTCTTCTCGAGTGCGAACTCGATCGTGTCGACGACCAACTCGTTCGGCAGCCAGCAGTACGGGAACTACAACAACAACAACAACGGATTCAACCAGTTCTAGAGCCATGGCCGACCCCGACACCATCATCCAGCAGGCCGACCCCAAGGAAGCGGTGGCGGAGGTCGTTCGCGCCGTCAAGCGCAACGCCCTGCGGGTGATCTTCACGACCCTCGTGTTCGTGATGATCGGGCTGGGCGTGGCGATGATCTGGCCGAGCAAGTACGAGTCGTCCACCCAGTTCGTGCTGCGCGAGTGGCACATCGTCGACAACTCCGCCATCCTCGGGGACCTGCAGGACATCCCGCTCCCGAAGAAGCTGAAGACCCTCGAGAACGAGCTGCGATCGCGTAAGCGCATCGACATGGTGCTCAACGAGCTGCAGTGGGTGGAGTGGCTCGAGACCGCGGGCAAGCCGTCGCGCCGCCGCGACCTGGCGCTCAAGATCGCCGAGAACCTCACCGTCGAGATGGACGCCGACGTGACCGGCGCCCACAACATCTCGCTGACCTTCCAGTGGACCACCCCGCGCAAGGCCGCCGACTTCGTCAACCGGTTGCGCAGCATCTGGATCGAACTGACCGTCCAGACCTTCCGCAAGCGCCTGGAGGACAGCAAGGAGCGTGCCGAGGCGATCTACATGGAGCGCGACATCGCGTACCGCGACTCGCTCGATGCGCTGCAGAAGTTCGAACGCGACTTCGAAGTGCCCTCGCTGATGAACGCCGAGGTCAACAACACGATGAAGGCCGAGCTGATGCTCGGCCTCGCCGACGCGAATGCGAAGCGCCTGGGCGCCGTGCGTCTGCGTGAGCAACTCGACGCCGAGTTGGCCGGGATCCAGAAGGAGATCGAGCTCCCGCTTCCGCCCGAGAATCCCGAGCACGTCGCGGCGACCACGATCCACGAGCAGCGCGTCGGGGTCCTCGAGCAGGTCATGAAGGACTACACGCCGGCCCACCCGCGCCACGTGAAGGCGCTCCAGGACGTCCAGGAGGCCCACGCCCACCTGCAGACGTTCGGCGGTCCGCTCGAAGAACAGTTCGTGACCACGACCAATCCCGACTACTTCACCAAGGCCGAGGCGCTCGCGTCCGCCCAGGCGCAGGAGCGCGAGATGAAGGCCCTGGTGGACTCGCTCGAGGACGAGTTGGCCAAGGTCGACGATCGTCTCGGTCGCCTGCCCATGGTGATGGTGGAGCAGGCGCGTCTGAAGCACGAGCTGACCCTGGCCGAGGATCTGTTGGGCCTGGCGCGCAATGAGATCCAGCCGCTGCGCGAGCGCGTGACCCAGCTACGCTCGAGCAACCTGCTCAACACCGTGGCGGGGACCGACTCGCTGGTCGCCTCGAGCCCCTTCGAGATCCTGGACGTGGGGGTCGAGCCGGAAGACCCGGTCATGCCGATCGAGGCGATCATCCTGGCCGTGACCCTGGTGCTCGGCCTCGGGCTGGGCGCCATGGGCCCGGTGCTCCAGGAGATGACGCGCAGTTCCTTCGGGACGGCCAAGGAGGTCTCGCGGACGCTCGGGGTGCCCGTGCTCGGGGCCGTCGACATGATCCTGACCCAGCGCGACGTCCGCGCCCGGACGGTGCAACAGGCGCTCACGGTGGCGACGATGCTGCTGGTCCTGGTGGCGTTGGGCACGGCGCTCTACGTCTACGCCTTCCACAAGGACCAGCTGCCTCAGGAGCTGGTGCGGACGCTCCGCGAACTGTCCATGGCGCTCACCTGACAGCCTCGGGCGGGAGAGGAGTCGGTCGTGGACGTGCTTTTCCTCGCGCACCGGGCGCCGTTTCCGCCTGACAAGGGCGATCGGCTGCGCGCGTATCGACACCTGCAGACGCTGGCGCGTCTCGGGCCGGTGGACCTGGTCGCCCCCGCGGACAGTGAAGCGGAAGCCGCCGCGGCCCTGCCGGGTCTGCGGGAACTCTGCCGCGAGGTGCACGTGTTCCCGCGGAACAAGCCGGCGGCGCTGGCGCGCGTGGGCTGGGGCCTGGTGTCGGGAGGTCCGCTCACCGTGGCCTGGCTCAGCGACGCGCGGGTGGCCCACACGCTCGAGGCGTTGCAGGCACGGCATGACTACGGTCTGGTCTGGGCCTTCTCGTCGGGCACCGGACCCTGGTGGCGCAGCGCCCGCGCGCGGCGTCGCATCATGGACCTGTGCGACCTCGACGCGCTCAAGTGGGAGGCGCTCGCGCGGAGCGGACACGGTCCTCGTGCGTGGGTCTACCGCCTGGAGGCCGAGCGCCTGCTGCCGCTCGAGGTGGCCCTGGGTGACGAGGCCGACCTGGTGCTGGTGAGCACCGAGCAGGAGGCTGCCGACCTGCGCGAGCACGGGACGCCGAGACGTCTCGAGGTGCTCACGAACGGCACGCCGTGGGAGGCCTTCACGTCACTGGCTCCGCCGTCGGCCGCCGGTCCGGTGATGGGTTTCCTGGGCCAGATGGACTACCCGCCGAACGTCGCGGCCGCCGTGCATCTCGCTCGTGAGGTGCTGCCCGTCGTGCGCCGGACGGTCCCCGGCGCGCGGCTGCGCATCATGGGGCGCGCACCGTCGGCGGAGGTCCGGGCGCTGGCCGAGCCGGGTGCGGTCGAGGTCACCGGCGAGGTCGGGGACCTGGCCGAGGCGCTGGCGTCCATCGCCGTCTTCGTGGCCCCGCTCGACACCGGGCGCGGCATTCCCAACAAGATCCTGGAGGCCATGGCGGCCGGCCGCGCGACGATCGTGAGCGGCTGGTCCGGCAAGGCCCTGTCCGGTGAGCCCGGGCGTCACTACCTGGTGGCCGACGGGGCCGCCGAGCGTGCCGCGGCCGTCGCCGAACTCCTCGCCGACCCGGCTCGCACCGACGCGCTCGGGCAACAGGGCAACGCGTACGTGCGCGCGCGCCACGACTGGGGCGACGTGCTGGACCACCTCGAAGGTCTCGTCCGGGAGGTCGTCGGTGCGTGACGTCGTCGTGTTCCTGCTGTTCGTCGGCGTGCTGCCGATGTGCTTCCTGCGTCCGTGGGTCGGCGTGCTGGCCTTCAGCTGGCTGGCCTACAACCGCACGCAGGACCTGACCTGGGGCTTCGCGCGCACGCTGCCCATCGCCCAGCTCATCGCCGTGGCCATGATCCTGGGCTGGATGGTCTGGGAGTTCACGCCGATCTGGCGGCGGGACGCGCGGATCAAGGCGATGGTGGCGCTCTTCATCGTGATCGGCGTGTCGATGTTCGGGAACACGTTGCGGCTCGACAACCAGTGGCACCGCTACACCGAGCTGGGCAAGATCGTCTTCGTCTCGATGCTCACCTGTGCGCTGATCAAGGACCGCACGCGGTTGCGGCAGATCGCGCTCTGCATCTCGCTCGCGCTGGGCTTCTACGGCATCAAGAACGGGCTGTGGTTCCTGGCCGGGCAGGGCACCATCATCGGTCCGGGCGGCATGCTCAAGGACAACAACGACTTCGCCCTGGCGATGGCCATGAACCTGCCCTTCCTCTGGTACCTGCGTGGTGAGGCGCGGCAGGTCAAGAAGTGGGGGCGGCTCCTGGCGCCGATGATGCTGGGCACGTTCTTCCTCACCATGATCGCGATCATGTCGACCGGCTCGCGCGGTGGCTTCCTGACCATGGGGGTGATCATCGGCGTGATGCTGTTGAAGTCGCGCTACAAGGTGCCGGCCATCGTGATGGGCGTGGTCCTCGGTGTGGCCGGCTTCGCCCTCGCTCCGCCCGAGTGGAAGGAGCGCATGAGCACGATCACGCTCAACGTGGAGGAGATGGACGGTTCGGCCCAGGGCCGCATCGTCTCGTGGATGGTCGCGGGGAACATGATCAAGGAGAACCCGGTGCTCGGGATCGGCTTCAACAACATGGTCTTCGACTACCACCGCTACCTCGGGGGCGTGCCCCTGCCCCGCGGGGAGGGGGCCATCCCGAATCGCGTGGCGCACAACAGCTACCTGCAGATCTGGGCCGAGTCGGGAACGATCGCGTACATCCTGTACATGTTCATGGTGCTGTCGACGATCTGGTACTGCATGAAGACGGCGCGCGCCGCCAAGGAGCGCGACCAGCTGTGGACCTTGGCCTACACCCATTCGATCCAGGTCACGCTGATCGGCTTCCTGGTGGGGGCGACGTTCCTCAACCGCGCGCACTTCGACCTGGTCTACCAGCTCGTGGCCATCGCCGTGGCGATCCCGGTGGCGGTGGCGGCCGAGGCGGCGCGCACCGCGCGCCCACGCCGGCTCGGTGTGACCGTGCCCGACGAGGTCTGGGTGCGGCACAAGGACCCGTTCGTCCGGGCTCCGGTGTCGTGAGCGACGCCGAGCCCATCGCCTTCGTGGTGCCGGATCTGAAGGTCGGGGGGCTGCAGGCGATGGTCGTGCGGCTCATCGCGGCCCTCGATCGGAGGGACTTCGACCCGCGGGTCTACACCTTCGACGGGGGCGGACCGCTGGAAGCGGATCTGGAGCGGCTCGGCGTCACCCACGTGCACCTGCCACGCGGCGAGGGCATCAACCCGGGTCACGCGGCTGTCCTCGGGCGCCGCTTCGTCGCCGATGGTGTGCGGCTGGTCCACTGCCACAACGTGACGGCCCTGTTCCACGGCGGCCGAGCGGCGTGGCGAGCCGGTGGGCTGCCGGTGTTGTTCACCGAGCACGACCGTGAGATGCCCGCGCCCTGGCGCCACCGCGTGTTGCATCGATGGCTCGCCCGGCGCGTCGATCTCACCGTCGCGGTGAGTCGGCGGCTCCGCGACGAACTCATCCGGTTCGAGGGCTTCCCACCCGAGCGCACCTCGTCGCTGGTCAACGGTGTCCCCGATCCGGTGTCCCACTTCGGCGCAGACCGGGATGCGGCCCGGCGGCAACTCGGCTGGGACGACGCGCCGGTGATCCTGGCGGTGGGGACGCTCACGCCGGTGAAGAACCACGAGGCGCTGCTGCACGCTCTCGTCGGCGTCCGCGAACGGCTTCCGCAGGCCGTGGTGGCACTGGCCGGTGACGGCCCGCGGCGACGGGAGCTGCAGCATCTCGCCGATCGGCTGGGTCAGGGCGCCCACGTGCGCTTCCTGGGAGAACGCCGTGACGTCCCGCGGCTGCTCGTCGCCGCGGACGTCTTCGTCCTCCCCAGCCACCGCGAGGGCCTGCCCCTGAGCCTGGTCGAGGCCCACGCCATGTCGCGCGCGTCGGTGGCCTTCGACGTGGGGGGCAATCCCGAGGTGCTCGAGGACGGTCGCACCGGTCGGCTGGCTCCGGCCGAGGACGTGCCGGCCCTCGCCACGGCCCTGGCCGACCTGCTCGAGGACAGGACGACGCGTGAGGCCTACGGCCACGCCGCCCGGCAACGCTACCTGTCCCACTTCACCCATGAGCGCATGGTCGGCGCCTACGCCGCGCTGTACCGACAACTGCTCCCGGCGAGGGTCGCCTGATGTGCGGCATCGCGGGTTACGCCACGGCGGCGGGGCGCCAACCGCTCGGACAGCCGACCCTGCTCGCCATGCTGTCGACCCTGCGGCATCGTGGGCCCGACGACGACGGCACGCTGCTCGCGCACGGCGTCGGCCTCGGGCACCGCCGACTCTCGATCATCGACGTGGCCGGGGGCCGCAATCCCCTCGGTGACGACGAAGGACGGGTCTCGCTCGTCTTCAACGGCGAGATCTACAACCACCGGACCCTGCGCGCCGAGCTGGAAGCGGGCGGGCGACGCCCCAGCAGTCACAGCGACGGCGAGGTCATCCTCCATGGCTACCTGGCCTGGGGCCTGCTGCCGATGCTGCGGCGCCTGAGGGGCATGTACGCCCTGGCCCTGCTCGATCACCGCGACGGTTCGCTGCACCTGGCCCGGGATCCGCTCGGCATCAAGCCGCTGTTCGTGCAGCAGGACGCGGACGGTCTGCGCTTCGGCTCCGAGATGAAGGCGATCCTGGCAGCCCGGCCGGGCTCGCCCCGCGTGTCCCGCGAGGGCCTGCTGCAGGCCGCGGCGCTCGGCTACACGCTCGGGCCCGGGACGATCTACGCGGGCATCGAGGCCGTGCCTCCGGGCGGGGCGCTCAGCTATCTCGACGGTCGGCGCACGGACCGACGCCACCACCAGCTCGTCTTCGAGCCGGGGCGCGAACGCGCCGATGGCGATGAGCTGTGGGCGCGGCTCGGCACTTCCGTGGCCAGCCACCTGATGAGCGAAGTGCCCCTGGGCGCCTTCCTCTCCGGCGGCGTGGACAGCTCGGCCGTGGTCACCGCGATGCGGGAGGTGTCCGAGGGCCAGGTGGACGCGGTCTGCGTCGGTGTCGATCAGCTCGACGAACGGCCGTTCGCCCGCGAAGTGGCGCAGGCCCTGGGCGTGACGCTGCACGAGGAGGCCGCCGTCCCCGAACTCCTCGACCTGCTGCCGCGCCTCGCCTGGCATCTCGAGCAACCCTTCGGCGACACCTCCGCGGCACCGACCTGGCTCGTCTGCGAGGGCGCTCGCCGGCATGTCACCGTGGCCCTCTCGGGTGACGGTGGCGACGAGAACTTCGCCGGCTACCGCCGCACGCGCTACGACGTGCTGGAAGACGCCTGGCGTGCGCGGATCCCGGGCTTCGTGCGGCGGCGCCTGCTCGCACCGCTGGGGCGCAGCTGGCCGCGCGGCTCCTGGCTCCCCGGTCCGCTGCGCGCCGGCACCCTGCTGACCAACCTGGGCAGCGACTGGCTCGACGCCTACGTGCACTCGCTCGCGCGCATCCCCGAGGACCGCGCCCGACGGCTGCTGCGCCCGGAGGTCCGCCACGAGGGCCCGCTCCGCTCCGCCTTCGAACCCCATGCGGCCCGCGCCGCGCATCTCGACGCGCTCAGCCGCGTCCAGTCGATGGACTTCGCCACCTGGCTGGCCGACGACATCCTGGTCAAGGTCGATCGGACCTCGATGGCCCACAGCCTGGAAGTGCGTGTGCCGCTGCTCGACACCGACTTCGTCGAGTGGGCCGCCGGCCTGCCCACCGCGGCCAAGTTGCACCGCGGGCGGGGCAAGGTGCTGTTCAAGCGCGCGCTGCGCGGCCGTGTGCCCGACGTCGTGCTGGATCGGCCGAAGCAGGGCTTCCACCTGCCCGTCGGAGCCTGGATGCGGACGACGCTCCGCGGCCGGCTCGAGGAGGTCCTGTCCGACGCCCAGGGGCCGGCATTCGACCTGGTCGAACCGGCGCGCTTCCGGCGCTTGCTCGACGAGCACCTGGCGGAGCGCGCCGACCGCAGCGCCGAACTCTGGTGGCTGCTGTCCCTGGACGCCTTCTGCCGCCACGGCCCGGGTGGCACCGAGGCTCCGCGCGCGGCCCCGGTCTCACCCGCGTCCGTGGCGACGCCGGACGGATCGGTTCCGTGAACCTGCTGGTCTACACGATGCTCTTCCCGAACGCCCTCCAGCCGCACTTCGGCGTCTTCGTGAAGGAGCGGCTGCGTCTGTTCCGCGACCGTTTCGGCGTGCCGATCTCAATCGTGGCGCCCGTCCCGGCGGCGCCGCCCATCGGCCCGATGCGCTGGACGCAGTGGCGCGACGTGCCGGCTCGCGAGGAGATCGACGGCTTCGACGTGCAGCACCCGCGCTTCCCGAGTCCGCCGGGGTTCGGGGATCGCTGGCGCGCGAGGCTCATGGCGCGTGGGACCCGACGCGCGTTGTGCCGCGCCGCCCTGGCCGCCCAACCCACGGTGCTCGACGCGCACTACGCCTACCCGGACGGCGTGGCCGCGGCGCACCTGCGTCCGTGGGTCGAGCGCGCCCTGGGTCGGCGCTTGCCGCTGGTGGTCACGGCCCGCGGGACGGACCTGAATCTCTCGCCGCAGGATCCCGGGGTGGCCAACCAACTCCGCTGGCTGATGGGCGAGGCGGATCACATCGTCTGCGTCGCCGAGGCCTTGCGCACCGTGGCGCTGGAACTCGGCGCCGCGCCGGACCGGGTGACCACGCTGCGCAACGGGGTCGACATCGAACGCTTCACCACCGGCGACAAGCTCGCGGCCCGCGCGGCGACCGGGCTTCCCGGCGAGGCCACGATCCTGCTCGCCGTCGGTCACCTGATCGAGCGCAAGGGGTGCCAGCCTCTGCTCGAGGCCTATGCACGGCGCTTCGAGCGGAGCGCCCGGGCACCCCGCCTGGTCTTCGTGGGCGAGGGCGAGTTGCGCGGGCGCCTGGAGGCGCGCGTGGCCGAGCTGGGATTGGGCGACCAGGTCAGCCTGCCGGGCTCGGTGACCCCCGCCGAGTTGCCGGCGTGGTACCGGGCCGCCGACGTCATGATCCTGGCCAGTTCGCGTGAGGGCTGGCCCAACGTCGTGCTCGAGTCGTTGGCCTGCGGCACGCCGGTGCTCGCGACGCGGGTGTGGGGGACGCCCGAGATCCTGGAGGGCTGTGGGGCCGGGTTGCTCGTCACCGCCACCGAGGAGGGTCTGTACGAAGGTCTCGGCCGACTGCACGAACTGGACGCCCCGGCTGCGCGCCCCTGGGCGGAGGCCCACACCTGGGACGCGACGCTGGAGGGTCTGCACGAGGTGTTCGAGCGCGTCGAGCGGGAGCGGGCCGGGTGAAGTTCCTCTACCACCACCGCACCAAGTCGCGCGACGGCCAGGCCGTCCACATCCGCGAGCTGATCTCGGCGTTGCGCGGGCGCGGCCACGAGGTGACCGAGTGGGCCCTGTCGCCGGTCTTCGGGGAGGCCGCCGATGACGGCGCCATGGGCAGCGAGGGTGGCGTCCTCGGAAGGCTCGCCGCGCGAGCTCCCCGGGCGCTGTACGAGGTGGCCGAGCACGGTTACGGTCCCGCCGTGGCCGGCAGGCTCGCCGCGGCGGGTCGCGAGCTCGGCGCCGAGGTGCTCTACGAGCGTCACGCGCTCGGCAACACGGCGGGCATCCGCGCCGCGCGCCGGCTGGGCATCCCGCTGCTGCTCGAGGTCAACGCGCCGCTGGCCCTGGAGCGAGGGGCTCACGAGACGCTCGTGTTCCGCGGCTGGGCCGCGCGCTCCGAGCGCGCCGTGCTCGCCGCCGCGGATCGCATCCTGTGCGTGACCGCCGTGCTGGCCGACATGCTCGCGGCCCAGGGCGTGGCGCGCAGCAAGCTGGTGGTCATCCCCAACGGCGTGGACCTGTCGCTCTATCCGCCGCGTACCGAGGGCGCCGACGACGAGGTGGTGATCGGCTTCACCGGGTTCTTCCGCCCCTGGCACCGGGTCGAGGCCCTCGTGGACGCCCTGGCCGAAGGCGTGTTGCCCGCCACGGCACGCCTGCTGCTGGTCGGGGACGGGCCCTCGCGCGAGTCCATCGAGACGCGGGCCGCCGAGCGCGGCGTGGCCGATCGCGTCACCGTGACCGGCGCCGTGCACCGCGACGCCGTCCCCGGGCATGTGCGCCGCATGGACGTCTGCGTGCAGCCCGCCGCCACCGGGTACGCGTCACCGCTCAAGCTCTTCGAGTACATGGGCGCGGGGGCCGCCGTGGTCGCTCCCGACCAGCCGAACCTGCGTGAGATCCTCACCGACGACACCGACGCGCTGCTGTTCCCTCCGGGTGACACCGCCGCGCTCACCGCGGCGCTCGCCCGTCTGGCTCAGGACGGCGCGTTGCGGCGTCGCCTGGGGGCCGGTGCGCGGAACACGATCGTGGAACGCGGGTACACCTGGGATGACAACGCGGCGCGCGTGGCCGCACTCGCCGCGGAACGCTGCGCGGCCTGGCGCGGGGCGGCGGAGGTCGCGTCATGAGTGTCGTCCACGGGTTGTCGTTCGACGTCGAGGAGGCCTTCCACGCCTTGAACATGTGGGGCGTGACACCGCCCGACACCTGGAGCGAGCAGCCCAGCCGGGTGGAGGGCGTGGTCCAGCGCATCCTGGCGCTGCTCGCCGAGTTCGACGTGCGCTGCACGTTCTTCGTGCTGGGGCTGGTGGCCGAGCGGACGCCGGACGTCGTGCGGCGCATCGTGGACGCCGGGCACGAGCTCGCCAGCCACGGATCGAGTCATCGCATGGCGGGGGACCTCGGGCCCGAAGCCTTCGCCGACGATGTCGCCCGCGCGCGTGCGCTGCTGCGCGAGCTCTCGGGCCAGGAGGTCTGCGGCTTCCGCGCCTCCACCTTCTCGATCGGGCGCACCACGCGGTGGGCCCTGGAGGCGGTGGCCGCGGCGGGCCACACCTGGGACAGCAGCGTCTTCCCGGTGCGTCACGACCGTTACGGCGACACGGCGTTCCCGCACCACCCGGTCCACCTGGACCTCCCGTCCGGCCGCCCGCTGCGCGAGTACCCGATGCTCACACGCCAGGCCTTCGGCCGACGCTGGCCCGCCGCGGGTGGGGGCTACCTGCGGCTCCTGCCCTTGGCGCTGGTGGAAGGCGCGCTGAGACAGACGGCGCGGGAGGGCCTCCCCGGCGTGCTCTACCTGCACCCCTGGGAACTCGACCCGGATCAGCCGCGCCACGCCCTCGGCGGCCTGCGCACCCTGCGCCACTACCACGGTTTGTCGCGCGTCGAGGGTCGACTGCGCACGTTGCTCGGGCGGCACGCCTTCGGGCCCATCGGCACGATCCCGGTCGTGGCGGAAGCGCGCCTGGACCCGTTCAGCCTGCCTGGCTGCTAGAGCCGCTCCTGTCGCAGGAACCGGGCCCGTGGGTACAGCGGGCTCTCCGCGCCCACGTGTTCCATGACCAGATCGAGCAGCGCCCGAGCCACGTCGTCCTGGCTGCTGGCATAGGCGATCAGCGCCACGCTCATCAGGGTCTCGTCGGTGATCAAGGGTGACCCGACGACGGCGGCGAACTCGCTGATGGCGGCGGCCGGGTCGCCCTCCAGGTAGGCGCGGGCGGCCATGATCTCGACGGCGTCCGGAGGCAGGGAGTGGGTGAAGGTCCGCTCGATCACCTCGGCGGCCTCGATCGGGCGCCCGAGCCGCGAGAAGAGCAGCTTCGCCAGGATGATCGAGGTCTCCTTGTCCGAGAGATCGGCGAAGCTGAGCACCTCGTAGTAGCGGCGGGCGATGTCGAGATGGCCCTCTTCGAGTTCGAGGTTGGCCAGCTCGCGATACTGGGTGATCGAGCCGGGCTCGAGTCGCAGGGCCATCTCGTTGAGGCGCCGCGCCAGGTCGGGCAGGTCGTCCATGCGGGCCGTGCGCGCCGCGCGGACCAGGACCGCCGAACGGCGTTGGGCCGCCTCGCTGCCGACGGGCACCGGTTCGGAGAGCATGCGCTCGGCCATCGGGTCGAGGACCGAGGCCACCGCCTCGGGATCGCCGGCGAGCCCGCGGGCCAGCGCCTCGGACGCCGCGAAGAGGCGCGGGAACCGATCGGTGATGCTCTCGAGCAACTCCAGCGCTTCACCTTCGGCGCGAAACAGGCCGGACAGGGCGTCGGCGCAGATCGAGGCGAGGGCCTCGTCGTCCGGGTGGGCCTCGAGCGCTTCGCGGATCGTCTGTCGCATGGGGTCGTTCTTGCGCAGCGCGGCGTAGGACCCGATCAGGCCCGCGAGCGGCCCGGTGCCTTCGGGCTGCCGCTCCCGCTCGGCGAGGTAGTACGGGATCGCCTCGGTCGGGTGTCCGCGTTCGCGCAGCGTGTCGGCGAGCAGCAGCTGGACGCCCGCCGTCCCCTCCTCGATCAAGAGCAGTGCCAGGCCGATGCCCCACTCTTCCTTCTCGTGAGCCTGGGTGGCCTCCATGAACAGGGCGAGCACGTCCAGGTCAGGCTCGAGATCGATCAGCAACGGCTTGAGCACCTCGATCGCCTCGCGAGGCGCGTCGTCCTCGAGGTAGATGCGCGCGAGCAGGCGTGACGGCAGCGAGAGGCCCGGGCTGAGTTGCAGCACGCGGGAGCAGATGTACCGGCGCTCGGAGTCCCAGAAGGGACGGTCCTGCATGAGCACCAGGAGGATCAACGCCTCGCACAACTCGCCGGCCAGCTCGGGCTCCCTGCGAGCCAGCTCGACGATGGCCTCGATGTCCCGGGCCACGAGCGGGTGCGTCGTCTCGGGCGCCTCGACGACGGTGGCGGGCAGCACGTCGGAGAGGCGGCGCAGGTTGCTGGTCAGGCGCAGCAGGGCGTCGAACAGTTGCAGCTCGCGCTCCGCGACGTGGTCATCGAAACCCAGCTCGCGCAGTCGCTCCCCGGGAGTCGCGTCGTTGAGAGCGTGCAAGCCCTGGAGGGCCGACCCGGCGAGCAGGCAGCACTCGACGCGCCCGCGCTGCGCGGGCCGGACCGTCGTCAGCCGCAAGCGATGCGCCGCCTCGGGAACGCGCCCGTCGAGGGCCAGGAGCACGAACCGGTCCACGAGGGCGTCATGGTCCTGCACGAGTGAGGACCCGCCCTCGAGCCGTGACAGCAGCAGGTCGGCGCCGTCCACGTCCCCCATGGCCTTGCTGGCCTGGGCCACCGGGCGCAGGGCGGGCACGGCGGCCGGCAGGAACCGCACGTCCTCGCCGAAGATCTGCAGGACCTCCTCGGCCAGGCCGTGCTCGAGCAGGGCCTGGGGGACCGAGCGCATCTGATCGGGGAAGAGCGTGCCCGCGATCAGGTCCAGGGTTGCGACGGCCGCCGCGACGAGGCTCGGCTTCTCGTGTTCCAGCCCGATCTCCAGGGCGAGGCTCGCCACTTCGAGCGAGTCGGGGTAGAGGTTGGCCAGCGTGGCCAGCGTGTCCTCGGCGCGCTGCACGTCACCGAGCGCCATGTCGGCGCGTGCCGACAGGATCAGCACGTCGCTGCGGCTCGAGAGCTCGGTCCAGCGCAGCAGGCGTTCGATCAGCTTGCGCGCCTGCAGGGCGTGGCCGCGCTCGAGCAGGCGGTTGCCGTAGGCCGTCGCGCCCTGACCCAGTGGGTCCTCGAGGATCATCTTGTTCACGAGGTCGGAGGCGGCCTCGTGGCGACCCAGGGCCAGGTCCGTCCGGCGCGCGTAGTCGAGCACCTCGGTGTCGGTGGGCACGTGGTCGAGGATCTCGCGGAATTCCGCCGCGGCCGCCTCGAGCCGACCCTCGGACACGAGGAGGCGACCGAGGAGGAAGCGGAACATCTGCACGGTGGGGAACGTGTCGACCAGCTTGCGGCACTCGTTGCGCGCGCGTTCCAGGTCGTTGCGCTCGGTCAGCTGGCGGACGACGCGCATGCTCAGGGCCGGATCCTCCGGCCAGAACAGGCTGACCGGCACGTTGGAGAAGGCCTCGGCGTTCTTGGGTCTCAGCCCGGCCTGCTGGGCGACGAACGAGGCCGACGCCCGCGCGCGCCGCCAGTCCACGGCGGCCTCGACCTTCTCGTTCGCGCGGTCGGTGTTGTCCTTGCCGTACCGGAGCACGGCCAGCTGGTCGGCGAGGTCCTGCCAGCCGAGGAAGTCGTCCCGGCGGCGCGTGTCCTCGGCCAGCAGCGAGAAGGCGTCGCGCGTGGCGCCCTCCATGCGCGCGGCATCGTCCGGCCAGCGTTCCAGCACCATGCCGATGCGCAGGCGTCGCGCCTCCTCGTCGCCGGGGAACTGGCGCAGCAGGTCATCGAGAGCCGTGCCCGCGCTGGCGTCACCGAGCGCGTCCATGATCCTGTAGGCGAGCATCATCAGGTTGCGCCGACGCTCCGGCTTCTCGCGCATGGACGGGCCGAGCACGTTCAGGCTGCCGCGGCTCACGCGGGCGTACGGGTCGGCGAGCACCGACCACGCCATGGCCTTGTCGCCGGTCGCGAACAGGGCCGCCGCGCGCCCGTAGCCGATCATCAGGTTGTCGCCATGGTCGTGGCTGTCCTGGATCGCGTGGCTCAGGATCCAGTCCCACTGCCCGGCCTCGATGCGGTTCTCGTAGACGCCCGCGATGTAGCGGGGGGGCACGTACTTGTCCGCGCCACTGAACAGCTCGATGCAGCGCTGCCAGCGATCCGCGGCCACCGCGTGGTGGCCGACGCTGGCGGCCGCCTCGGCCTGGACCTCCAGGAAGCTGGCCTCGGTGGCGTAGTTGAGGTCGGCCTCGCGCAGGGCGATGTCGCTCTCCAGCACCGCCTCGTACACACGCCCCGCGCGGTACAGGATCTCGACGTAGGCCTTGGCGACGGGGAGGTCGAAGCCGCCGTAGTGCGGGTAGACGGAGAAGGCCTCCGACGCGAGCACGAACCGTTCGCGGGCCTGCATCAGCAGCTCGGAGACCTCGGCGATGAGCAGCGGGTCGGCGTCAGGCAGCAGCGTGTCGAGCAACCCGTCCGCGTCGGGCGTCGACCAGATGTTCGTGATGAAGGCGTCGATCCGCCGTTCGCGCCGGAGTTGCTCCTCGTCCTTGAGCGAGAGCGCGAAGTACTTGAGCAACTCCCTCTGCGCGAACAGGCTGCCCTTGTAGTAGGCGGTTCCGAGTTGGAGCTGGCGCGCGAGGTCGGGCTCGATCTCGACCATCTGCTGACCGACCGCGACGGCGTCGTCGAAACGGTCGGCGAGGATCAGGAAGTCCAGCTTCTGGCGCATCGCGCGCAGCAGGTCCTTCTCGTCCGCGGCGGTGTTCGCGGCGTGCTCGAGGTCCTCGACGCAGAAGTCCCAGGCCTTCAGGTCGGCCCAGGCGCGGGCACGCAGCATGCGCGCTTCGAAGTGGTCCGGATCGCGGTCGAGCAAGGGCTGCAGCAGCTCGATGCAGCCGCGCGGGTCCTTCTCGATGTTGAAGGCCGGGTTGCCATTGCGGACCGACGTGGCCACCGCGACGAGGTCGCGCTCGCGGAGCGTGGTGTGGATCGAATACGCCACGCCGCCGAGCAGGGCGACGGCCAGGAGCCAGGGGATGAGCCGGCGCCGGCGAGGACGGCGGCGGGAGACGAGGGTCGGCACCGTTCAGGCGCTCCGGGACGGGTCGGGGGGCTTCAACCCGTTATCGGCACCGGTGTCGCGGGGCAGGAGCCCTTCCACGACGAGCTGCTCCCCGCGCTGGGAGCGGACGACGAGGTCGCCGCCGTGGCGCCGGAAGGCCGCCCGGGCGGAGGTCAGGCTGGGGCCCTTGTCCGGCAGGCCCAGGGCCTGCCGGGCCCAGAGCGGGGTGAACAGCCGACCTGCGGCGTCCTCGGGCAGGCGCGGCGTCCGGGCGCGGTGCCGCAGGATCACGAAGCTGCCGTCGATGGCCTCGATGCCGACCTCCAGCGGCTCGTGCCCGGTTCCGGCGGCGAGCAGGAAGGCCCAGAGGTCGGCCAGGGCCGTGGCGACCAGCGGCAGATCGATCCGCACCCGGCCGGAGCTGCTCCCCAGCGTCAGCCGCTCCACGAGAGCGGCCTCCTGGGCGGCGAGCCGGGCGCGCGCGCTGTCCAGCAGCGTCGCCACCTCGGTGACCGCGCCTTCGATCGGTTGTCGCTCGGAGGCCGCCGCCACGTCGCGCACCACGGCCTGGATGCGCTTGCCGGACTGCTCGAGCAGCGACAGCTGGGCCAGCTCCTCGACGGAGCGCTCGCTGCCGTCGGCGCGCAGCATCTCGATCTGCATGAGCATCGACGTCAGTGGATTGAGCACTTCGTGCGAGAGGCCCGCGGCGAGGTCGGCCAGGACGCCGTCGTCGGGGGGCCGGCCCACGGTGGTCATGCACCAGCGCACCACCTGCTCGGCGAAGAAGGGCTCGGTCAGGACGGCGTCGCCGTCCGGGACGGCCACGACGGCAGCCGAGCGCAGCACGAGCCGGCGGGTCGCCGGGCACTCGCGCGCCAGGGTCCGGCCGTCCAGGAGTTCGTCCGGCCCGGCATCGCGCAGGTCGAGCACCAGGGCGGCCCGGGGGGCCTGCGAGCACCCCTGCCGTGCGGTGGCCCGATCGGTGGCGACGACCACGGGCAGGGACGCGGCCCGCAGGGCGGCCAGGAGGGTCACCGAGGCAGGAGTGTGGACAGGCGAGAAGACGACGACGGCCATCGGGCTCATGTTAACGCCGTCCGGGTTACGATTTGCCATGAGGGCGTCAACGCGAGGTTCGACCCTCCCGGCACGCCCGCTCATCCCACCACCCGGCTGCCGCCACCGTGCTCGACCTGTCCGTCATCATTCCCGTCTACAACGAGCGAGAGTCCATCGGGCCCCTGCTCGAGCGGCTCGAGGACGTCCTCGACGGCCTCGACCGCCGCTCGGAGGTCCTGGTGGTCGACGACGGCAGCACGGACGGCACGACCGAGGTGCTCGACGGCTACCGCCGCGACAGCACCCGGCTGCGCGTCCTGAAGCTCAAGCGCAATTTCGGCCAGACGGCCGCCATGACCGCGGGTTTCAAGGCCGCCCGAGGCGAGATCTTCGTGACCATGGACGGCGACGGGCAGAACGACCCCCGCGACGTCCCCGGCTTGCTGGCCGACGTGGACGCCGGTTGGGACGTGGTCAGCGGTTGGCGCCGGCATCGCGCGGACAGTTTCGCCAGCCGCACCCTGCCGTCGTTGCTGGCCAACCGCCTGCTGGCCGAGATCACCGGCGTGCCGCTGCACGACTTCGGCTGCACGCTCAAGGCCTATCGAGCGTCCTTCATCCAGCGCGTGACGCTCTACTCGGACATGCACCGCTTCATCCCGGGCC
>JAJDER010000153.1 GCA_029259725.1 Planctomycetota bacterium | reverse complement strand
TCGCCCTGGTCGACGAGACCGTGCGCGAGCTGCACGTGCAGACCTCGCGCGGCTTCGTGTTCACCTGAGCGCTGCCGCCGCCGGTCGTCGCGGCAGCGCGGGCCGGGCTCGCCGTGTTGCGCGACGAACCCGACCGCGTCGGGCGACTGGCCTGTCGATCGCGGGAGTTGCGCGCCGCCTTGGCGGCGGCGGGGGTCCCGATGGCGAGGCCTGCGTCCGAGCACGCGACGCGGCCGACCCCGATCGTCCCGGTTCCGGTCGGGGACGCCGGTCGCGCCGTGGCCGTCTCCCAGGCCCTGCTCGAACGCGGTCTGCTCGTGCCGGCGGTGCGTCCGCCCACCGTGCCGGTCGGCTCGTCCCGGTTGCGGCTCACCGTGTGCAGCGAGCACGATCCGGCGCAGATCGAGAGCGTGGCCGTGGCTCTGGCCGGGGTCCTGGCCGGCTGAGGCCGCCGATGGACGGATTCCAGCACGCCACCTAAGCTCGGGGTCGCGAACCGGGGCCGGGCACCCCCGAAGGTCTGGGAGCCGGTCCGCCCTCTCTCGGAGTCCCGATCCATGTCGCTCCCCGGCTGGCCCGCTCGCGTGGCGGTCGTGTTCCTCGTGTCCGCCGGCCTCGCGGCGCCGGCGAGCGGCCAGTACGCCGAGCGCAGCGCGCTGTTCGGGTCCGGAGAACCGGGGGTCGATGTCTCGGGGCGCTCGGTCAAGAACCCACGCGTGCGCGCCGTGCACACCGACGACCCGACGCTCGAGGGCGGCACGGCGCATCTCATCGCGAAGGAGCCGTTCCTGGCGTATCAGCTCGGCCGCAACCTGAACTTCCGGGAGTTCCGCGAGCGCGACGGGACCTTCAGCGTGGGGGGCAGCCAGTTGCTCACGGGCCTGGGGAACCTGGCCGGCCCGATGCCCGACGACACCACGGCCAAGATCACCGCGCAGAACCAGGCCAGCTGCACGGCGTGCCACAACCAGCCCTACGGCAACCCGGGCGGCGGCATCAACTTCGCCAAGGACAGCGGGCGCGGACGCAACAGCCCGCACTACTTCGGCGCAGGCCTGGTGGAGATGCTCGCGATCCAGGTGCGCACCGAGATCCTGCATCAGCTCGACACCGATCGCAGCGGCTGGATCAGCGAGGCGGAGGCGGCGGCCAGCAACGGGACCCTGCTCGTGGTGCCGACGCCGGGCGCCACGCCGCTCGACTTCGGCGACCCGCGCATCGACCCGGCCACCGGCCGCCCGCAGTTCAACAACCACATCAAGGTCTGGTACGTCGATGCCAGGGGTCAGTGGGTCGATGACGCCGTGGGTGTCGATGGCGTGAACACGCGCGGCTACAACCTGCAACTCCAGGTCTGGGGCTGGGGGCAGGGCATCGAGCGCGAGTTGCTCGACGAGGAGACCGGCTTCCTCGATCTCGAGGGCGGCGCGGCGGTGAACCCGACCAACCGCGCGTTCCTCTGGGATCCATGGGACACGCACGGCGGGCTCGAGGCCTTCGACCCGACGTCGCTCGACGACCCCGAGAACGACGGCGTGTCGACGCCGAGCCTCGTGGGCGCGATCCAGTTTCCGGCCACGCATCAGCCGCCCGACAAGGGACCGGCTGTCGGTGGCGGCGCGGGCTTCGCGCCCTACAGCCTCGGCGATCCCGACAACGACGGCTACGAGACCGAGATCAGCGAGGGCGACCTCGACCTGGCCGAGTGGTTCATGCTGAACCTGCCGGCACCGGCCTTCGCGGGAACGCCCGCCGAGTACGACGCGGGCCTCGCGCTGCTGGACGGCTGGGACTGCACCGGTTGCCACGTCGCGGACTGGAGCATCCGCCCGAAGACGCGACGGCCGGAGCTGCAGGGCACGGGCATGACCCAGGGCGGCGGACCGAGCGTGACCTCGTCGGCGGGCGGTCGCTTCGTCGGCGACCGGCGCCTGTTCGATGTCGAGGTGACCTGGGACGACGCGGACGGTCGACTCGAGGGCAAGCTGGTCCCGCTCTACGACCTGCAACCGGACGGCACCCATGCGCGTCGCTTCGGGGGCTTCGAGGTCGAAGGCCTGTTCAGCGACCTGCGCCAGCACGAGCTGGGCGCGGGCTTCGCGGAGTTCGCCTACGACGGCAGCGTGCAGACGCTCTGGCGCACGGCGCCCCTGTGGGGCGTGGGCACGGGCTTCCCGTGGGGGCACGACGGCGCGTCGTTGAGCCTGCGCGACGTGATCGCTCGACACGGCGGTGATGCGGAGGCCTCGCGCGCGCTGTTCGACGCCGCCCCGGTCGCGGCCCAGGAGGCGCTGATCGACTTCCTGCGGAAGCTGGTGCTGTACGACATCGAGACCTTGCCCTGCGATGTCGACGGGGACGGTGCCATCGTCGAGCACTTCGTCGTCGCCGGGATGGACACCGGCCCCGAGCGCTTCAACGCGGAGTGGCTGTTCACCACGCCGGTGCAGATCCAGGGCCCGGTGATCAACGCCGAGGGCGAGTCGTTGACCAGCTTCGCCGCCACCAACCTCTCCGCGGCCTACGGCCTCGAGCTGACCTACCGCAGGGACACCGACGGGGACGGCTGGCCCGACGTGTGGGATCCCGCACCGAACCAGGCCGGCTTCAAGAACGGCGTGAACGACTGATGAGCCTGCTCATGAAGAAGACGCGGGTCCGCTCGCTCACGCCCTGCTCGCTCACGCCCTGCTCGCTGGTGGGTCCCGCGCGCGGGGCCCGGTCCGCGCGCGCGTTCGCCGCGCTGGCCACCCTGGCGTTCGTCGCCCTGCTCGGCAGCGCCGACGCCCAGTACGCCGAACGGCGTGAGCTGCCCGGCAGCGATCACAAGAACGTCGACGCCTCGGGGCGCTCCCCGAAGGAGCGGCGCGTGCGCGCGATCCACTCCGAGATCGTGCAGCAGCCGGGCGCGACGCTGCAGATCCAGCTCACCGATCCCTACCTGGCCTACATGCTCGGGCGGAACCTCAACTTCCGCGAGTTCGAGGAGCACGACGGCGCGCTCAGCGCCCGCAAGACCGGCACCGGCGGCATCGCCAACCTGGGCGGTCCGATGCCCGACGGCGTCACGGCCAAGCTCACGCTGCAGAACCAGGTCAGCTGCATCGCCTGCCACAACATCCCCAACGGCAACCCCGGCGGCGGGATGAACATCTCCAAGGACAGCGGCTTCGGGCGCGACACGCCGCACTACTTCGGTGCCGGCCTGATCGAGATGCTCGCGCTGCAGACGCGCACCGACCTGCTCGCCGCGATCGACACCAACGGGGACGGCTGGGTGAGCATTCCCGAGGCGCAGGCCGCGCCGACGTCGCTCACGATCCAGCCGCATCCCGGTTCGCCGCTGACGGTGGACTACGGCAACCCGCAACTCGACGGGGGCACCACGGGACGACCCCAGCTCGACAACATCATCCGCCCGTGGTTCGTGGACGCCAACGGGGCCTGGGTCGAGGGCGCCGACTCCGTCGATGGCGTGACCACCTTCGGCTACAACCTGGAGCTGATCGTCTTCGGGTGGGGTCAGGGGCCGGGGCGTGATGCGCTCAACCCGACCGTGCGCTTCTTCATGATCGACGCCTTCGGCGCCCACGCGGGCCTGCAGGCCCACGACCCGACGACCATGGACGACCCCGACGGTGACGGCATCAGCAAACCGAGCAACGCCGGCGCGATCCAGTTCCCGGCCACGCACCAGCCGCCGGACCAGGGCGTCGAGGTCGGCGCGGGCCTGGGGACGGGCGGCTACAGCCTCGCGGATCCCGACGGCGACGGCTACTGCACGGAGATCAGCGAGGGCGACCTCGACTACGGCGAGTGGTTCATGCTCAACCTGCCGCGCCCGGCCTTCGCCGGCACCGAGGCCGAGCACGACGTGGGCGTCGCGCTCATGGACCAGATGGCCTGCACGAGTTGCCATGTGCAGAGCTGGAAGATCGTCGAGGCCGATGGCACGCACAAGGGCGACCGCCGCTTCTTCGACTTCCGGGTGACCTGGGACGAGGCCGACCAGCGCCTGGAAGGCGAGTTGGTTCCGCTCTTCGATCTGCTGGGGATCGGCGGCGACCCGTTGCACGCGCCGCGACTCGGTGAGTACGACGTGGACGGGATCTTCAGCGACCTGCGGCACCACGAGATGGGCGACGGGTTCGCCGAGGTCGGCTACGGCGGCACCATCGCGCGCATCTGGCGCACGCCGCCGCTGTGGGGCGTGGGCAGCAGCTTCCCGTGGGGGCACGACGGCCGCTCGCTGACCCTCGACCACGTGATCCGGCGCCACGCCGGGGACGCCGCCGCCTCGGCCGCGCTCTACGTCGGTGCCTCCCGCGCCGACCGTGAGGAGCTGGTGCGGTTCCTGCGCAAGCTGGTCCTGTACGACATCGAGTCCCTGCCCGCCGACATCGACGGGGACGGCATCATCGCCGACCAGCTCATCGTCGAGGGCCGCCTCACCGGAGGCGAGCGCTTCAACCCCGAGTGGCTCTTCGACGATCCGGCGCAGATCTTCGGGACCTACGTGAACGAGGACGGCGAGATCGTCAACGTCCTGTCGGTGATCAACCTGGAGCAGGCCTACAAGCTGGAGCAGCAGTACCGCGAAGACCGCGACGAGGAGGACGGCGACGGCTGGCCCGACGAGTGGGACCCTGACCCGCTCACGATCGGGTGGTACGACGGCGTCAACAATCCACCCTGGTGGCTCGACCCCACGAGCGGCCGCAACTAGCCGCCGCATGAGCCAAGCACGACGGAACCCGGACCGAGGGCGCGCGCGGGATGCGCGCCGCACCACCAACCCACAGCGGACGCCGCACGCGTCACGGAGGGAAACCATGTCCCATCTCCGCCTCGGCCTGACGGCCGCCGCGATCGTCCTGGTCGGCAGCGCGAGCGCGCAGCTGTCCTTCACCGATGTGAGCGCCAGCAGCGGTGCCGGCTTCACCCACAACACCGGCGGCATGAGCAACTGGGACTACATGGGTGGCGGCGTCGTGGCCGACTTCGACGGCGATGGCTACCAGGACATCTTCGCCATGACCGGCGGGGCCAACGGCGTGCGCGACAAGCTGTACATCAACCAGCAGGACGGGACCTTCAGTGACGAGGCCTCCGGCTGGGGCCTGAACGCGATCCACAAGGGGCGCGGCGCGAGCGTGGCCGACTTCGACGACGACGGCGACCTCGACCTCTACGTGACCAGTGCCGGCCCGGCCGGCGGCGGCAGCGGCGTCTCGGGTCAGCACAAGCTCTACCGCAACGACGGCGGCTTCTTCACCGACGTGGCCGGCCCGGCCGGCGTGAACTTCACGACCACCAACGGTGGCGGCGTGGACGGCGACGGCAACGGCAGCTGCTGGGGCGACCCGGACCGTGACGGTGATCTGGACCTCTTCGTGGCCGGCTTCAAGAACACCAACCAGGGCAACCGCCTGTTCCGCAACGACGGCGACGGCACCTTCACCGACATCACCGTGGCCATCGACCTGTGGGGCACGACGCCGATCAGCCTGAAGTCCTTCACGCCGCGCTTCGCGGACATGGACGGGGACGGTTGGCCGGACCTGCTCATCGCCAGCGACTTCGGCACCAACCGCTACCTGAAGAACGACGGCGACGGCACCTTCACCGACGTGACCGACGCCGGCGGCCTGGGCGCCGCCGAGAACGGCATGGGCGGCTTCGTCGCCGACTGGAACAACGACGGCCTGCGCGACTGGTACGTCACCTCGATCTGGCTGCCGAGCTTCAACTGGACCGGCAACAAGATGCACTACAACCTCGGCAACCACCTCTACGACGAGGTCAGCCAGGCTGTCGGCGTACACCTGGGCGGCTACGGCTGGGGCACGGTCGGGCTGGACTTCAACCACGACACGCGCCTGGACATCGTCGAGACCAATGGCGACAGCGGCGGCTTCGGCCAGTTCTCCGGCGAGCAGAGCTACCTGTGGCTGCAGAACCCGGACGGCACCTTCACCGAGACCGCCGTGGCCGTGGGTCTGGCGCATTACGGTCGCGGGCGTGGGCTGGCCAACCTCGACATCGAGAACGACGGCGACCAGGACCTGGTCATCTTCGCCAACGACGAGCCGGTCACGGTCTGGCGCAACGACCTGATCGTGGGCACGGCCGGGCCGAACGACAACTGGCTGCGCGTCTTCCTCGACACGAGCGCGGACGATGCGCTGCCTCCGAACGGCTACCACAGCGAGGTCTGGGTCACCATCGGCGCCAACTCGTGGATGCGACCGATCGACGGTGGCGACAACTTCCTGAGCATGGGCGAGCTGTCGGCGCACTTCGGCCTGGGCCCGTTCACCAGCATCGACGAGCTCAAGGTGAAGTGGATCAACGGCACCGAGACCGTGCTCACCGACGTGGCCGCCAACCAGACCCTGACCATCGCGGCGCCGGGCGACACCTGGACCGACCTGGGCAACGGCAAGGCGGGCACCGGTGGGATCACGCCCGCGCTGGCCGGCACCGGCCCGCTCAGCGACGGCTCGCTCAACAGCCTGGACCTGACCGACGCGCTGGCCGGTTCGAGCACCGCGCTCGTCACGGGCTTCAGTCAGCTGGGCGCGGCCTTCAAGGGCGGTGTGCTCGTCCCGAACGCCGACATCGTGATTGCCGGCCTGCCCACGGGCGCGGGCTCGTTCAGCCTGCCGTTCCTGTGGCCGTCCGGCGTGCCGGCGGGCATCAGCGTGTACTTCCAGCACTGGGTCAGCGACATCGGCGGCAGCTTCGGCTTCGCGGCGTCCAACGGCCTGCAGGGCACGTCGAACTGACGGCGCCGGTCGAGTGCTAGCCTGGACTTCTCACCAGCTTCTGCTGCGGAATCACCAGGACCTCCATGGCTGCGTCGAGCGGCGCGGTCGATGCTCGACGGGGTGTGCACCCCGCCTCCGCGTCGACCACGCCGCTGCTCCTTGCCACGAAGGCCC